>NZ_JBSPSR010000028.1:0-511 GCF_059623105.1 Halorubrum orientale | reverse complement strand
TTGACATCCTCCACACGGCTGAAGCCGTGGGATTCCTCGCGTTGGGGGTCTGGCATTAGCGCCACCCCCCACGGGGGCAACTTTCTCCTACGCCGACCGTAGGATACTCTGGTCTGTATGCTCCTCGTTGGGACGGTGAGCGCGTGGTGACGCCGACCATGAATGGTCGTCCCACTTGAGGCATACGGGCCGTGCCATCGGCCGTGGTACGTCTGCTTCGTGGCGTCGGAGGAACGTCTCCGACGCCGTGAGGTCCGCGTGGCCCTCGAATCCACAGGTGCACGTGAGCGTGTCTTGGTGCCGAGTCGTGTTCTCCGTCGAACTGCACTGCGGACACGTCCGAGTCGTCCACGCTTCGGGCCGGACTTCGACGGTGATGCCGAACTCCTCGGCGGTACACGCAAGTCGATTTACGAACGCCCGGAACGCCCAGAAGTTGTGCGTTTTCTGGTTCGCTCGCACCGACCAGTGCGTGTCGAGTACGTCGGTGAGGTCGCCGACGTACACGGTT
>NZ_JBSPSR010000027.1:0-539 GCF_059623105.1 Halorubrum orientale | reverse complement strand
CGACCTCCGTTGGTACGGCCGATGCGACCAGTACACGCTGGAACTCGGCAAACGGTCCCGCCTCGAAATCCCGGTCGGCAAAGACCTCAAGGACGAGTACGGACTCGGCCACACCGAGCGCCTGCGCCTCGAAGTGCGCGGTCGTCCCAAGTGGGACGGCAAACCCGGTCGGTTGGAACTGTACTACGACGAGTTGGAAGACCGATTCAGAGCCATTCAGCCTGTCACGGTAGACACTTCTCGACAGGATTCACCACTGGCGGACGAAACCGCCGCTCTGGATATCGGCGCGAACAACATCGTCGCCTGTACGACCACAACCGGCCAGCAGTATCTGTACGAGGGGCGCGACCTCTTCGAGCGGTTCCGAGAAACGACTCGGACGATTGCGGACCACCAGTCGAAGGTCAAGCTCGAAGAGGGGCGGTACACGTCGAAACGGATTCGACGCCTGTACCGACGCCGGACGAGACGGCGCGACCACGCCATGGACGCCCTCGCCCGCGACCTCTTCCAGCGACTGTACGAGGAGGGCGTGG
>NZ_JBSPSR010000026.1:0-619 GCF_059623105.1 Halorubrum orientale | reverse complement strand
GGCGTCAATACCAGAGTAGTAGGGGTCGGATATCCTCTATGAACAACTCAGGCATCCCCTGAGAAGGCTAAACACTCCTCGAGACCGATAGCGAACAAGTAGCGTGAGCGAACGCTGAAAAGCACCCCGAAAAGGGCGGTGCAATAGGGCCTGAAATCAGCTGGCGATCGAACGACGAGGCATACAAGGCGTCTTACAGAACGACCGAGAAGCGATTCTCTAGTAGGCCGTAAGACGAGCCGATGTCACGTCGTGCGTTTTGAAAAACGACCCAGGGAGTGTACTTACATGGCGAGTCTAACCCGTGAACCGGGGAAGGCATAGGGAAACCGATATGGCCGCAGCATTGCCAGGGCCACCGTGTCCAAACGCGGGGAGCCACGTGAGTACGACCCGAAACCAGGCGATCTATGCGCGAACAGGGTGAAGCGTGGCGAAAGCCACGTGGAGGCCCGTTAGAGGTGGTATCCTACAATATCCTCTCGTGATTCGTGTATAGGGGTGAAAGGCCCATCGAGCCTGGCAACAGCTGGTTCCGACCGAAACATGTCGAAGCATGACCTCATCCGAGATAGCCTGCGGGGTAGAGCTACCGATTGGATGACCTGCCTCCGAGAGG
>NZ_JBSPSR010000025.1:0-633 GCF_059623105.1 Halorubrum orientale | reverse complement strand
TGTCTGGGTGGCGTGCTGGCGCACGTACCTCTGTAGTGACTCCTACCTATGCTGCACATCGGCGACCACGTCTCAGCGACAGCCTGCAGTAAAGCTCTATAGGGTCTTCGCTTCCCCTTGGGGGTCTCCAGACTCCGCACTGGAACGTACAGTTCACCGGGTCCAACGTTGGGACAGTGGCGCTCTCGTTTATCCATTCATGCAAGCCGCTACTGAAGCGGCAAGGTACTACGCTACCTTAAGAGGGTCATAGTTACCCCCGCCGTTGACGGGTCCTTCGTCCTCTTGTACGAGGTGTTCAGATACCCGCACTGGGCAGGATTCAGTGACCGTACGAGTCCTTGCGGATTTGCGGTCACCTGTGTTGTTATTAGACAGTCGGAGCGCCCGAGTCACTGCGACCTGCTCTGTAGAGAGCAGGCATCCCTTCTTCCGAAGGTACGGGACTAACTTGCCGAATTCCCTAACGTCGGTTCTCCCGACAGGCCGTGGCTTTCGCTGCCAGAGCACCTGTTTCGGATCTTGGTACGGACATCGTGCTTGTCGTTTCACGGGCCCTGTGTACGGCTGAGTTTCCCTATCTCACGTTTCGCTCGCTTCGTGCCGTGACGGCGTCCACGAGGTTCCATGATT
>NZ_JBSPSR010000024.1:0-654 GCF_059623105.1 Halorubrum orientale | reverse complement strand
CGAACACACGTTCAACACCACGTGTGATTCAATGACAACCGTGTATACGTGCGATCCAGACGTCCACTGAACTCATCCGAGTTCGTGGAACGTCAGTGAACCATACAGTCGGAATACTCAAACGAGTATTTCTGACACCGTTGAATGACTCACCGTGAGTCACTCAACACACTACTGGCTACTGTGCCAGCTGGTGAATGGCTCGGCTCGAGAGCCGACGACGGACGTGCCAAGCTGCGAAAAGCTCGTGGGACCCGCATGGAGGGATAGAACACGAGATCTCCGAATCGGAATCCGTTTACAATTGCCACGCGCAATAGGGAACCCCCCGAATTGAAACATCTCAGTAGGGGGAGGAACAGAACGCAACCGCGATGTCGCTAGTAACCGCGAGTGAACACGACACAGCCCAAACCGAAGGTCTTCGGACCAATGTGGTGTTCGGGTTGACAATCAATTCTCGACAACTCATTCGAAGTCTCCTGGAACGGAGCGTGAAACAGGGTGACAACCCCGTAGGATGACCAGTACAGAAGGCGTCAATACCAGAGTAGTAGGGGTCGGATATCCTCTATGAACAACTCAGGCATCCCCTGAGAAGGCTAAACACTCCTCGAGACCGATAGCGAACAAGTAGCGTGAGCGAACGCTGAA
>NZ_JBSPSR010000023.1:0-675 GCF_059623105.1 Halorubrum orientale | reverse complement strand
TCGATTCGGCTGGAAGGTTCCAGCGAAACCGTGTATGCGTGCGATCCAGCTACCGCCTGAACCCATCCGGAGTGTGGAACTCCAGTGGACGTATGACTGTGGCTTTGGTCTGTTAGTGCTCGTGGACTCAACGCCTCGTTGCCTCGGCGCGTACATCCCGAGTCTATCTATCTCGTCTTCTACGAGTGACCTTGTGGTACGTCTTTTCCATGTGGGTTTCGAGCTTAGATGCGTTCAGCTCTTACCCCGTGTCGCGTAGCTACCCGGCGTCTGCGCTCTCGCACAACCGGTACACCAGTGGCGACCAGTCGTAGTTCCTCTCGTACTATACGACTGTTCACGTCACGTACCCAACACCCCCAATAGATAGCAGCCGACCTGTCTCACGACGGTCTAAACCCAGCTCACGACCTCCTTTAATAGGCGAACAACCTCACCCTTGCCTGCTTCTGCACAGGCAGGATGGAGGGAACCGACATCGAGGTAGCAAGCCACTCGGTCGATATGTGCTCTTGCGAGTGACGACTCTGTTATCCCTAAGGTAGCTTTTCTGTCATCTACGGGTCCCATTCCGGAACCTCGTAGGTTCGCTAGACCACGCTTTCGCGTCAGCGACACTCGTTGGGAATGTCACTGTCAGACCATCTTGTGCTCTTGCGCTCTTCGCCGGGTTTC
>NZ_JBSPSR010000022.1:0-812 GCF_059623105.1 Halorubrum orientale | reverse complement strand
TTCGGATCTTGGTACGGACATCGTGCTTGTCGTTTCACGGGCCCTGTGTACGGCTGAGTTTCCCTATCTCACGTTTCGCTCGCTTCGTGCCGTGACGGCGTCCACGAGGTTCCATGATTTGACCGGGCGAAGGCCCGGCTCAGCGGTCCACACGGCGTTGACGTTTGCTGCACGATGGCATTGGAATATTAACCAATTTCCCGTTGACGTAGTCGAATTACGGTACGTCTTAGGACCGGCTAACCCTCGGCTGATTGGCAGTGCCGAGGAACCCTTGCTCATCAGGCCGTCGAGGTTCTCACCCGACTATCGCTGCTACTGTGACCAGGATTGTCGTTACCGCACGGTCCACACGAGCTCTCGCCCGTGCTTCCGTCCGAACGGTACGCCGACCTACGCGGTTGTCCTAACGGACACGGCTGGGTCTCGGTGGTAGATTTGAGCCCCGATCATTTTGGGCGCCTCAAACCTCGGCCGGTAAGCTGTTACGCTTTTCTTAGAGGGTAGCTGCTTCTAAGCTCACCTCCCGGCTGTTTAGGGCTTGAGACCACCTTTCGATTGCACTTAATCTACACTTTGGGACCTTAACCCAGCTCTGGGTTGTTCCCCTCATGGTACACAGGCTTACCCCGCGCACCGGACTCCCATCGTCTGCGACGCGTGCGGGTTCGGAGTTTGACAGGATGGCTGACTCCTCTCGGAGGCAGGTCATCCAATCGGTAGCTCTACCCCGCAGGCTATCTCGGATGAGGTCATGCTTCGACATGTTTCGGTCGGAACCAGCTGTTGCCAGGCTCGATGGGCCTTTCACC
>NZ_JBSPSR010000021.1:0-841 GCF_059623105.1 Halorubrum orientale | reverse complement strand
GCCCCTCCTCCTCGTTGCCCCAGTAGCCCGGCGGGCCAGCGGGTTCGCCAGCCTCTTTCGCCGCGAAGAACGACCGCCACGCTTCGTCGTTCTTGCGCTTCATCTCCTTCGCGGCCGCCGAGCCGAGAACGCCCTTGTAGGTGTCGTGAACGCGTGGGGCGTCCCAGACACTCCCGTCGAGTTCGCCGAAGAACCGCTGCCGGCGCTCGTAGGTGAGTTCGTTCCACAGGCTGGCAGAGGCGTCCAACACCCGATGTAGCAACTCCTCGTCCGTCGGCAAACGGGGCGCTACGTCGAAGATGTTGGAGCGTTTCACTGTCCTGTTTGGGCTTCGATGTACGCTTCGACGGTTTCGTCCGATACGTCGCCAGCGGAGGACACGAAGTAGCTCCGCGTCCACAGTGACGGAAGACCGAAGTCGAACTCCTCGCGCATCCGGCGCGAAGAGTAGCCTTTGACCTGTTGCATGATTTTGTTCGGGGCAAGCTTCGGGTTCCCCTCAATGAACAGGTGTACGTGGTCGGGACGGACCGCAAGCGCCAGTACTTCGAGGCCGAGTTCGTCGGCTTTCTCTTGGATGAGTGCTTCGAGTCGGTCCTTTGCCTCGCCAGTGAGTACCGATTTGCGGTACTTCGGGCACCAGATGAAGTGGTAGTGCAAGCGGTGGACCGAGGTCCGCTCTTTGCTATACCCGCGAGGGATTGGCAGTATATAGATGTGCCACACCAATAAGTGTATCACATCCATTGAGACCCCGGTCGGGCCATCGTCGGCGGTTGTGGCCAATTCGTCCGCTCAGACCCACCCGTGAACGGGTGGGGTTCCGCTCGATTAAGTCTCA
>NZ_JBSPSR010000020.1:0-1039 GCF_059623105.1 Halorubrum orientale | reverse complement strand
TCACACCGTGATGATCGTGCTTCCCGGATTGTCTCCGCGTTCGTAGTTGGTGATAGCGACGACGAGGCGAAGGCACAGCGAGAGGAACACCTGTGCTCGTGCATGGACGCGGCCTCGGGCGTGCGTTCGCCCGAGGCCGCAGCTCTTCACTGATTCGTTGGTCCGTTCGACTCCTGTGCGGCGGTTGTACGTCTCATCCAACGTGGATTGCTTCAGTTGAACGTCCTCGCTATGTTGGTCGATGCGGTCTTCGACCCTGTACTTGATGTCCTTCGGGTCGCCAGTGTTTCGCGCATTGTACGGAGCGACTGGCACGACTCCTGCGGCCAGCAGGTGGTCGTGCCAGTCGAGCGTATCGTAGGCACTGTCACCGACCATCCAGATCGGTTTAGCGACGGCGAGCGCGTCACGCGTGACGCGCATCGCCGTCTCTTCTGGCGCTTGCTTACTCTCGGTGAACTCGGCTGCAATCGGGATCTTTTGCCCGGTCGAGACGATCGTGCAACCGTAGCCGTGGTAGTACTCGTCGTCGGTTGGATCGTAGCACTTCGAGGCGTCTTGATCGGCGGGCATCGTCCTCACATCGGTTGAATCGATACAGTAGGTCAAGTCGAGCAGGCCGCGCCGGGCGGCCTGCTCGACGAGCCGGTCAAAGATATCGTCAACGACGTGTTCGAGGTCGGTGAGAAAGCGATCGACCGCGTCTCTCGACGGCGGTCGATCGAAGCCACAGCTGAGCCAGACAACGGTGTTGTTCAGTTCTCGTGCAACTGGACGGATACCGTAGATGTCCTTGTAATAGCAGTGGAGGAAGCCACGCATCATCTCAGGTGGTTCAAGATCTCGTGTTCGCCCCGTCTGCGCCGGGGCGAACACGTCGAACCCTTCGAGAAACCCGAACGAGAGATGCTCGAATAACGCCAACGTCTCCGTTTCCACGACATTGAAGAACGATTCTACCGAAGGATCATCCTGCAGGGTCGCTGAACTCATTCCACCTCAGCGTTCACCCTGCTCTTTGGTATGTGAACTGTTCTAT
>NZ_JBSPSR010000019.1:0-1130 GCF_059623105.1 Halorubrum orientale | reverse complement strand
CCGACTTGGGCGAGGAACGGAGTCTGTGTGTCCGCTTTCGAGCGTACCGGACCCCGATATTCTTCGCGGCGTTGTAGTCTGCGTTTACTTCGTACCCACACTTCTGGCACTCAAAGTGTTCTCCCTGACGGTTGTTCGGGTGCGTAAACCCACAGTCCGTCCGAGAACAGCGTTGGGACGTGTGGTTTGGCTCGACCTGTTCCACAGAGACGCCTTGTTCAGGGGCTTTGTACTCAACGTACTTGAACAGGCGTCGGAATGCCCAGACGTGGTGCCACTTTGCCTGTGGAAGTCGCTCTCGAATATCGCTCAAGTCCTCGAACGCGAGTACGTCGCAGTCGTGTTCGACGGCTTCCGAGACGAGTTCGTTGGCGATCGTATGGATGTACTGTTTGCGCCAGGCTTCTTCACGCTTCCCGAGGCGAAGTAGGGCGTTGTGTGCAGCCTGCGTGCCGCGTTGTTGTATCTCGCTACGTCGCTTCTCGAACTCACGACACCAATGGTCGTAGTCGTTCCCCTGCCAAAACGTGCCGGTTGAGGACACAGCAAGGCTATTGACGCCGAGGTCGATACCGAGGACCGTTTGATCGGGGTGCCCGGTATCTTTCGAAACCTCATCGTCACTGTGTGTCCGCCGCGTCGAAATGTTGAGGTAGAACTCGTCAGTGGTCGCGTCGTACCGAAGCGTACTCTCGCGGAACTCGTAGTCCTCCGAGAGTACGTACCGCTCGTAGGGCGTCGGACTGTCTGCTGGGAGAACAAACGACGGTTCGACTCGGCCCTCAACAGTTGCCAGTGACACCTTGTTGCGGTAGAAGGTCGCGCTGCGCGTGTCGTAGTCCATCGTTTCGGCAGTGAACGTCGATTGAGAGACGCGCTGTCCCTTTTTCCACCGTTCGACACACGCTTTGACAGCTTCGACAGCGCGTTTGATAGCGGCTTGGACAAGTTGGGCCTGTAGGTCCGTCTCCTCACGAAGTTCGACGTAGAGCGCGTCACGAACCTCTCGCTTGTTGGTCTTACACTCAGTGTAGGAGGTGTCGGACCAACAGTAGTCGGCGGTTCGGTTCGCGCAGTACAGGTATTGCTCGGCGGTTCGGCGGAGTGCGTTGCGTTGCTCGTCGGAAACA
>NZ_JBSPSR010000018.1:0-1426 GCF_059623105.1 Halorubrum orientale | reverse complement strand
ACCCGAGCGAGCCCTCCATTTCGAGTTCGACGAGTCGGTTGAGTTCGACCGCGTACTCGATCGGGAGTTCTTCCGTGATCGGTTCGATGAATCCGGAGACGATCATTTGTTTTGCGTCGTCGTCGTCGAGCCCTCGCGACTGCAGGTAGAAGATGTCCTCGTCGCCGATCTTTCCGACTGTCGCTTCGTGAGCCACGTCCACTTTCGACTCGTTGATCTCCATGTACGGCATCGTGTCCGACGTTGACTCGTTGTCGAACATCAGCGCGTCACATTCCACTGCCGTTGAGGAGTTCTCTGCGCCGTCTGCGATGTGGACCAACCCACGGTAGTTCGTCCGCCCACCGTCTTTCGAAATCGACTTCGACTCGATCGTCGACTTCGTCTCTGGCGCGTTGTGGTACACTTTTGCGCCCGTGTCGATGTCTTGGCCATCGCCTGCGAACGCGATCGTGATGTGGTTGTCCGAGGCGCCGCGACCCTTCAGGATCGTCGACGGATACAGCATGGTGGCTTTCGAGCCCATCGAACCCGAAATCCACTCCATGCGGCCGTTCTTCTCGGCGATTGCGCGCTTCGTGTTCAGGTTGTACGTGTTCTTCGACCAGTTCTGGACTGTCGAGTACTGGACGTGAGCGTCCTCCTTGACGAAGACTTCGACGCCGCCCGAGTGGAGATTGAACGCGGAGTACTTGGGTGCAGAACAGCCCTCGATGTAGTGGACTTCAGAGCCGGCTTCAGCGATGATGAGGGTATGTTCGAACTGGCCCATGCCCTCGGAGTTCATGCGGAAGTACGCCTGGATGGGCATTTCCACGGTGGTGTCCTCGGGGACGTAGACGAAGGAGCCGCCAGACCAGATGGCGCCGTGGAGTGCGGCGAACTTGTTGTCGCTCGGCGGGACGGCCTTGGTCATGAAGTACTCTTTGACGAGGTCTTCGTGCTCTTGGACGGCTTTGTCCATGTCACAGAAGACGACGCCTTTGTCCTCCCAGCGTTCCTGCATGTTCTGGTAGACGATTTCGGACTCGTACTGGGCACCGACGCCGGAGAGGGCGTTCTTTTCGGCCTCGGGGATGCCGAGTTTGTCGAAGGTGTCCTTGATGTCGTCGGGGAGGTCGGTCCAGTCGTCGACGCCGCCACGGACGTCGATGTCGGGACGGATGTACGGGACGATCTCGTCGATGTCGATCTCAGAGAGGTCAGGCGCTTCGGGCCAGTCGGTAGGCATGGGCATGGCCTGGAACTGCTTGAGCGCGCGGAGGCGCCGCTGGAGCATCCAGTCGGGCTCGTTTTTGTCCTCGGAGATGACGCGGATCGTCTCCTCGTCGAGGCCACGCTCGCTTCTAAATGCGGAGTTCTCCTCTTTTTTGAACTCGAAGCGTGCCTCGGTGTCTGTCTCTTTCAGGTGATCTTGTGAACTCAT
>NZ_JBSPSR010000017.1:0-2398 GCF_059623105.1 Halorubrum orientale | reverse complement strand
GAGTATTCCGACTGTATGGTTCACTGACGTTCCACGAACTCGGATGAGTTCAGTGGACGTCTGGATCGCACGTATACACGGTTGTCATTGAATCACACGTGGTGTTGAACGTGTGTTCGTCGAACCCTTCCCATCCGCGGTTTCCCGGGGTGGTGCATCGGTCGTCGTACTCGGATTGAGTTCCGTCTTGCACTTAAGCAGACGGATTCGTCCGAGTGGACATGGACTCACTGGGATTCGAACCCAGGGCATCCTCCTTGCAAAGGAGGCACTCTACCGCTGAGCTATGAGCCCGCCTCTCCGAGTGGAGAGGGTTGTCGCGTGTTGTGTGAGCCGTGGTAGTTCGTAGGTGTCCGGAGCGGCAGTGAGTCGAACAATGACTATGCGAATGAGTAGTGACCGTCTAGAGACGGTCGAAAGGTGGGCTCTCCGTGTGGAGAGTCCCGGTCAGTGGAGGTGATCCAGCCGCAGATTCCCCTACGGCTACCTTGTTACGACTTAAGCCCCCTTGCGAAGCCCAGATTCGACGCGTGGAACGCGCCTCATCCGGACCTCACTCGGGTGCTTTGACGGGCGGTGTGTGCAAGGAGCAGGGACGTATTCACCGCGCGCTTTTGACACGCGATTACTACCGAATCCAGCTTCATGTGGGCGAGTTGCAGCCCACAATCCGAACTACGATCGAGTTTCTGAGATTACCGTCTCCTTTCGGAGTTGGAACCCTTTGTCTCGACCATTGTAGCCCGCGTGTTGCCCAGCACATTCGGGGCATACTGACCTACCGTTGCCCGTTCCTTCCTCCGTGTTGGCCACGGCAGTCTCGATACTGTCCCCAACCGCTTCACAGCGTTGCTGGCAAGTATCGATGCGGGTCTCGCTCGTTGCCTGACTTAACAGGACGCCTCACGGTACGAGCTGACGGCGGCCATGCACCTCCTCTCTGAAACTCGGATAAGGTCATCAACCTGATCGTCATTATTACAGTCGATGCTGGTGAGATGTCCGGCGTTGAGTCCAATTAAACCGCAGGCTCCTCCGGTTGTAGTGCTCCCCCGCCAATTCCTTTAAGTTTCATCCTTGCGGACGTACTTCCCAGGCGGCCTGCTTAGCGGCTTCCCTACGGCACAGCACCCACTCGTAGTGGGTGCCACACCTAGCAGGCAGTGTTTACGGCTAGGACTACCCGGGTATCTAATCCGGTTCGAGACCCTAGCTTTCGTCCCTCACTGTCGGATCCGTCTTCGCGACGTGCTTTCGCCATCGGCGGTCCGTCCAGGATTACAGGATTTCACTCCTACCCCGGACGTACCCGTCGCGCCTTCCGGTCCCAAGCCACACAGTTTCCACCGGACGCCCACCTGTTGAGCAGGTGGATTTCCCGATGGACTTGTGCGGCCAGCTACGGACGCTTTAGGCCCAATAAGATCGGCCATCACTCGGGCTGCCGGTATTACCGCGGCGGCTGGCACCGGTCTTGCCCAGCCCTTATTCGTCCACCACCCTAGGGTGGACAAAAGCGTAGGCTCTATGCCTACGCACTTGGGATCCCCTTATCGCACTGGCGTGCAGTGTAAAGGTTTCGCGCCTGCTGCGCCCCGTAGGGCCCGGAATCTTGTCTCAGATTCCGTCTCCGGGTTCTCACTCTCATGACCCGTACCGATTATTGGCACGGTGGGCCGTTACCCCACCGTCTACCTAATCGGCCGCAGCCACATCCTTCGGCGCCGGAGCGTTTGACACACGCGACATTCCAGTCTGCGTGTGGTGTCCGCTATTAACCTCAGTTTCCCGAGGGTATTGCGGTCCGAAGGGTAGTTTGGCCACGTGTTACTGAGCTATTCGCCACGAGTCTGAACTCGTACGACTAGCATGGCTAAATCGGATCCCAATAGCAATGGCCTCCGGCAGGATCAACCGGAGTGGTAACCTCAGTGCCTGGTTCCCGGCACCGAGGGGGTTTGGCGGGTGTCGACGCGGTGTCGACACACCATTGCATGGTCTGATTGTTCGGGGTCACCGGCGTTCCGGATGACACCGAACTACCAAGGCTCACATCAGATTTCCGCTTACGCCGGAGCGCAGGGGGCGAAATCCTCATCTCTTCTTCCGGACCAGAGCGTTGTGTTCTGGCAGGTATAAACCCACCGGAGTGGCCTGGTCAGGCGACGACGGGCCGTGAGGCCCGCGGTCGTGTGTCGGTCGTGTTCATTCCGAGTGGAGTACGACACTTAACCCCGTCGGATTGGTGTTGGCCGCGTCGTGTCACACCACGACGAGCGTGGTATGGGTGAGTGGCCGGTGTTGCCCCGCGTGGGGCTTGTCACATTCATTCGAATGCCCGGGGTACATTTAACCCCGTCGAAGCGTGGCCGCTACGTCACGCGGTTTCATGGGAACT
>NZ_JBSPSR010000016.1:0-7756 GCF_059623105.1 Halorubrum orientale | reverse complement strand
CGTTTCCACGACATTGAAGAACGATTCTACCGAAGGATCATCCTGCAGGGTCGCTGAACTCATTCCACCTCAGCGTTCACCCTGCTCTTTGGTATGTGAACTGTTCTATGACACCCTGACTCAACGACTATTCACCCGAGCTGCTCCGAGACGTTGCCCGCTATGCCGAGGAACTCGCTGAATTCCGTGAGCGTGAAAATCGCCTTGCCGAAGCGGACGAGGAAGACGAAATCGACGAACGCCCCGACGATCTTCCCGATAATGTCCCCTCGAAAGCGACGATCACGATCAAGGAGATCAACGACAACCGCTACTACTACTGGCAGTGGCGGGATGGAGAAAAAATTCGATCTAAATATAAAGGTCCCGTCAATCCCGACGAGTAGAGGAAATAGAAGTCCGTTCGGATAACCTGTTTTCGGGATGACACCCCGTCTGCGAAGTGGAAGACGGGAGAGGTCAGCCCTCGGGTCGCGGAGCGGTCTCGTAGCGTATGATGTCGTCGGTCCTCTTCACTCGGTCGTAGATCTCTCGGACTGTGTCCTGCGCTCGGAGGAGCTTGTGCTCCTCAAGGAACTGCCGACCACTCTCACTGATTCCGTAGAACTTGTACGGCAGGTCGTTCTGCCGACGGTCCTCCGGCAGGAGAACCTCCTTGACGATACCGACGTTGACGAGCGGCAGGAGGTGCTGACGAATCGTCGTCTGGCTCTTGCTCGGGTTGACGTAGTCGAGTACCTTCAGTGTCGGCAGTTCCGATGGATGCCCGAGGATATCCTGGAGGAGCGAGAAGCGCGTCTCCTGGGTGACGACGTTGAGCCGCTCCCGAACGGACTCTAGGTCGCCGGGCGTGTGGTCGGAGGTAATTAAGAGGTTCAGAAGACGCGCCCCTATCGACTTGTTCAACAAAACCGCCTGCATGCGGAGGGTCACCTCTATCGATTTGTTCAGCGGGAAGTCGTCCACGGAAGACCAGTATCGAACCAATAGAGCGAAAATGCCGAAATTGAGTAAAGAGGTGGCTATAGACGTGATCGGCTGCATCTATCGTGACCGTGTCGGCAGGACCACACACCCACCCCTATCGATTTGTTCTGGCGAGAAAGGGTGGGGAGGGAAGAGTTGATCACGAGGAACTCACGTAGATATAGCATATCGGGATGAGGTCCTTTGGCAGGATCGGTCTTTATTAACTCGGTTCCTACTGTATTCGGCATACTGGAGATGTATGAGACAAATCGATAGGGGAGCGTGTAGAGTAGGTAGCTTGGGAAACAGACGGAATAACAAGACACCTCGCTATGGTACCAATAAGTTCCTTGAGCCCGCTCTCCGTCCCCTGATTTCTCGACTGGTATTTAAGTACACGATTCGGTGTGGAAATAGAGTGAAGGAATGTAGTTAGAACAAATCGATAGAGGTGCGTTCTACTAGCTAGCTAGTAACTAGAACTAGAAAGAAGAGAAAGGAAAGTTGTATGCAGCTTTCGATTCCGTGCTAATCGTGACGTAGAAGGAGCGTTAGTCCATTCGGGAATTCTCTCACCCCACCCCCTCCTTTGTGGTTAGAACAAATCGATAGGGGTGAGAGGGTGTTCGGGAGTTCTCCTGGATCGGTCGAGACAAAGGGTTCCTAACAAATCGTCGGAGGTTGCGGAGGAAAACGGTGTAACCCTCTGATATCCTGGTTCTGAACGTTATACCGGTAGAAAAGAAATCGACAGGGGAATCTTTTAGTATCCTGATAGAGTGGGTTCCGGTATGCCACGGATCCTGGTCCCGAGGAGGCCCCCGAGTCCACGGATTCTATCAAAGATCTCATTCTCGAGCAGGAAGAAGCCGCGAGTCTCATCAAGAACCGGTCACTCCTTGAACCGAACGAGATCGTCGACGAAGAACGTATCGTCGGTCGTGACACCCAGCTCACCGATATTACTCAACACCTCCGCGTCGCAATAAGTAACGAACGACCGCCGAATCTTCTCCTCTATGGTCCTTCTGGGACCGGGAAATCTCTTATCATCAACGCCGTCTGTCAGAACATCGTCGAACTCTGCGAAAACCGCGATATTCGGTTCGGCGTCATCCAAATGAACTGCCAGAACGTGGGAACCCTCGGCGCAGCTGTCTACGAACTTGCGCGAAAGGTGGCGAACGACATCGGAACGACTGTCGACGTCCCGGAACACGGGGTTCCAAACAAGAAAAAATGGCGCGAACTCTACCGTCTGATCAACGACCACTACGATACAGTCGTATTCATTCTCGATGAACTCGACATGCTCGTCGGTCGTCGGGATAAGGACGAGCCAGCCTTCTCTCGCCTTCTCTATCAACTCTCTCGTGCTGGAAGCACCGACGAGATTACGGCTCAGGTGTCCGTGACTGCGATCACGAACGACACGAAGATGATGGAGAGTGTGGGGAGCCGGGCTCTCAGTTCCTTTACCCCAGAAGATGTTCACTTCAGTGACTACGACGCCAACCAGCTCCGGGAAATCCTTCGGGCTCGGGAGGACGCCTTCCACGAGGATGCACTCAGTGACGACGTCATCCCACTTGCAGCGGCATTCGCCGCTCAAACCAACGGGGACGCACGGAAGGCGATCGACCTAATGCGAACAGCGGGATCGATCGCAGAAAAAACAGGTGCAGACAAAGTCCGTGAGGAGCAAGTTCGAGAAGCCCAAGATAAGGTCGAGAAGAACCGCGTACTAGAGGTGACTCGTGGGATTAGTACGCAAAAGAAGCTCTGTCTGTTCGCGACTGCAGCCGTGGCACGTGAGACTGGAACTGGTGCAGCGAAAAGCCCGATCGGATACCGAGTGTATCAGTACTTGACGGGTACCCTTCTCGCCCCTATCTTCGGGGTTGCCATCGTCCACGTTCCGGCCCTCGATCTCAATCAAGTAGCGACACACCCACCCCACCGCTTCCGCTGTTAGCACGGAGGAGACACCACTATCACCAGACCCCACAACGGACGCCCGATTCACGCGGGCTCTAACAATGTCGCTAATCCGCTTCGGACCGCCGAAACTGACTGCGCCAGCTGATGCTCGTTGTACTTGCCGCCGTCTTTTCCCCGATTGTGTTCTGTCGACTCCGTGATTCCCAACTGCGCTAACTCGCCCAAGTAATCACGCACCGACCGCTCCGAGACCGGACTCACGCCTTCTGAGTGAGCCACAGTTCGATACGTCTCGACGACTTCCCGCGTCCGGACCGGCGTATCACCGCGCTCGTGGAGCCGTGTGAGTGCGTACAACACGAGCTGTCCGTGCTGGGAGTAGTTCTGTATCCCCTCGACCACCTGGTCCGTCTGCACGCGCTCACGCGCCTCCTGGACGTGCGACTCGGTCACGACATCGGAACCACTCTCACGTGCGACGTCACCGGCCTCCAAGAGGAGGTCCAAGGCTTTCCGTGCGTCACCGGAGTCTTTCGCCCCGTAGGCCGCACACATCGCGATCACCCCGTCCTCGAGGATGCCGTCTTGGAAAGCGACTCGTTTGCGCTGTTCAAGCACGAGTCGAAGTTCGTCAGCATCGTACGCGCTGAAAGAGACCTCTTTCTCACAGAGCGACGACCGAACCTTCGAGGACAGCTGCGTTCGGAAGTCCAAGTCGTTCGAGATGCCGATAACGCCGAGCTTCGCGTCGGTGATGTCGCCGTTCGATCGAGCACGGGAGAGCTTGTAGAGCAGTGAATCATCGCCGATGTGATCGACTTCGTCGAGGACAATGAGCACCGTCCCCCCGCACGCGTCGAGTTCGTCGAAGAGGAACTCGTACACGCTCGCCTGTGGATACCCCGTGTTGGAGATCTGCCGTCCCGGCTCACGGAGTTCGTTGACCAGCTTCACGGCGACCTGGTACGACGTGTTCAGGCCGTCGCAGTTGACTTCGATCGTTGTCAATTCGAGTTCCGGCACGTCGGTTGCGTCTCCTTCGAGCGTGCGGAGCAGGTAGCGCGTGGCTGCGGTCTTTCCCACGCCGCTCTTTCCGTAGAGAAAGACGTTCGAGGGAGTCTCGTTGTTGATGACCGGCTGGAGGGCCGCATGGTACCGAGTGAGCTCTTCGTCACGCCCGACGAGACTATCTGGGGTCCATTGTTCAAGGAGTGCTTCCCGATTCTCGAAAATGGAATCGTTCGGCGTAAACGAGAAGTTGCTCATACAAACAACAGCCATCTACTTGTATATAAAACCAGCTTTTCCGTTGATTCCGCTGTTAGTGGTTATTTATATATTCTCGACCCCACCGCTTCCGCTGTTCGTACCGCCCCGTTTCGCACCCAGCTGTTTCGCTGGTGCACTCTACTGGGTCCGCCAATGGATTCGTTGCGCTGTGCTAACAGCGGAAGCGATGGAGTGTGAGTGAGCGTATCTCCCTGAGCAATGGCTACTAACAGCGGAAGCGATGGGGTGGGAGTCCTATCGGTATCACAGCGTACCATGTTGTGAGGACCCCCCACTGCTTCCAGTGGTAGCGTCACAAGACGATTTACTCACCTACCCGCTCCCCGCCTGCGTTAACAACGGAACCAGTGGGTGGGGGTATGTAACAGCGTCACCGTCCAAACACCCAACCGACACCCAACAAACAGAACGCAACAGGAAGTTACTCAACGCAACTCAACAGGAACGACGAGAACACGACCTGCGCGCCAATCACGATCGCGGTAAACGACCCAAGCGCGGCTCCAGTAAACGGCACCGCCCCGAACCCACTCCCGACCCAGCCAGCAACCAACCAGGCCGCGTACACCGCCCCCACGCCAAACACACCCGCTCCGAGTGTCGCGCCCCGCTCAAGTGTTGCATGCTCGGTGACCAATGCAGTAAACCGATTGGTTGGTTCCTGAATTGGGTCACCGGTCACGGTCGCGAGCACACCCATCAACACCACCTGCGTGCCGAGAATCAACAACAAACTCCCCGCAATCATCGAGTTGATCCCGAGTGAGATCCCCTCGACCGGAAAGCCCACGCCAGCTCCACCCATCACGCCGACCCCGAACAACCCGACAAGCAGCCCCGGCACCGAGAACAAATACCCCGGGGCGTTCACCAACATAAAGCGGACGTGTCGCCAGCCATCACTGAAACTCTCGAGGGTCTCCTCGCCGACGCGTTCGTGATACACGATCGGCACCTCTTCGATCTGTAAGTCGGCCGCGCCCGCCTCCATGATCAGCTCACTCGCAAACTCCATCCCGTCAGTCTGGAGCGCAATCGTCGCTAACACCTCGCGGGTAAACACCCGGAACCCGCTATGGGCGTCACTCACCCCCGCGCCGTAAAACGCGTTCAAAAACGCGGTCAACAGAGGGTTCCCCACGTATTTGTGGAGTGCTGGCATCGACCCGTCACGAATCTCACCGTTTAGACGACTCCCCATCACCATGTCTGCGCCCGTCTCCTCGAGGTGGCTCAACAACCGGGGAATCTGCCGGAAGTCGTAGGTGGTGTCTGCATCACCCATCACGAGATACTCCCCACGAGCCTGCTCGAACGCGTACCGATACGCGTAGCCGTAGCCTGGCTCGTCAGGCGTCACGACGATGGCGCCGTACTCACGCGCGATCTCGGGGGTGCGGTCGGTCGAACTGTCGCTCACGAGAATCTCGGTTGGCACCTGGAGTGTTTCGACCGCCTCACGAATCCACTCCATGCAGGTGGCGATGCCGGCTTCCTCGTTGAGTGTCGGCACCACCACCGAGAGGACAGGCGTGTGGTCGCTATTTCGATCACACAACAAGGCGTCGGCCGACTGCGGCGTGGACGCATCGTCGTGATCTGGATCGGGTATGTCAGTAGACGCTGACGTCGCTACCGCTGGCGTGGTGGCTGGAGTCTCCATGGGGGATGGGGTTGTTAGATTGATACTACCCGTAGTGGATAATTAATCTTCGGACGCCACCCAAAATGTGGCCGCCCGTACACTGGTGGAACTACATAGCTGACCCAGACAGGAGCTCGCGAGTGTCGTCATCACCTCACTCGGCAGAAACGTTTTATTGACAGGCGCTGAGCTATCTGTCAATGGGTAATACGATCGATCCCCTTCGGTGTGCGTGTGGCCGGCCAATCGAGCGCGGGCTCTTAGCAGCCGCCAAGTGTGCGCGATGTCGCAAAGAGCAGTAACACCGGTAGTAACGACTCATATTGCACGCCAGAACACGGTGTCTTGAGACACGGAGACGCACCGGTCCAGTACAGACGCGTATCCGGGATCGCTCCAACGGCCGACAGTGCCACTGGCAGTTGGCAATATCGACAGGTGGTAACACCGGCAGCTAAGACAGTTTCTACTGGTACGGATAGACCACACTCACTCTACAGCAGCCAGTAGAGATATGAATTCAGCTAAACACATCTCTACGTCAGGATTACTAATCGACAGTTACAGCCGTATACGCGTAATTGAAACTTGATTAATACGTTGAGTTGTGTAGGTTTCTAAGAAGATCCAAACGAGTTCTTCTCCTCCAAAACACTGCAGCCGCACAGCCACCGCCGAGACCTGTCGTATCAACACACCTTTGTCGCTCTCCTCGTCACACTACTCATGCAGAACCAACGCGTCCTCGTCACGGGTGGTGCCGGCTTCATTGGCTCAAATCTCGCGAACCGACTCGCCGGCGACAACGACGTGATCGCCGTCGACGACACCTACCTCGGCACACCCAAGAACCTCGACGACGCGGTCGACTTCTATGAGACCTCCGTCCTCGCCGACGACTACCCAGTCGACGTTGACGTCGTGTTCCATCTTGCCGCGCTCTCCTCACGAAACATGCACGAGGAGAACCCCCAGCGCGGTTGCCGCGTCAACGTCGAGGGGTTCATTAACACGGTCGAACGCGCCCGCAAAGCAGGCTGTGACACCGTCGTCTACGCCTCCACCTCCTCCATCTACGGTAGCCGCACTGAGCCCTCGCCCGTCGAGATGGACGTGGAGGCCCACACGGCCTACGAGGCCTCCAAACTCGCCCGCGAGCGCTACGCCGAGTACTACGCGAACCACCACAACATGAACGTTGCCGGCCTCCGCTTTTTCTCCGTCTACCAGGGCTTCGGCGGCAACGAACAACACAAAGGCGAGTACGCGAACACGGTCGCGCAGTTCGCTGACGCGATCGCGAACGGCAAGGCCCCCGAGCTGTTCGGTGACGGCTCACAAACGCGCGACTTCACGCATGTTTCGGACGTCGCCCGCGCCTGCGAGCTCGCCGCCGACCACGAGCTCACGGGTGTGTACAACGTCGGCACCGAAGAGGCCTACAGCTTCAACGAGATGGTCACGATGATCAACGACGCACTCGGCACGAATATTGACCCGGTGTACATCGAGTGTCCCTTCGACGGCTACGTCCACGACACCATGGCCGACTACTCGAGCTTCCACGAGGCAACCGGCTGGGAGCCACAGATCGACTTCGAAGACGGCGTCGAACACGTGTGTGCGCCATACATTGAGACCGACACACCAGACGCACCCTAACACACCACCGGCTCCACCACACCACCAAGCGACCGGCCACTCACCCCAATTCATCAAGCTGTGTCTGTACTGGCTGGAGCGCCGACTGCACATCGTCCGGCGTCGGCTCTGCAGTCGTGTACGTACAGCGTTGACATCCTCCACACGGCTGAAGCCGTGGGATTCCTCGCGTTGGGGGTCTGGCATTAGCGCCACCCCCCACGGGGGCAACTTTCTCCTACGCCGACCGTAGGATACTCTGGTCTGTAT
>NZ_JBSPSR010000015.1:0-31596 GCF_059623105.1 Halorubrum orientale | reverse complement strand
CCGTTTCCACGACATTGAAGAACGATTCTACCGAAGGATCATCCTGCAGGGTCGCTGAACTCATTCCACCTCAGCGTTCACCCTGCTCTTTGGTATGTGAACTGTTCTATGACACCCTGGAATAAAGAAAGTGACGCCCGGCTCATCGGCTACGGCGGGATGCTCGGTGAGGGACTCCTTGCCGCGCTCGCGCTCTCGACGCTCGCAGTCGCCGGCGTCACCGCCGGTGGCGGTATCGGTCGCGCACTGCCGAACTTCGCCGAGGGCGGCGGGATCATCCTCACGAGCTTCGGCGTCCCGGTCGCGGTTGGGTCGGTGTTCATGGCGCTCGTGCTCGTGAGCTTCCTGCTCACCTCCACAGATACGGCTGTCCGCCTCGGCCGCTACATGATGGAGGAGATCGTCGGCGCACCGAGTGGCTCAACAGTGACGGGTGTCTCCGGTGGGTTCGGTGACATCGCGCGTGGCCGCTACACCAACCCGCTCATTCAAGTCGGTGTCGCGTACGCGCTCGTCCTCTCGGGACAGTGGGCCACACTGTGGGGCCTCTTTGGCGGGGCGAATCAGCTGCTCGCCGCGCTCGCGCTGCTCACCGCAACTGTCTGGCTCGCCAACTGGGACGAGTCCAAACAGCTCGTCTCCACCGGCCTGCCGATGGCGATCATGGTGACGATCACGGTGCTCGGGCTGGCGTGGATCGCGCTGTACAACAACCTCTACCAGAACCTGCTACAGGGCGGTGCCGAGACGCTGAGCGCACAGATCTCCTCGGCCACGCAGCTGGTGTTGGGGCTCGTGTTGATCGGACTCGCACTGTCGCTCGTCCGAATCGGCCTCGGCAATCTCCGGTCGGTCCGTAGCAGCGATACGCCGACCGCAGAGCCGAGCGACGACTGAGCGCACGGACACGGCGGTTCTTTTTTGACGCGTCTTCGGTCGGTAGGCCCGTGACGCGCGTCGACGTCCTATGCGTCACCGCGCCCGTTCGATGTGGCTCACCGCCAGAAGCGCTTGGCGAGCCGCGAGAAGAACCCCTCTTCGGGCGGTTCGACCGGCTCCCACAGCCGGAACGCATCCGTCACCGTCGCGGCCTCGCTGTCGACGATGTGCTCTGTATCAGGTGCGACGACGATCAGGTTCACCTCGTAGTGGCCGTAGTAGCCGAACGTGAGCAACGTTCGATCGCGGAAGCCGTCGACGAAGTCGGTGACCGCCGCCGGAATCGTCTCGGCGACGACGACGAAGGTAATGTCGGTGCCGTAGTGTTCTTCGTCGCCTTCGACGCGCTCGTCGGCGATCGTGTGTCCGAGCGTGACCAGTCGCTCGAGTTCGGCGACGGTCGGGCGGTCGACACGGCGAGCGAAGAGGTACTCGTTGGTCTCGTGGTCGGCGTAGCTCAACGCCGGGTGCAGGAACTGCTTCTGGCTCCGCATCCGCATCTCTGCGGCGAGCGCGAACCGTTCGCCGTCGACGACGACGTCGCGATCGAGGTCATAGCTGTACAACAGTCGGTCAGAGACGCGGTCGAGGTACTCGTCGTCGTAGTCGGGGACCGCCTCGCGAATCTCCGCGGGGAGATCCTCCGGCGGACGACGCGGTGCGGTACCCGGCTTCGATGGCGACTCCTCGTCGCCCGTATCCGTCTCACTCATCGTCGGGATTGGTGTCGGTCGCCCTCGGTTCGTAGACGACGGCGTCGCCCGCGACGGGTGGCGCGCCGATCGCTAACAGCTCGACCGCCGTATCGGCCGTCTCGGGGTTGTGCGCGCGCTGAGGACTCCCCGGGTCGATGACGAGCAACTCGTCGGCTTCGACGGTGTACTGTTCGTCTGGGGTCTCGACGACGAGCGTCCCCGAGAGAACGTAAAACGCCTCCTGTTGGGTCTCGTGGTAGTGGTACGCGAGCGGGACTTGCTCGCCCGGCGCCGCACGAAAGTGGTTGAGCGCCAGCTCGTCGAGCCCCGCCGGGTCCGCCAGCTTCCGACACGTTGAGGGCCGCTCCGGCTCTGGCTCAACGGCCGTCGTGTCGACGACTCGGTATCCCATGGGGATGGAACTCACACGAGCGATAAAAACGCGTCGAGAGCCGCGAGGACCCCCGTCGGTACCGTTTTGTAGCTGGCCGTCGAAAGTATATGTTGAACGAATATGAGCGACACCGACGGACGGACGGAGGCGTGTGGCCGGTGTGCGATGTCGACCGTGGTCGACGCCGTCGACGGCGATGAGGACCGCGACCCGTTCGGCGACGCGCGGATCGAAGTCGACGAGGCGGCGATTCGACGCGTGTCGCCGGCGGGTGTACTCGCCGACGTGAAGGGCTGGCTGGACGACGCTGTCCATCGGCTCACCTACGGACGGTGAGCCGGCCACCCTGACCGACGAGGAGACTTATACGCCTCCGTGCCCTGCCGATCGGTAGCCAATGGACGAGAGTATCTCCGGGTTCAAACAACGCGGGGACTGGGGTGACGTCGTCGAACACGGCGAGCGGATCACGCTCGCGCTCCGGGAGGCCGGCGTGGACGGCGACGCCTTCCACGACTTCGACGACTGGCGCCCGAAGACCCACGAGCGGATAGACGAGGACGTCTCCGAGAAGACCGCCGCACAGGCGTCCGTCGGCGAGGGCGAAGGCGAGAAGGCGGGCAAGACGCCGGGTGAGGACCTCCAGACGGCCGGCGAGAAGCTCAGCGAGTCCTACGAGCGTGTCGAAGCCGACGATACCGAGGGAGCCGTAGAGCACTGGGGCGAATCGATCACCCACGTTGCGCGGGCGGCCGACTCCGCGAGTCGGAAGGCGATCCGAAAGGTCGAGGACACGGTGTACCGGAAGGTGATGACCCAGGTTGCGCCGTACTACTTTGACAACGAGCTCGTAAGCGCCAACGTCACCCAAGTAAATCGGAGCGACCCGGGCGAGCAGTTCGTCTTCGAGGTGAACGTCAACGACGACGAGTTGAAATCACGCGTGAGTGATATCCTCGCGGCGTACGAGAGCAAGATCGACCGATGGCACGTCGAAACGGAGAAGCGAACCGAAGACGTTGCTGCCGCCGAGGGTGTCGAGCCCCCAGACGACGAGGGCGGCCCGAACTCGACGATGACCTAAAGCAGAGGTGAGAGAACGGACGCCCTTATACGTCTTGGCGGGGTACCCGGCGGTATGATATTCGAAGGGCTCCCGACGACCCCTCGCTCCACGGAGCTCGTCGACAAAGCGTTCTCGCGGGCGTCGCGAGCCGGCCGCGCCAAACACGGTCGAGACGCTCAGGAGTCGATGCTGCGAACGGCCGGAAACGTGCTCTCGGACAACCTCGAGAACGTAGTCGTGTCGTGGCCCGACTTTGGCTTCGACGTCGACCCGTTCTACTACGAGCTTGCGGATGCTATCGTCGACGTCGATCGGCTTCGACAGGCGCTCTCACAGGTGATGTGGGCGAGCCGGCAGATCGAATCGCTCCGCGACGAGTACACCACGAAGGTCCGAAACGCGAACCTCGAGACGGCAAGAAAACACCGCAAACAGGCGTTCGCGCGAATGGCCGACGTGATGGAACAGATCGAATCTGACCTCCGGTATGTCGGTGACGCACGCGATGAGTTACGCGACCTCCCAGACGTCAGGCCTGAAGAACCCGCAATCGTTGTCGCAGGCTATCCGAACGTAGGAAAGTCGTCGTTCGTCAATCACGTCACGAGGGCGTCGAACGAGATCGCCGAGTATCCGTTTACGACCCGTGGCGTCGCGCTCGGACACTTCGAGCAGGACCACCTCCGGTACCAGATTGTCGACACACCGGGGCTGCTCGACCGGCCGGACGCCGAGCGCAACGACATCGAGCGGCAGGCCGTGAGCGCGTTGACCCACCTCGCTGACGTCGTCCTCGTCGTGGTCGACCCCTCCGGCGACTGCGGCTACCCGATCGACGTCCAACTCGAGCTCCGCGAAGAGGTGTGTGACCGTTTCGATGCGTCAGCGCCGGTTCTCACCGTCGCGAACAAACACGACCGGTTCGACGACGTCGACGCTGCAGTCGATGCGACCATGAGTGTCACCGAAAACGAGAACGTCGATGCGGTACTTGAGTTGGCTGTCGACGCGGCGGCGTACGAGCCGCCGCTGCCGACGCGGGATGGCAACGGTTCCTGAGGAGTCGTCAAACCAACTTCTCACTCGGCGTCGATTGGGTCGGTCTCGGTGGGCTCGACGCGGTTCGCGCCCCCAACTGCCCGCTGGCCGCGACCGAAGAGCCGTGCTCGAAGCGTGCGGTGATGCGGGCGTTCTGCGAGCAGTACCGAGCAGTCGACCGTGCTCGCCACGTCGAGGTGTAACGACTCGGCAACCAGCCGCGAGAGTAGCCCCTTCTCCGTCGCGCCGATAATGATGAGCGTGCTGCCGGTCGCCACCCGCTCGATGGCCATCTCGATGTCGCCGCTCTCGTCGACCGTTTGTTCTGCAGTGTCGAGATCGTGTGCGTTCGCCCACTCGGTGAGGAACTGCTCGCCGGCGGCTCGCTCCGTCGCGTCGTCAACGACGTGGAGCAGCCTGACTGCCGATCCGGCAGTCCGAGCGAGACTGCGCGCGACGTCGGCGGCGAGCGCGGAGTCCGGGCCACCAGCCGTCGGCACGAGGATCTCGGAGGTATCGAGGTCGCGGTCGTTCAACACGAGAAAGTCACACGGGAGCTGATTTGTGATCTCTGCGATCGGCCGCTCGGCGCGCGCCGCGCTCCACAGGTGATCGTCGCCCCAGCCCATCACCACTGTCTCCGGCCGCGTCCGGCGGGCCATCGCGAACACCTCCTCGAACGAGAAGCGTGAGACGATCGTACTGGTGTCGACGCGCACGCCGTACCCCTCTGCGGTGTCACGAAGGGCGGCAAGTTGTCGCTCAGAGGAGTCTTCGATCCGCTCGTTGGCGCGGGTGTCGTCGGGGACCCGATTCGGGGTCTGTACCACGTGGACGATGTGGACGAGGCCGTCCTCGTGGCCGCTCGCGAGAGCGCTTGCGAGTTCAACGATCGACTCGTCGGTCCGGGGATTCGCCACGGGGACCATCACCCGATAGCCCTCGTCGGCGAACAACGCCGCCTCCGCGGTGTCGAGGATCGGCACGTACGATCGACCGAACGCCCGGCCGAACGTCCACTCCGGTATCGAGAGCCGTCGGGTCACCCCCTCGAACCGCGCCTCCTCGAGTCGTTCCTCGCTCGTCTGGAAGTAGTTCACAAGCGTCACGAGTACGACGCCGCCAATGGTGTTCCCGAGTAACACTGGGAGAACGAACTCTGTGAAGCCGGCTACAAGCGAGAGATCACCCGCGTAAAGGCCGAGACGGGTCGCAAAGAGGAGGTACACCACCTCGGTGAACGAGACGACGACGTGGTAGAGATTACCGAGGGGGATCGCGAGGAACGCGAGATAGACCACGAACAGGCGGGTGACTGAGTTGGTGGAGGCGAAACCGACCCAGACGACGCCGGCGACGATGAGCCCGGCCATCGCGGCCTTGAAGAACAACGGCCAGAACCCGACGGAGAGACCTTTACTCGACACCGAGATCGCCGCGTCGACGGCGTCACCCGAGAAGACGCCACCGTACGAGAGAACGAGCGCGCCGACGACGCCACCGGCGAAGTTCCCTGCGAGCACGATACTCCAGTGACGCAAGAGCGTCGGGAGGCTCGCGAGCCGTTCGAGCGTCAGCGCCACCGGCGGCAGGGTATTTTCTGTGTACAGCTGGTAGCCGCCGAGGATGATGTAGACGAACCCGAGCGGGTACAACAGCACGCTCAAAAGCGGGTGGCCGTCGGTCGAAGCGGTCAACGAAACGTACAACAGGAACGTGATCGTGATGGCGAGCCCAGCGGCGACGCCGCTGAAAAAGAGCTCCCGACTGCCCGAGGTGACCTCCTCGTCGGCGGCAGCGACAATACGCTGGAACACCTCGTCGGAAGAGAACCGGTCTCTGACCGCCTCGCCAACGGCCGGCGCACCGCTTTTCGATCGCTCGACTACCTCCCGGACGGAGTCGTCGTCACGGCCTGATGACGGGGTCACTGCGTGCAAACGGGGGTGGACGACACAAAGAGGTTGCTCTTCTGGACAACGCGGCCATTGCAAGGGGTAGCCGAGGGATCGCCGGCGACAGCAGACGAGGCTCGTGGCCGACGCTCACGCCCGGTCGACCGTTACGAGTCGCACCTCAACGGTCGGGTCCTCGCCGGTGACCGCCGTGATGCGGTCGGCAAGGGTGTCGGCGAAGCCATCGATCGAGGCTGTCCCGCCGGCGCCGACGGTCACGACGACCCGCTCGGTCTCCAGCGGCGGAAGCGTCCCAGTGCGCTCGATACGGAGTTCGACGAGGGTCGCGTCGCCCTCTAGCGTCGAGAGCTCCGCGCCGACGGCGTCGCGGATCTCGGCTTCGGTCGTCGTCGCGGTGTGCGAGTCGTAGGTGACGCCGCCGAGGAAGACGCTCAACAGCGCGATGGCGACCACGAGGACGGCGACGCGTTTGAAAAGCGCCGAGCGCGCTCGGTCCTCGCGGAACCACTGCTCGGGGCGGTACCCCTCGTACCAGAGGACGACCAGCGCGGCGAGGTTGATCGAGAGGAGGTTGACGGCCACGATGACGCTAGCACCGATCATGAGTCGCGGGATCACGAAGGCGATTCCGACGCCGACGGCCGCCGCGGGCGGGATGAGTGCCACGGCGATCATCACGCCGACGAGTGAGGCGGAGACGCCCCGCATAAGTGAGACGATCCCGGCGACGCCAGCACCGATCGCCACCGCGAGCACGAGGACGTTCGGTGCGAGTCGCTCGGACACCTCGGCGAGCTCGAGCGGGTCGAGCTCGGGCGGAACAAGCCCGGTAGACCGGAGCGTGACGGCGAACAGCGTCGCCGCAGTAACGGCGACGAGGACCCCACCGAGTTGCATCCGGACGCCGCGTCGAAACAACGCCTCGTCGTCCACAACCGTACCAATCGCTGCCGACATCGCGGGCCCGATGAGCGGGGCGATCACCATCGACCCGACAACGGTAGCCGCTGAGTCAAGAAGGAGTCCAGCGGTCGCGATTACTGCCGATATCACCGTCATCAGGACGAACGTCTGGGTGCCAGACACGAGCTCCTCGGCTTTCGTCTGGAGCTCCTGTCGGGAGATGCGGTCTTCCTCCCGTTCGGCTACCTCGGCGTACTCGGCTTGGAGTTCGTCGAACCGGTCCGAAACGATGGTCTCAGCGGCGACAACGACTGTGACGGTTCGCTCGTCGATGCCGACCTCCCGAAGCCGCTCGAGGACCGGCTCAACGGCCGCCTGCGGCAGCGGAAACGTCGCCACGGCTGCGACCTCACGGTTTCCCGTCTCGTCGGTGACGATGTAGTCGACCCCCTCGTCATCGAGCGTGCGGACGACCGCGTCCCGCCTGCCGGTCGGAATCGTGACCTGAACGAGTCGCACGGGTGTGCATCTCGTGGATCCAACATATATGTCGGGGGCACAGCAGCAAGTTGGTGCCGGGTTGACAGCGGGCCGTCACGGACGGGGCGTTCGGTGGGTCGAGCGAAGCGGAACGTTAATGAGTAAATCGTACCCACCTCTCGGTGAGATGCTCTCGCCGCTGGTCATCGACACGTTCCTGCTCGATTATCACCTCGGGCACGTCCTGTTGCTCACCTTCGTCCTCTCGCTGCTCGGCACACTCCCGCTGAAGTCGCGGAAGGTGATCGCCGCGGTGGTTATCACCTTCGGCGTGATATTCACGATCTCGCCGTTCTCTACGATGCCGGCGACGTACATCCTCTTCGGCATCGGGCTCGTGGTCGTTGGCCCGCTGTTGTGGACGACCGCCGACTCGTGATCTGACCACACGACGACCTGACGCTGCAGGCAGTCAAGCGACCACCCCACCGCCGGCGGCGATCCCGCTCCTTTTTCACGCCCGAGAGTTACGCCTCCGCATGGTTACGGTACGGGCACCCGCCACTAGCGCCAACCTCGGGAGCGGCTTCGACGTCTTCGGGGCGGCGCTCTCGCGACCCGCCGACGTCGTCACCGTCGAGCGGGCCGACCGAACGACGATCGAGGTGACGGGGGTCGGCGCCCAGTACATCCCGGAAGACCCTGACGGCAACACCGTCGGGGCCGTCGTCGAGGCGCTCGACGCCCCGGCGCACATCCACATCGACAAGGGCGTCAGGCCGGCCTCGGGGCTCGGGTCGTCGGCAGCCAGCGCCGCCGCGGCCGCCGTCGCGCTCAACCGACTCTACGATCGCGGGCACTCGAGAGAGGCGCTTGTGCCGATAGCTGCAGAGGGTGAGGCCGTCGTCTCGGGCGTCGCCCACGCGGACAACGTCGCCCCCGCCCTGCTCGGTGGCTTCACCGTCACGACCGCCGACGGCACCCACAGCGTCGACGCGTCGATTCCACTCGTCGTGTGCCTGCCAGACGTCGCCGTCTCGACCCGAGACGCCCGGCGTGTCGTCCCCGAGACCGCGTCGATGGAAGCGTTCGTCGCAACCGTCGGCAACGCGGCCACGCTCACGGTCGGAATGTGTCGGTCCGACCCGGAGCTCGTCGGGACGGGGATGGCTGACCCGGTGGTGACACCTGAGCGCGCGGCGCTTATTACCGGCTACGAGGCGGTCCACGACGCTGCGCTTGCGGCTGGCGCGACCGGTGTCACGGTGAGCGGCGCCGGGCCGGCCATCGTCGCCGCCTGCCGCCCCGGGAGTCGCCAGGCGATCGCGGCCGCGATGCTCGACGCCTTCGGTGACGCTGGCGTCAACGCACGCGCCTACCAGACAGAGATCGGCCGCGGGGCGACTATCATCGACGGGTGAGACGGTCGTGGCTGGATTTTGTCGCTGGCCGTATCAGACGATCCAGACGGTTGTGCTGAAAAACGTGAAGAATATGCGCTTCGACCGACTTAGACGCCGCGACCCTGCAGCATCTCCGCTTCTTCCATGTCGGCGTTCGACTGGCCTTTCATCCCCTTGCCGCTGCCGCTCGCGATGCGGGCGAGCGCCTCGGAGTCGTCCCAGTTGTTGACGGCCTCGACGATGGAGGTGCCCATCGCTTCAGGGTCCTCGGCGCCGAAGACACCGGAGCCGACGAAGATGCCGTCACAACCGTGGTACATCATGAGGGCGGCGTCTGCGGGCGTCGCGATGCCGCCGGCCGCGAAGTTGACCACCGGAAGCCGGCCGGCCTCGGCGGTCTCGTGTGCGAGGTCGCGGGGGGCACCATGTTCGCGGGCCCACTTCTCACGCTCCTCGTGGTTGAGGCCTGTGAGCGTCCGAATCTGATTTTTGATCGTGCGCTGGTGTTTGACCGCCTGGTTGACGTCGCCGGTGCCGGCTTCGCCTTTCGTGCGGATCATCGCCGCGCCCTCGTGGATCCGGCGGAGCGCCTCGGGGAGGTTCCGCGCACCACAGACGAACGGTGACGTGAAGTCGCGCTTGTCGGTGTGGTACTCGTCGTCAGCAGGGGTGAGCACCTCGCTCTCGTCGATCATGTCGACGCCGAGCGCCTCCAGGATCTCGGCCTCTTTCCGGTGGCCGATACGCGACTTCCCCATGACGGGAATCGAGACCTCCTCGATGATCCCCGGAACGCGCTCGGGATCGGGCATCCGAGCGACACCGCCGCGCTTGCGGATATCCGCGGGAACGTGCTCGAGCACCATCACGGCGACCGCACCGGCATCCTCGGCGATGCGGGCCTGCTCGCGGTTGACGACGTCCATGATGACCCCGCCTTTTTGCATGCGTGCGAAGCCGCGCTTGATGAGCTCAGTGCCCCGCTTCAGCTCCTCCAGATCCGTTTCCTCTGGCATGTATATTGATACGGGCCCGTTCCACTTAACAGGTCGTTTTCCGGGGGGTATGACGGCGATCGACGCGGTTCGCGGGGTGTGGAGATTGTCGAGAACGCGGTCGGGGTGAACCGGTCGGTGACAGCGGCCCGGCCGCGGCCCGGCCGCGGCCGCTGTCTGAGCCGGCGATCAGTCAGAGAGGCGGTCGTACGCGCGGTTCAGTCGCTTGAATGCCTCCTCGTCGCCGGTCTCTGCGTCGGGGTGAAGCCGTTTGGCGCGGTCGCGGTACGCGGCGCGAACGGCGTCTGCGTCGGCGGTCGGGTCGAGGTCGAGCGTGGCGTACGCCTCGCGTTCAGACATCCCGGTCGTTCGCGGGGCGCGATCTCGGGGGTCGCCAGTACCGGCGGTCCCAGCCCACCGACTTCCGGTTCGGCCGCCTGTGGTTGCCCCGCGCGCCCCGGACCCGGCTGTGCCGGCCGTTCGGTAGGCGTCGCGGCGGTTCTCCGCGGCTCGTGCGCGCTGGCGGGCGCGCTCCCGCTCTGTTGGGCCCAATCGGTCTGCCTCGCGGTGGATCTGTGCTTGGAGCCGGCCGCTGGCGTGGTACCATAGCAAGTAGGCCGCGGCCCCAATTGGCACGGCGACCGCGAGGAGGATCGGATTCACGACGACGCCGGCGACGACGAGCAGGGCCGTGAGCCCCGCGAATGTCGCGGCCATCCCGACGATGATCGTGCGGTTCGACACGGTCGTAGTGGGGCGTGGATGACTGTAAGCGTCTCGGGTGTCAGCGCCTCAGATGCGTGTCAAAAGTGAGTCCAACGACCACAGCTCATACGAGTGCAGAGCGAAAATATCACTGACAGAGAGGCTACTCGGCGGTCGCAACGACGGCGATGGTCGTGCAGACGGTGAGCGTCACCCGGCCAGCGGATGGAGGCATACGGTGTCAGCCTATGCCATACAATATCCGCGGATGGATGCGTGCACAGCCGATCGGAGCAGTCCTCTAAACCCCGTGTCGTTTATATTTGCGGCCGCCCCGGATGCGTGTATGTCACCGTCGGATCGAGCCGCGGTCACGGGGGTCCCACCCGGGATCGCCACGGCGCGAGCGTCGCTCACGCCGATGCTCTCGCAGTACGCCGACCTGTGTGCCGCCCACGAGGACGCCCTCGTGTTGTTCCAGGTCGGTGACTTCTACGAGGCGTTCTGTGAGGCGGCTGAGACGGTCGCCCGCGTCTGTGAGGTAACGCTCACCGAACGATCCGACTCGACTGGGACCTACCCGATGGCGGGGATCCCGATCGACGCCGCCGCGTCGTACCTCGAGTCGTTGCTCGAGGCCGACTACCGGGTCGCCCTCGCCGACCAAGTCGAAGACGCCGCGGCGACGAGCGGCCTCGTCGACCGCGCAGTGACTGAGGTACTCACCCCCGGGACCGCCGTCGACGACGAGTTAGTCGAGTCGGGCACGACGACGTATGTCGGAGCGGTCGCGTGTGAGAGAGTCGGCGATGATGCCGACAGCGACGACAGCGGCAGCGACACCCACACCGACGATCGGGCCGCCCCGACGCTCGGGCTGGCGGTCGTCGACGTCACCACCGGGGAGTGTCTCGTCACCGATGGCGACCCCACGACGGTGACCGAGGAGGTCGCCCGACTCGCCCCCGCCGAGCTGATCGTCGGCCCCGGGCTCGACACAGAGCCGAACGCGGAAGGGGTGAGCTCGGACACAACTGGATCGACCGACGGTGAACCGTCTGGCCCTAATCCGACCAGCACCGACCCGACCAGCACCGAACCGGGTGTATCACCGACGATGGCGGAGCCGCTCGCCATCGGCGACTTCGACCCGCGCGCCGGCGATCCCGACCGGGCGATCCATCGACACGACCCGACCGTCTTCGGGCGGGATGCCGCTGTCGAGCGGCTCGCGCCCTACGGCGGGGCCCTCGAGCGTCGACTCGAGACCGACGCGGCACTCCGGGCGGCGGGTGCGGTGTTGGCCTACGCCGAGTACACGCAGGGTGATGACGGTCCGCTCGAGTACGTCTCACGGGTCCGGCGGTACGAGCCGGACGCGCGCCTCCGGCTCGACGCGGCGGCCCAGCGCAGCCTCGAACTGTTCGAGAACCGCGGGCTCGGCGCGAGCGACACGGTGTTCGAGACGCTCGACGAGACGAGCTGTGCGCTCGGACGGCGGTGTCTCGAGCGGTGGCTCAGGCGGCCGCTCGTCGACGCCGACGCGATCCGGTCGCGACACGACGCGGTCGACGCGCTCGTCGACCGCCCACTCGTGCGAACGGCAGTCGCCGATACCCTCTCGACCGCCTATGATCTCGAGCGCCTCGTCGCGCGGGTCTCTCGCGGGCGAGCCGACGCCAGAGACCTCCGGTCGCTTCACGCCACGCTGGCGGTCGTCCCAGACCTGCGGGCGGTGTTGGCTGTGTCGCCCGACGGCGACGGCGGCCCGAGAGACGCTGGTGACGCAGCTACCGACACGGATGACCCCGAGTCGTCGGCGACCGCTGGCCCGCGAACCGCGCATCTCCAGGACCTTCGCGAGCGGCTCGACGAGCTCGTCGAGGTCCGGGACCTGATCGCCGAGGCAATCGTTGCCGACCCCCCACAGGAGGTGACAGACGGTGGGGTGATCCGCGACGAATTCGACGCGGACCTCGACGAGCTCCGGGCGACGGCACGGGCCGGCCGCGAGTGGATCGCCGACCTCGAGGCTCGCGAGCGCGAGCGAACCGGTATCGACTCGCTGTCGGTCGGCCACACCGAGGTGCACGGCTACTACATCGAGGTGACCGACGCGAACCGCGACCGGGTGCCGGACGACTACCGGCGCCGCCAGACGCTCAAGAACAGCGAGCGCTACGTCACCCCCGGGTTACAAGAGCGCGAGGAGTCGATCCTCGGTGCAACCGCCCGTGCCGATGCCCGCGAGTACGAGCTGTTCGTCGACGTTCGCGAGCGGGTCGCCGCCGAGACCGAGCGTATTCAGGCGCTCGCCCGGGCGCTGGCCGAACTCGACGCGCTGACGTCACTCGCAACGGTCGCCGTCGAGGCCGACTACGTTCGTCCAGAGCTGCGTGCGGATGCCGGCGCGGGCATCGAGATCGACGGCGGGCGACACCCGGTCGTCGAACGGACGACCGCGGAGTTCGTCCCGAACGACGCCACGCTGTCGCGCGGGGCGGTCGCAGTGATCACAGGCCCGAACATGAGCGGCAAGTCGACGTACATGCGACAGGTCGCACTCACAGTCGTGCTCGCGCAGGTCGGATCGTTCGTCCCGGCGCAGGCGGCACGGCTGCCGGTCGTACGCGGCGTGTTCACGCGGGTTGGCGCCTCTGACGACATCGCCGGCGGAGAGTCGACGTTCATGCGTGAGATGCGTGAGCTCACCGAGATTCTCCACGACGCCGGGCCGGACTCGCTGGTCTTACTCGACGAGGTCGGGCGCGGCACCGCGACGACGGATGGGCGGGCTATCGCGCAGGCGGCTGTAGAGTTCATTCACGACGAGCTCGGCGCGACCACGTTGTTTGCGACCCACTACCACGACCTCACTGCGCTGGCGGAGACACATGAGCGCGTCACCACGCTCCACTTCACCGCGACCCGCGAGGACGGCGACGTGACGTTCCTCCATCGGGTCGTCCCGGGAGCGGCTTCAGCGTCGTACGGCGTCGAGGTCGCCGAGCTCGCCGGTGTGCCGCGCTCAGTCGTTGAGCGCTCGCGCGAGCTGGTGGAGACGAGCGACCTCGACGATGCTAGCAACATCGGCGATGCTGGCGGCGTCAGTGATGCTGGTGACGTCGGCGATAGCGGGAACGCACCAAGCGGATCCGACGGGGCGGCCGCCACGGGATTGCCAGCCGAGGTGGCGGCAACGCTCCGCGACCTCAACCTCGCACGCACGACGCCAATGGCGGCGTTAAACACGCTCCACGAGCTCAAACAGCGGGTCGACGATGCCGAGTGAATCACCCGAGGGCGCCCGCAGAGCCGATGGGGAGCCCCACAGAAACGACGGCCAGCCAGGGGGACGCGTCCGACGACTCGAACAGGCCACCGTCGATCGGATCGCCGCAGGCGAGGTAATAACCAGACCGGCCCGGGTCGTCGCCGAACTCGTCGACAACGCGCTCGATGCGGGCGCATCACGGATCACGGTCGCAGTCGACGGCGACGGAACCGATCGGATCCGAGTCGCCGACGACGGCCACGGGCTGTCCCGTGCAGACGCACGACTCGCGGTAAAGCGTCACGCGACGAGCAAGCTCGCACCGGACGGTGACCCCGTCGGCGTCGACTCGTTCGGATTTCGGGGAGAGGCCCTGGCTGCGGTCGCAGACGCGGGAACGCTCAAACTCACGACGTCCGATGGCGACGGAGTCGGCACCCGCGTTGTGGTTGGGCCGGGAAACGAGGCGGACCCGAGCGTGAGCGATGCGGGCCGAGGACGTGGGACGACCGTGGTCGTGCGAGACCTGTTCGCGAGTCGGCCGGCCCGCCGTGAGTCGCTGGCAGGGACGCGTGCCGAGTTCGACCGGATCACGGCGCGAGTGATCGACTACGCGCTCGCGAATCCGACGGTTGGGTTCACGCTCGAACACGACGGATCACAGACGCTATCGACGCCTGGAACCGGCGTGACGGCCGCGCTCCTCGGGGTGTACGACCGCGAGACGGCGAGCCAATCGACGACGGTCGAAGCCCGGGTCGACACGCAATCACACGGCGGTCAGTCGCACGACCATTTTCTACCCAGTGACCGCGAGACGGACGAGGACGGATCACCGCCCGTGACGGTCGCCGGCGCGCTCGCGTATCCGGCCATCACCCGGGCGTCGAACGACCACATCCGGATTGCAGTGAACGGACGACCGGTCCGTGACGATCAACTCGTCGGTGCGGTGCGTGCGGGATACGGGCGGCTGCTTCCGGACGGCCGCGAGCCGGTCGCCGCGGTAACCGTTCGCGTGCCGCCGGCACGGGTCGACCCGAACATCCACCCAGCCAAGCGCGAGGTCGGGTTACGGGACGCACCGGCGGTGACCGAGGCCGTCGAGTCAGTCGTCACGGACGCGCTCACCGGAGCAGACCTCAGGCGTCGCGCCGACGTCGCCACCGACCTCGACACCGCCCTCGAACCAGTCGGTGAGGCAGACGGAACGTCGTCAGCGTTCGCCGACGCAACGCCGATCGGGACGTTCGCCGAGCTGTACGCGCTCGTCGAGGCGGGCGACGAGCTCCTCGTCCTCGATACACACGCCGCTCACGAGCGGGTGAACTACGAGCGGCTCGCGCGTGCTTTCGAGGGCGAGGCCGTTCCAACCGCAACGCTCGACCCGCCGGCGACCGTCTCGCTGTCGGCCGACGAGGCGGCCGCCGCAACGACACACGCGACGACGCTCTCGCGGCTCGGCTTCGAGACGGCGTCGTTCGGTGGCGGCACGCGCCGTGTGTCGGCGGTTTCGGCCCCGTTCGGTCGGGCGGCGGCCCCCGAGTCGATACGAGATGTCTTGGGCGCACTCACCGACGGAAGGTCGCCGCGTGACGCCCGCGAGGCGCTGCTGGCTGATCTCGCGTGTCACCCGTCGCTGAAGCGGGGCGACGCGATCGACCGCAGCGACGTCGACGCGCTCCTCGACCGCTTAGGTGAGTGTGAACGGCCGTACGCGTGCCCACACGGTCGGCCGACGGTGCTCTCGGTGCCGGAAACGACGCTCGCGGACGCCTTCGATCGAGAGCGGTGAGCGACCTCCTCCCGGCCGCTCCGGAACGGTTTTGAGTCGCTCGCGCGTTCGATGTGGTCGTGCCGCTGGAGTCGAATACACGCGTCGTGAGCGAACTTGCCAGCCGTGGCTACAACGCCGAGCGCGAGGCTGTGACGCTTCTCGCAGGCGCCACCGACCCCGCGGCGGCGCTCGAGGCGGTGGTCGAGCACGCCGCCGACGATGCGCTTCGGATCACGACCGAAGACGTTCGGGCGGTGCTCGCCACGGAGCCCGTCCGAGACGCCGCCGTCGAGGGGGGTGAGCGGACCGAATCTCCACTCGAAACGGAGGGGTCACCAAGCGGGCGAGCGTCGGCGACCGGTCGTGCTGGTGGCGCCGCAGCCGGTAGAGATGCCCGGCGCGAGGGTGATGGCACGCCTCAAAGCGATCGCGACCCGTCGCGTCGGGAGCTCTCTGTCGGCAACGACATGACCGGTCAGAGCACGGGGACTGGCGAGTACGCCGACTTCGTGCGGACGTTCCGGGACCGGTACGAGCGGCTCTCGACGATGCTCCGGGGGCGGGTGAACCACCGGCCGGCAGAGGCGATCGCGTCGATGGCCGGCGGCAGCGACGCCGCGATGATCGGGTTGGTGAACGACGTCCGGTCGACGCGGTCGGGCCACTGGCTGGTCGAGCTCGAAGACAGCACGGGGACGTTTCCCGCGCTGGTGATGAAAGACAAGGGGCTCGCCGACGTCGTCGACGAGATTCTCTTAGACGAGTGTCTCGCCGTTCAAGGGACGCTCGCCGACGACGCCGGGATCCTCTTTGCGGACGCGCTCCACTTCCCGGACGTTCCACGGACGCGAACGAGCGGTCGAGCCGACAGACACGTCCAGGCGGCGCTGATCTCAGACATCCACGTCGGAAGCCAGGAGTTCATGGCCGACGCGTGGAGCCGCTTCACCGACTGGCTTCACACCCCAGAGGCCGCGCCGGTCGAGTACCTCCTCATTGCCGGCGACATGGTCGAGGGCGTCGGTGTGTACCCGAACCAAGACGAGGAGCTCGACGTCGTCGACATCTACGAGCAGTACGAGCTGTTCGCAGAGTATCTCAAAGAGGTGCCGGGAGACACCGAGATCGTGATGATTCCGGGCAACCACGACGCCGTGCGACTTGCCGAGCCACAGCCCGGCTTCGACGAGGAGATCCGGTCGATTATGGACGTCCACGACGCACAGATCGTCTCGAACCCGGCGACCGTCTCCGTCGAAGGCGTCGAGGTGTTGATGTACCACGGCGTCTCTTTAGACGAGGTGATAGCCGAGCTCCCCGAACAGAAGGCGAGCTACGACGAGCCACATCGCGCGATGTACCAACTCCTGAAAAAACGACACGTCGCGCCGCAGTTCGGCGGGCACACGCGGGTCGCCCCGGAGTCGCGTGACTACCTCGTGATCGACTCCGTGCCGGACGTCTTTCACACCGGTCACGTACACAAGCTCGGGTGGGGGAAGTACCACGGCGTGTTGGCGGTCAACTCGGGGTGCTGGCAGGCGCAGACCGACTTCCAGCGTTCGGTGAACATCTCGCCTGATGCGGGGTACGCCCCAATTCTAGACCTCGACACGTTGGAGATGACCGTGCGGAAGTTCAGTTGAGCCGACCGAGCGGTTATATACGATACCGCGGCCACCACCGCTGTGCGTTGAGAGCCGACCGCGGTGAACACGGCGGGAGTGCGACGCACCGCCGCGGGAGAGGGTGGTCTGCGTCGCCTGTTCGCCACGAGGACCTGTGAGAGACGACGCAGCGGAGGGGTCGCGCCACGTCGAAGCCGGGCGCTCGTGTGCGTCGGCTGAGAGCGCGTGGCCGACACGACTGCGTGACATCTGGGCACCAATTACTGCGACACCCTCCTCAATGCGCCTGTGACGGTAACGCTGTGACCACCACGACTCCGTGACATACTGACACCACGTTCCGCCACACCCTCCCCCAATACGCCTGTGACGGTAATGCTGTGACCACGACGACTCCGTGACACCCGGACACCAATGACCGCCACACCCTCCCCCAATACGCCTGTGACGGTAATGCTGTGACCACGACGACTCCGTGACACCCGGACACCAATGACCGCCACACCCTCCCCAGCCGATTCACTCGTCGCCCACGGGCGACTCGCTCATCCCTCGCACGCGCTCGTGGACACGCTATCGCGGTCCACGAGGCGCGCGCCACCGCGGTGGGTTAGAGATGATAGCGTGGAGTTGCGGAGAATCGAGGAGAAAGCCTCGCGCTTCGGCGCGAGGAGGATGTCAATCGATCTCGACTCGGCCGCTCGTCGCGTCGTTGAGTCGTTCGACGAGCGCGTCGACCGCGGGGACCGGCACCCGTAGATCGAATTGAACGCGCGCGTCGTACGTGGCCTCGAAGGAGACGTCCGCAGACTCGATGACACCGCGAACCGTGCCCGAATCGTCGTAGTCGGTTCGCACGACAAGGTGGTGGTGTGGGTGTTCTTCGACGATTTCGGCGGCCTCAAGCGCGTCAGCGACGGCACGACCGTACGCCCGCGCGAGGCCGCCGACACCGAGGTTCGTCCCACCGTAGTACCGCACCACCGCACAGACGACCCGCTCCACGTCGCGCTGTTGGAGGACGTTAAGCGCCGGGTTTCCCGCCGACCCACTCGGCTCACCGTCGTCGTCGGCGTACTCCCGGAGAAACGTGGTCGACGTCGGCGATTGCGAGGAGGTGTCGGCCGCTGGCACACGATAGGCGGGGACGACGTGCGTCGCGTCGGGGAACTGCGTCGCGACGGCGTCGACGAACGCCTCCGCCTCGGCAACGCTGTCAGCGGCGTCGACGTGACCAAGGAACCGAGAACCACGTACCTCGAACGCCGTCGTTGCGTGCGCTGCAACCGTCCGGTAGGTGTCGCTCACGGACAGTTTATCGAGACGAAACGGCTAGTCGATGTCGGTCGGTGTCTCACCCTCCAGTTCAGCGTCACGTTTGCGTGCCATGACGACTGCGGTCGGCGGTGCCAAGCGGTAGAGAGCGACGAACGCGGCCGTTCCGACGATTTCGGCCGCAGCAGCGACGATCGCGAGCGGTTCGATGATAAACGCGGTGAGCGCGGTACCCCCGTGCCACACGCCGTATCCCGCGAGGAGCCCGAGGAGCGTACCGGCACCGAGCGCGTAGAGCCGGCGGTACTCGTCGGCCCGGAGCGTCGCGGCCGCGATGAGAACGGTGACGACGGCTGCGAGGACGAACACGTACGGCCGGGCGTCTGCCGGTGCCGCGAGCCGCGGCCACGCCCAAAGCAGGTGAGCGGCTGCACTCACCACCGCCGCCTGTGCAGCGGTGATACGGAGCACGCGTTTACCGAGCGCGTCACGCGGCGCGAACGGGCCATCATCCGTGTGCGGAGCACGTTCTACTGGCGAGTGGTCCTCGCGCATCGGTCACTCCCAAGGGTGTCGTCCAGGGGCATCCGGCCACAGCGGATACCAATACGACTCGTCGGATTCGACCGTGAGTTCGCCGTCGAGGACGGACTGAAGTGAGAACTCGGTCCGCTGATCGCGGTCGCTCGTTCCCCGAGGGGCGAACGGATAGTACGCCCCCCGTCGGAACGAATAGACCCAATACGCGGGGCCGTCCGCGTCGACGAAGCCGAAGACGGCTGCGAGGAGCCGCGAACCGAACCCGGCCTCAATGAACTGGTCGGCCGCAAAGTGGATACTGGTCACGAGGTCTTCGGGGTCATCGTCCTCTAAGACGAACCAGTGGTAGCCGTACTCGTCGGCGTGTCTGTGAAAGCCAGTTCCGGTCTCAAGTTCACCTGCTGTGAGGATTTCTTCGACCGTGGAAACGGCGTCGTCGAAACGGGTGCTGTCGACGTCGGAGAAACAAAGCGCCGCCTCGTCGGCGTGGTCATAGCCGAGGTCTGCCTCCATCGTCACGTACGCTGTCGACATCCCGAAGAGGTCCTCGGGGTCGGCTGCACGGGTTGCATCGGTCTCGGCGCTGGTTCCGAGGACCGACCGGATCGTATCGAAGATACCCATCTGTTGGCATCGCTATGCGCCGCGGGGATTAGGGCGTTTCCACGTGGCGTGCCTGCGGTGACGTCGGATGCTGTCTTCGGTGCGTACCGCTCATTCGGACTCGGTGGCCCTGTCGTCGAGGAACTGCAACACACCACGGGTGTTGAGACTCGCGTCGGCTCGTCTGCGCTCCGGGTTCCAGAAGTCGTGGTCGGCGCTTGCGGCCTCAAAGTGCTCGATGACGGCCTCATCCGAGGGGAGCGCCTCCCGCGCCGAGCGAACGGCTTCGACCCACTCGACGTACGCGCGCTTTGCCGCCCCGAGTATCGACGGGTCGTACGCCCGGGGACCGAAGTGGGCGAAACACAACAACTCGGGCTCCAGCTCAGCAACCTGTTCGATGTCGCGGAGACACTGGTCGAGATCGAACTGCGGCGGCGGTGTGGTCTGTCTGACGGTGTCAATCGCGGGGACGTAGATGCCGGCGGCGTCGGCGGGGAAGACGACACCCGCGTCGGAGTCGTGAAACACTGCGTGATGGGGTGCGTGGCCGGGTGCCTCGTGGACGACCAGCTCGCGGTCGCCAAGGTCGACGCGGTCGCCGTTAGAAAGCCCCGCAATACGATCCTCCGGGACGGGACGCGGGTCGGCGTAGTGGCGCCACTGATCGCGCACGGCGGCCTTCGTGCCAGCGACAAGGGCCGCAGGATCGACGAGGTGTCGGACGCCACGGTCGGGAATACGGACCGCCGCATTCGGGTACCGCTCGGCGAGGTATCCCGCACCGCCGGCGTGATCGAGGTGGGCGTGCGTCGGGAGGATCCACGCGAGATCTGTGGGACCGATGCCGATCGCAGAGAGCGTGTCGAAGAGCGCCACCCGGTTCGCGCCGGTGCCGGTGTCGATCACGGCCGGTCGCTCAGTGTCGTACACGTACACGGACCCGTGCTCGTCGGTGTCGAACATCCCCGTGTCGTGAACGTAGAGGTCGGGGACACCGCGGACGGGTTCAAACTCGCCGGCGTTCATACCGGACTCACGAGACCGGGTTGCTTGTACCGTCCGGTCGCGCGCCGACGGCCAGCCGGGGCTGGGCGGCGCGCAGCGGGCGGGAGCTTATGTTCCTTCCAGCCGTCTCACCGATCATGCGTGTGCTCGTCACTGGCGCGACAGGATTCGTCGGGAGCCGGCTCGTTCCGGAGCTACTCGACCGGGGCCACGAGGTCGTCGCGCTCGTGCGCGACGCCGAGGGCTATCGACCGCCGGCGGGTGTCCACGTTGTAGAGGGCGATCTGCTGGAGCCCGAGACCCTGCCGCCGGCGTTTCGAATCGACGGTTCGGTCGTCGATGCGGCGTACTACCTCGTTCACTCGATAGAGGGCGGCCCCGGCTACGAGGAGCGCGACAGGAACTGCGCACGTAATTTTGCCACAGCTGCGTCTGATGCGGGGCTTGGGCGTGTCGTGTACCTCGGTGGGCTCGGTGAGGACCGCGAGGAGCTCTCAGAGCACCTCCGCTCGCGCCGCGAGGTCGAGCGGCTACTCGGGGAGGGGTCGTACGCACTCACGACACTGCGCGCTGCGATCGTCATCGGCGAGGGTAGTGCGAGCTTCGGGGTGATCCGCGGGCTCGCAAGTCGGCTGCCGGTGATGGTGACACCGAAGTGGGTCGACACGCTGTGTCAGCCCATCGCGATCAACGATGTGGTGGCGTACCTCGCTGGGGTGCTCGAAGTACCCGAGACGGCCGGTGAAACCTACGAGGTCGGTGGGCCGGAGGTGTTCACCTACGCCGAGATACTCCGACGGACTCGCCAGCAGTTCGGTCATAGGCTTCGTATCATCCGTGTGCCGGTGTTGAGCCCCGGACTCTCGGCACGATGGCTGCGGCTCGTCACCGACGTTGACCCGTACCTCGCGCGGTCGCTGGTTGAGGGACTTCGAAACACCGTTATCGTTGAAGACGACCGAATTCGCGACCTCGTCCCTGTAGACGAGACGTCGTTCGATCTCGCGGTCGCCAGGGCCATCGACGAGGCAAACGCGAACGGCGAGAGTGTGCCCGCGGATGTTGCAGGCGATGGGGAACAGACGGACGAGACGGCTGTGTCCGAGGGTGCGTCGACCGAGGGGCGGTCGGCGTGAGTCGGAGCTACGGCGAGACCTGGGTGTACGAGAGTCTCGTCGGCGGGATACCTGGGTTGAGCGTTCCGCGGTCGCTTGCGGTTGCGATCCAGTTCGTCCTCTTTGAGGTCGGCGTACTCGTGCTCGGCTGGTACTATGGCCTATGGGACGCAGTGCTCGCTGGAACCGCTGCGGTGGCCGTTGCGGCGGTCGGCAGCGTCGAGATGCACCGACTCGGCGCGAAAAACCGGTTGTTATCGACCCCGCCGTCACACAAGCGGCTCCTGTTCGGAACGAGTATTGAGATCGTGTTGGGCGTGCTCGCATTTATCGCACTCTTGACGTACCTGATCGCCGTAGAAGGGACGTTGTTGACACAGCTGTTCGGCGCCAACCCACCGGTCCCGGTGGTGTACCTGACGCTGCTCATTCTCTGGGATCTCACCTATCGGATCGGCACGTCATGGTGGAGCGCGGTCGTCGCACTCTGGCGGGCCGTCCACCTCACGCTTCCAACTGACGAGGCCAAAAGCGCACGGCGACTCGACGCGGAAAACATCGGATTTTCGGTGTTACAACTCGCGTTAGTGCCGTTCTTGCTCAACGAGCCGATTCTGCTTGGTGCGGTCGTCGGGCATGTACTCGCGGTCGCGGTCGTGTGCTCAACAGCGATACTGTTGACGCGCCCCTAGCGCATGGGTGCCGGCCAGGTTACGCTCCGCTACTGGCCCTGCATTTCTTGAAATTTGTCGAGGAGTGCCTCCGCGGAGTCGCCCGAATCGTACGTGAGCGACCCAGAGTACTCCGGCCGCTCGGCGTCAAAGTCGGCGTCGACAACGCCAGTCTTCTGTTCACGACGCTCGTGTTCTGCTTCATCATAGGCACCCATTGACATGGTACACACTCACTTAGACAGAGTCACACATATACTTATCGGCGTCTGAACGCTACACGTTGGCGGAGACGGCGGGGTCGACGCCTGTCCACAAATCGGCCCACCGGAAGCGATTAACCCAGCTAGCGGGTACAGCCTGTGTGGCACAACCGCTGCGATTCAGGCGTTCGCCCGGCCGGTGGGACAAGAACCGGGTACGGACGCAGATCGAGCGGCCGCTTGATCAGAACCTCGGTGCTGCCGCCGGCGACCCGTGGTACGCGTCCCCGCCCGGCTTCGGGGCCCGCCGGTTCGACATGGATGACGGCTCATGGGCGCTGTTCTGTTGGAGCGACGAGGATCCCCGGCCGCCGGACGGTGCGGGCGGCGGACCCGTTGGCTACTGGCTCGGGAATACGGAGACGCCGAGCGCGCTTTGGCGGACAGACAAGTACGGCTTCGATGCGGTTCCATACCCAGTTTCGAGATGGGCACAGCGGGAGCTATTGGCCGGGCTTCACGACGACGACCCATGGCTCGCCGATTACCCGCACGTCTCGTGGTTCTTCCTTCCGGTGTTCTGTTCGAAAGACGGTGCGGCGACGACCCGGGCGTTCTTTCGAGACCACGCAGCCGGCTTTCCGGACGCGACCCGCAAAGAGGGAACAGGCTACGTCGAGCGGGTGTTACACCCGGGCATCCTCGATGGGTATCGCGAGACGATGGCCGGAAAGCTCGGCACGTCGACGTCGATGGACCTCGTCCGGATGAGCGCGACGATCGGGGAGTTCACCGCGGCGAAGTTGCTCACGGACGCGGAGTACGCGATCACCCCCGAGGCCGCGGTGACCACCGGACACTCGCTCGACTATCGAGCAGCCGACCCCGTGACCGGCGAGGCCTGGCTCGCCGAGGTGACACGACCACAGCCAGTGTCAACGCGGTCGGCAAGCGGCCCCGTCGCTGCCGTTCGCGACACGGTCGAGACGAAGACGAGCGGGCAGCTCTCAGCACATGGCGGCGGAGCGACCCTGCTCGTCGACTGTTCGTCGTTCCCGGCAGACGACTGGGCGGCGGTTAAGGCCGCGAAGCCGGACGTCGGACATCGGCCAGCCATCGTGCTTCGGGCGCGGCCGAGCGGACGGATCGAAGCGTATCAGAAGGGGTCGGTGCCGCTCGCGTTTGATGACGCTCTCGAGTGGGTCTGAGCGGGACGCTGCAGGCGCGCAAGGCGTTCTCTGTGACTCTCCGCAAATTTGGTTGCGTCTCGGTGCGAGGTCTGTCAGAACGGCCGGGCCCGTCTCAGAACGAGACCGGGTCGGGGCCCTCTTGGCCGGTGGTCGGGTCGCGGTCCGAGTAGAACCGCCGGCCGACGTCTCGGTGACAGACACCGGCACGGAGCGTATCGAAGACCTCCTCGGGTGCGTCGAACGTCTGATCGCCGAACCGCTCAAGCACGTCCCCGATCCGCTCGGAACCGTCGGCGAGTTCTACGGTCGCGTTGCCGTGTGCCGCGATGAGTTCTTCGGAGGTTGTCGGGAACTGGTGCCGCTCGATCCGATCGTCGACGCCATTCAAACGCATCAACTGCTGTGATGTGCCGGATGTACTTAATGATTGTTCATGTAGAACCTTAGTCTAAGGGGATGTCGTAATATGCCATATTACCACACGGTGCGTGTCAGATCAAATCACGGACTGCGGGCACAGGATCTGGCTATCAGTCCATCACCCGAGCACATTAGCTACTCGAACTCCTAGCCGGGAACGATGCCCACCGCACGGTCACCGACCAACGCGACACCGGCGACGGACGAGCCGATCGTCGCTGACCTTCACACGCACACGACGATCTCCGACGGCACGCTCTCGATTGAGGCAGTGCCAGAGGCGGCACAGGAGGCGGGCCTCGCGTGGGTGGCAGTCACCGACCACGACCGAATTCATCCCGGTATCGACGCACCAGTCGTGAACAGGGACGGGGTGCGGCTCGTCCGTGGGATCGAACTCCGCGTTGACGCGGGGCCAGAACGGCTTGATCTACTCGGGTACGCCGTCGAGCACACCCCACGGCTCAACGCCGAAATAGTGCGGCTGCAAGCCGACCGCCGGGAGCGCGGCGCTGCGATCGTCGACCAAGTCGAAGACCGGCTGGATGTCGATCTCGACGTCGAAGTCGAATCCGGAATCGGTCGACCGCACATTGCCCGGGCGATAGCCGATTCCAGCGCCCCGTACGACTACGAGATGGCCTTTACCGACCTGATCGGTGACGGATGCCAGTGTTACGTCCCGCGGTCAGTAACCGACCTCGAGACGGGTGTCGAGTTGCTCCAGGAGGCGTGTGCGTTCGTCGGACTCGCACACCCGTTCCGGTACGACGACGTCGACGCGGCACTGGCGGTCGCACGCGACCTCGACGCGGTCGAGCGTTGGTATCCGTACGGTCGATCGGTCGACACCAATCGGATCGACCAGGTCGTAGAGTCGGCTCCACTGTTGGCGACCGGCGGAAGCGACGCCCACGGACGGACCCTCGGCGCCGCGGGGGTGACCGAATCCAACTTCAAGCCGATCCGCGAGCGACTCCCCAAGCCTCAGTGACGTCGGGTGAGTGAGCAGGAGGTCACCGCCCCAACGTCCGGTGAATTGCGTCGCGAGGAACAGGGTTATTGCTCGGAGCGACCCAAACAACCGTATGCAGTGTCACTACTGCGACCGCGAGGCGGCCTACGAGACCGAACACGACGGGGTCGTCGTCGGCCTCTGTGATGAGCACTTCCGCGAACAGGTGGACGCGCTGGCCGACGACGATGGGTTGGCGGCGCTGCGCGACCGACTCAACGTCGAGTCGCGCGAGTAGCCAGCGGCGATACGACGGCGGTTTCTCCGGGCACGGGGGCCACAGACGACCGCGTGAGCCGAACGAATGGTAAAAGTTCGTTGGGGTCGAATCGTGTTTATGTTTCCGACCGACCGGCCACGGCGGCTTCGAACCGACGCGTTCCGTCCGCTCGTCAGCGAGTCGTCGCTGTCGGCGTCCGACCTCGTTGCGCCCGTTTTCGTCGACGCGACGACGGACGAGCGGGTCCCCATCGAGTCGATGCCTGGTCACGAGCGTGTGCCGGTCAACGAGGCGGCCGCCCGCGTCGAGACGGTCTGTGAGACGGGTGTCGAAGCGGTGATGTTGTTCGGCGTGCCCGCGTCGAAGGATCCCGAGGGGAGCCGTGCATACGCCGACGACGGCGTCGTCCAACGGGCGATCCGACGAATAACAGCAGAAACCAACGCGACCGTGATTGGCGACGTTTGTCTGTGTGAGTACACCGATCACGGCCACTGTGGCGTGCTCGAGTCAGACGCTGAGGCAGCCCCAACACTCACTGTTCGCAACGACGAGACGCTCAAGCTGCTGGCGGAGACGGCCGTCTCACAGGCCGCAGCGGGTGCATCGATGGTTGCTCCCTCGGCGATGGCGGACGGGCAGGTCGCTGCGATCCGCGAGGCGCTCGACGAGGCAGGTCACCGAGATGTCGGGATACTGAGCTACGCGGTTAAGTACGAGTCGAGCTTCTACGGGCCGTTTCGCGACGCTGCTGACGGGGCGCCGGCGTTCGGCGACCGGCGACACTACCAGATGGACCCGGCGAACCGCCGAGAGGCGCTGCGCGAGGCCCGGATCGACGTCGAGGAGGGAGCCGACGTACTGCTTGTAAAACCAGGCTTACCGTACCTCGACGTGCTCGCCGACGTGCGGCGGGAGTTCGACCGGCCCGTCGCCGCGTACAACGTCTCCGGCGAGTACGCGATGCTTCACGCGGCCGCAGAGAAGGGGTGGCTTGATCTTGAGGCGACCGCTCACGAGTCGTTGCTCTCCCTGAAACGGGCGGGCGCCGACCTCATCGTGACGTACTTCGCCGAGGACCTCGCCGAGCGTCTCTAGCGGCGGTTCTCTGCTCGGGCGCTCGGTTATACTACCTGCTCGCCGTCGTCATCGTACAGCGCGATCGCATCGACGGGGCAGGCACGCGCCGCGAACTCCGCGTCGAGCTCCTCGCCTTCAGGGACGTCGACAACGAAGACGTCCGTCTCCGGTTCCTCGCTGTCGACGAGATCGGCTTTCCCGTCGTTCAGATTCTTTTCGAAAGCGTCCCACTCGGCGACGCACTGGTACATGCCAATACACGTGTCGCGGTCGAACTCGACGTACATACCCGTCGTTCAGCCACGAGATACAAAGCCGTGACGGGTGACACATCTCGTGGCGAGCCATCGGACCCCTGCTGTTTTATTTGATGGAGGCCCCACCAACCGACGATGACGGAGGTCTGGCTCGTCGACAGACAGTTCGACTCGAAGGGACTGGTGCGGCTGACGTACGCGACCCTAGACGGCGAACGCGTCCACACCACGGAGGTATCCGAGCGGCGGCTGATGATGGGCGACGGCGTCGCTGCTGGGCGGGACGCCGACGCAAGTGCGCTCGGAGAGACGCCCACAGATTTGGTTGAGCGGTTCGCGACGGAAGCCACCCGGATGGCCGCCGAACACGACCGCGACGAGACGGTCTAGCAGTGCAGCAGACTCGTCGCCGGCGATCGGTCCCACGTGGCTCACCTCCGAACCTTCAAACGGTTTAAATCCGATCGGGGGCGAACAATGTAGTAATGGAACCGACCGCGCTCTCCGGACTGCCGTCGGGCGTCGGCGAGGCGCTCGAAACCGAGGGTGTCGAGACGCTCTACCCGCCGCAGGCGGCGGCTGTCGAGGCCGGCATCCTCAACGGTGAGAGTCTCGTCGCCGCGGTGCCGACCGCCTCCGGGAAGACCCTCATCGCCGAGCTCGCGATGCTGTCGGCGGTCGAACGCGGCGGCATGGCGCTATACATCGTGCCGCTTCGTGCGCTCGCCAGCGAGAAGAAGACCGAGTTCGAACGCTGGGAGGACCACGGCGTCACCGTCGGCGTTTCGACAGGAAACTACAGCTCCGACGGCGAGTGGCTCGCGAGCCGCGACATCGTCGTCGCCACGAGCGAGAAAGTCGATTCGCTGATCCGCAACGGGGCGCCGTGGATCGACGATCTGTCCTGTGTGGTGAGCGACGAGGTCCACCTCGTCGACGACGGGAATCGAGGACCGACGCTTGAGGTTACCCTCGCGAAGCTCCGTCGCGTGAATCCGAACCTTCAGACGGTTGCACTATCGGCGACGGTCGGCAACGCAGCGACTATCGCTGACTGGCTCGACGCGGCGCTCGTCGAGTCAGAGTGGCGCCCAATAGCGCTCCACACGGGCGTCCACTACGGTAACGCGATTGACTTCGACGACGGGAGCAAACGCGAGGTGCGTGTCGACCGCGGCGAGGATACTACCGCTCGACTCGTCGCGGACGCGCTCGACACCGAAGCAGACGGCCGTGGCGGCTCCTCGCTCGTGTTCGTCAACTCCCGACGAAACGCCGAGTCAGCCGCCCGGACGCTGGCTGACGTAACTCGTGAGCGACTGACGGCCGACGAGCGCGACCGACTCCGTGAGTTGGCTGAGACGGTCCGAGAAGCCTCCGACGCCGACACCGCAAGCGACCTCGCCGACGTCGTCGAGCGAGGGGCTGCGTTCCACCACGCTGGGCTCGCGGCGTCGAACCGGGCAGCGATTGAGGACGCGTTTCGAGACCGATTGATCAAAGCCGTCTCGGCGACGCCAACGCTCGCTGCCGGCGTCAACACCCCGGCACGGCGGGTAGTGGTTCGCGACTGGCGGCGGTACGACGGCGAGTTTGGCGGGATGAAGCCGCTCGACGTGCTCGAGGTCCACCAGATGTGTGGGCGCGCCGGTCGACCGGGACTCGATCCGTACGGCGAGGCGGTGTTACTCGCGAACGACGCCGACACGAAACAGGAGCTGTTCGAGCGTTACGTCTGGGCAGAGCCGGAGCCAGTGCGATCGAAGCTCGCCGCCGAGCCCGCACTCCGGACACACGTGCTCGCGACCGTTGCCTCCGGGTTCGCCTCCACGCGACGAGGACTCCTCGATTTCCTCGATAACACCCTCTATGCCACCCAAACCGACGACGAACGACGGCTTACCGCGGTGACCGACGCCGTACTCGAGTACCTCGAGGCAAACGGCTTTCTTGAACGCGACCGCTCAAACGGGACCGAGACGCTCGCCGCGACGGGAATCGGTCACACCGTCTCTCGACTCTACTTGGATCCGATGAGCGCCGCGACGCTCCTCGACGGGCTCCGCGAGGCCTGTGCAATCGACGACAGCGACGAGCCAAGTGCATACGAACGATCCAGCACGTCGGCAGAAGACGGGATGCCCGACTTCGGAACGTACAGCCGGGTCGACGAGGCAAGCGGCGAGGACAACGCGGGTGACCATGGCGAGACAAGCGACGAAAAGACGCCGATCGATGGGATTCCACCCACCGTCGACCTCTCGGCGCTCGGGCTGTACCATCTCGTGAGCCGAACGCCGGACACCTACGAGCTCTATCTCAAGTCGGGTGATCGCGAGCGGTACACCGAGGTGTGTTACGAGCGCGAAGACGAGCTGATCGGGTCGACGCCATCGGAGTACGAGGACGTCCGGTTCGAAGACTGGCTCGCGGCGCTCAAGACGGGGCGGCTGCTCGAAGATTGGACCGAAGAGGTTGACGAAGACCGGATCGCCGAGCGGTACGGGGTCGGGCCAGGCGACATCCGCGGGAAAGTCGAGACCGCAGAGTGGCTGTTGCGCGCCGCCGAGACGCTCGCTGCCGATGTCGACGCGATCGACGGCGATGCCGTGCTCGCGGTACGACGCGCCCGCAAGCGGGTCGAGTACGGCGTGCGTGAACAGCTGCTGGATCTCGCCGGCGTCCGGACTGTCGGACGAAAGCGCGCCAGGCGGCTCTTTGAGGCTGGAATCGAGACGCGCGCCGACCTCCGTGAAGCCGACAAGAGTGTCGTGCTCGGCGCGCTTCGTGGCCGTGAGCGAACCGCAGAACGGGTGCTTGAGCACGCCGGGCGAGAAGACCCGTCGATGGACGACGTTGACGCCGACCACACCGCGGCCGCAGCAGCGACCGCTGGGAGCAGCGACGGAGACGGCGACGGACAGGCCAGTTTGGGTGATTTCCGATGACCCGAGACGACCCGGCGGCCGACACCCCGAACGGGTGGGTCACCCCAGAGACGCGTCTCGTCGAGGGGCGGGTCGGTATTGAGGACCTCGACGCGTTCCTTAGCGATATCAAAGCGATTGGTGCGGAGACCGGCGCGGTCGTACAGGCGGTCGACGCCGACCGGATCGTCGATGGCGACCATCTCCGGCTCGCGACGCGACTGGCCGCTCGGGCGGTTGCACGCGGTGAGGCGGTCGCACGCGACCCGGCAGTAGAAGTGCTGTTGTACGCGGCCGGCCGGCGGCAGATCGACCAGGCGCTCGCACTCGGCGTTGAGGCGGGCGAAAAGCGAGTGGGATTCGTCGTCGCCGACTTTGGAGACGTGCCTGGCGCGGCCCAACCAAGCGCGTCCCTCGAGGCAGCCGTGGAGGCAGTCGAACAGCTGTGTGAGCCGGCGCAGGTGCTCGGGACCTGCGATGAGGCAGCCGTGCGGTCGTACTACGAGATCACCGATAGGGAGCTCAAAGCGGTCGCGGGAGATCTCTCGGCGCTCGTCCGTGAGCGGGTGGCGTTACTCGACGTCGAAAAGTGATCATCGATACCCCCTTGTTTCAGATGGAAACCGCTAGACTGCAGCCGGACACTCCCTCCACACGAAAGATCACAGGATGACTCGTGATGGATCACGATGGGGGTCACAAAACGACCACGAGAGAACGGAAGTAGTCCATCCTGGATTCGAACCAGGGTCGAAGCCCCCAGAAGGCTTCAGGATTGGCCACTACCCCAATGGACTATGTGCATCATTGGTACAGCACCCGAGTTTGTAAGCGTTGCGCGTCGCCCCGCTCCATGTAACTAAGTGACACACATCGTGATGCCTCGTCGGTGACGTCAGCACGAAGGCCGACCCGAGCTCAACGACGAAGGTTAGCCCACCCATGGATCGATCGACGTGTTTTAGCCGGTACGTTGTCCACCAACGTGTATGTACATCGGACGGTTTGTCGTCGTCGGGCCGGGAATTGGCGCGTATCGAGTCTCTTCACGGTCATTTCCGAACCGACGGGTCACCAAGCGCGACGGAACCCTGACTGTCGAGCCGACGCCAGACGCACCGGCCACCGACAATCCGTACGTCTCGTACAACTGTGCTCGCGCCGTCTCAGCGCCGACTGGCGAGCAGCTCGCAGTCCTCGGTAACGGCTCACACGTGGATCCGATCGCAGAGAAGCTCGAGCGGGGATACCCGGCTCGAGACGCGCTCGCGAGCCCACTACTGGCGCTCGACTTCGAGAAGGACGACTATGACACCCCGCGCGTGGCCGGTGTCGTCGGCGCCGAAACCGCGACGATCGGGACCGTCAGACACGACGCGCTGCTCGTCGAAACGGTCGAGGATCCGACCATGGTCGCGACGTACGAGACTGACACTCCAGCGCGGTACGACCTAGCCGCGAGCGACGCAGCGGCCGCCGCGAGCGAAGTGCTTGGAGCCGACTTCGAGCATCCCGTCTGTGCGGCAGGCGCAACCGTCGACAGCGACGGCGTCTCGCTCGCGGTCGATAACGACAAGTAAACTACCCTACCCTACTTCGCTCACCCCATACGGGGTTCGCTCGTTGAGGGTTGGGCTTTGATGTGGACTCCCGGTAATCAGTCGCCAGCAATAGGCTGGTGACCCTCACTGTTCAGCGCCCCACCATTTATACGCACGTCTACTTGTGCGTCTCCGCTCTCCGACTTGGGCGAGGAACGGAGTCTGTGTGTCCGCTTTCGAGCGTACCGGACCCCGATATTCTTCGCGGCGTTGTAGTCTGCGTTTACTTCGTACCCACACTTCTGGCACTCAAAGTGT
>NZ_JBSPSR010000014.1:0-35614 GCF_059623105.1 Halorubrum orientale | reverse complement strand
TGGTATGGGTGAGTGGCCGGTGTTGCCCCGCGTGGGGCTTGTCACATTCATTCGAATGCCCGGGGTACATTTAACCCCGTCGAAGCGTGGCCGCTACGTCACGCGGTTTCATGGGAACTTAGTACCACGCGAAGGGACAACATGAGTAAATGAGAAGACGAGTTGACGGCCCGATCCAAGCTACCAAATTCGGAAAGCTGTCAGGGGGCAGTTCCCGGAGTCATTAAAACCACGGCTGAAGGGCGTCGGTAGTGGTTCGGACAGCGCTCCACAAAGAAGTCAGCTGTGTGAGCGGTTCGGCGGCCTCACTCCTCGTCGAGGTACTCGATACCCTGTTTCGAGACGTTGGCTTTCGTGATCTCCTCGAGGTCGTTAAGCCAGAAGTCACCCGCTTGTTCGTCAACCTCGGGCGCGCTCTCTTTCCACGCCCACCCCTCGTACTCGTGGACTTTCTGTGTCCCCTTCTCGCGGAGTCGTATCGTCTCTCGTTGCGCCTCCGCCTCGGAGGGTGCCGGTTCAAGCGTTCGGGCCGCCTTGAGTGCCGCCTGTCTCGGCATACTTCCCGAGAACTCACTCGGCTCGGAGCCGTCTGCCTCCCGAAGCGCAAAATTCCGCTTACCGTCTTCACGTACCATGGTTTTGCCTCCGTGTCAACCCAGCACACAGCCTGTAATAAATATATCGGCAAAATGAAACGGCATCCGGCGGACAGCCGCGATGCTAGCGGTGACAACGTGTCGGTCGTACCGGCATATGCGGGTGTGCACTACCGGAAGGAACATACGGAGAGAGGTGGGACGAATTTTGGCCTAACTCTGGGCGAACCCCCTATCGAGTTCGGAAAATAGTCTTTTGGCTGCCAGACGACGGATCAACTGGAGGTACAACCCATGCCCACTCGAACCACAGTCGGGATCGCTCTCGTCGCCACCCTCGTTATCGGAGGGGCGGTCATGGCGGGAGGGGTTCTCGGTGCACAGCCCCCAGCCGAGAGCGGCACAGCCCAGGCCGGGGACACGCTCCTTACAGATGACGATACGGTCGGTCCCATCTGCGATGATGGGGTGCCGAACGCGACGGCCCTCGGAGAGCGGTTCCCCCTGACGGACGACCAGACAGCCGAACTTGAGACGCTCGTCGCAGACCTCGAGGCCGAAAATGCCTCACACGAAGCGATTCAGACCGCGGTCCACGACAGGTTGGCCGAGTTTGGTGTCGACCGCCCAGCCGAGATAGGTGCGCAGCGAGCAGAGCGCGGCAGCGGTAACGGTCCACACGGCCACGGCCACGGCCACGGCCCACACGGAGACGCAGGTGGAAGTGGCGACGGAACCGGTCCACTCCGTGACGGGAGCGGTGACGGAAGCGGCCCGCACGGTCCGGGTGCGTGACCGGTCTCATCGGTCGATCGACGACACGCGCCCACGCGATGGTGGTGACGCCACTGTTTTATCACCACCCGTATCGACGACACAAATAGATGCGACGCGTGCTGTGGTGGCTCATTGGCGGGTCACGCGGCGGCCGAAACCGACTCCGAATCATCCGGACACTCGACGAGACGCCGATGAACACCAACCAGCTGTCGAACGCGCTCGACCTCGACTACAAGACGACACAGCACCACCTCGAGATCCTCGTCGAGAACAATGTACTCATGACGATGGGAGACAACTACGGAAAAACGTTTTTTCTGACAGACCGGATGGAAGCAAACCGCGACGTTCTCGATGAGGTGGCACGAAAAGCCGACCTCGCGGACGTCGTGCCAGCAGGTGAGACAGCGTGAGTGAGACACCGGCGTCGACGCCGATACGTCGAACCGCGACGGTCGTCGGAGCCGCAGTGGTGGTGGCTGCGGTGGTGACAGCCGTCGCACCGCGCGTACTCGTGTCAACGGTGTCGATGCGGCCGCGAATGGGCCCAGGGCCCGGAGTCGTGAACGGGCATCCGCTCGAGCAACTCGTCACCGTGAAGCTGTTCGTCTCGACGTACACTGTCGTCCTGCTCGCGGTGCTCGCCGGGACGTACGCGCGGCTCTATCGGGAACTTCCGAACCGATTCACGCTCAGCCTCCTCGCGTTCACCGCGGCACTGTTGTTGTACGCGCTCACGTCAAGTCCGTTGGTCGCATTGACACTCGGTTATCGAGGGAGCGGACTCGGCCCGTTCACTTTCTTACCCGACCTCTTTGCGGCGGTCGCAGTGACATTTCTGTTCTACGAGAGCTCAGTGTGATCGCCACCTGACGACGCCCAACCAACACTTATATGTCTCTTCTGGCGAAGTGCGAGCCATACAGCCGCGATGGTCCGTAAAAAGAAGCTCAGCCCGAGTGGGGCCAAAGACGACGATGGGGAGTATCACAACGTCCACGTGAATCTCCACGAAGACGAGCTCGCCGTCGCCGGCATGGATATCGGCGACGAAGTGTTCGTCCGGGTCCGAGATGGGAAGATAATCATCCAGCGGGCGGACGCGGACCCCGATCAGCTCGAGCACGACTTCTGAGCGTCATCAACGCCGAAGGCACGGAGGGCACCTTCCTATGCCGGCCGTCGGTCGGCGGATTGATACCTGTCGACGACGACGTCACATAGATGGGTCTGTACGACCGCCTGAAGCCGGCGCTTTTCACACTCCCTCCAGAAACGGCACACGACGTGACACAGCGGCTCCTGCGCGGCGTGCAGGGAACGCCGGTCACTGCGGGACTGCGTCGCCGGTACCGCGTCCACGACGAGCGGCTCCAGACGGAGGCGTTCGAATGTACGTTCGACAACCCAATCGGCGTCGCCGCCGGATTCGACAAGAACGCGCGAGTCCCTCGAGCGCTCGCCGCACTGGGCTTCGGACATGTCGAGATCGGCGGCGTAACCGCAGAGGGACAGCCAGGCAACCCACAGCCTCGCCTCTTCCGACTCAAAGAAGACGACGCGCTGATCAACCGCATGGGGTTCAACAATGAGGGCGCCGATACTGTCGGGCGTCGACTCGACCGCGAGCCGCTGCCCGACGTGCCGGTCGGTGTGAACATCGGGAAGTCGAAGTCGACCCCGCTGACAGAGGCGGCAGACGACTACTGTTACACATACGAGCGCGTGGCCGATGGGGGCGACTACTTCGTCGTGAACGTCTCGAGCCCGAACACCCCGGGGCTCCGCGAGTTACAGAACCGCGAGGCGCTCGAGTCAATTCTCGGCGCGCTCGTGTCGGCTGGGGCGTCACCCCTGCTCGTGAAGCTCTCACCGGACCTGCCGCGCCCGGCGGTCACAGAAGCGCTCCGAGTCGTCGACGACCTCGACCTCGATGGGGTGATCGCGACGAACACAACGGTCTCCCGCCCCGATGACCTCCATAGCCATAGTCGGGCGGAGCGGGGCGGTCTCTCTGGAGCGCCAATCGAGACGGCCGCGACCGAGCTGATCCGGTTTGTCGCCGAGCGCACGGACGTCCCAGTCGTCGGTGTCGGCGGCATCGCCGACGCCGAAGGTGCCTATGAGAAGATTCGCGCCGGCGCCTCGGTCGTCCAGCTGTACACCGCACTGGTGTACGAGGGGCCGGGAGTTGCCCGAGATATCAACCGCGGGCTGCTCGAACTGCTCGATCGAGACGGCTTCGAGACCGTCACAGACGCGGTCGGCGCTGACCTCGAGTGACGGGATCAGTCGTTTGGTTCACTCCGGACGATGACCGCCACCCCGTCCGCCTCAAGCAGCTCACCCTCGCCGGTGTACCGTCTGTCAACTTCGAGTGAGAACGCCTCCGGCGCAAGCGTTTCGCCAGCAACGTGGAGCTCGTCGTCGACAACCTCGTACGCGCCGTCCGCGATCCCTGCCTCGATGTCACCAACCTTGTCGCCATAGGTGGGTCCAACGGTAGCGTACGCGAGGTCGACCCCCGTGGTCACTGTCTCGACTGGGGGTTCGGCATCCGGATGGACCGTGAGGTCTGTGACGTGCATCACGCCAGTGATGTCGGCTTCGAAGTCGCGGACATCGGCGTACACCTCGACCGCATCGATGGGCGCGGTAAGCGGGAGTTGACGCTCGCTTTTGTACCGTCGAAGCGCGCCGACGACAGCCATCGCAGCATGTCCGCCCTCGGCGTCAGCATCGACACCGAGCGGGTCGGGCCACGACGCGAGATGAACAGAGCCGTCTGGGTCGCTCGAGGGAACGACAGCCGGGTCAAAGTCGTCGGCAACAGTGGTGGCGTCGGCATTGGTGGCATCGACCGTGGCCTCGGCCGCGGCATCGGCCGCGTAGGTCTCCTGCCAGATCGACTCGGTGACGTGTGCGAGGATCGGCGCGAACAGCCGCAGGAATCGGCGGTGGGCCGTCCGGAGGGTGTATGCCGCGGAGTCGTCCGCGCGTTGCTTGGCGATCTCGAGGTAGTCGTCACAGAACGTGTTCCAGAAGAAGCTTCGAAGCCCGTCGCGCGCCTTCGAGAACTCGCGATTCTGGAGTCGGTTCGTGAGCGTCTCGATCTCGCGGTCGAGTTCGGCCAGTAGCCAGCGGTCGAGCTCGCGGAGTCCGTCTGCGGGTCGTGTCGGGTACGGGTCGGGCGCGAGTGACTCGACGAGTTTCGAGGCGTTCCACAGCTTACGGATGAGCTTTTCACCTGCGCGTAGTCCTTTCTCTTGATATGGAAGGTCGTCGCCAATCGCCGAGCCGGCCGCCCAGTACCGGGCAGCGTCTACGGGGTACTCCGATAAGACGGCATCGGGGTCGACGACGTTACCTTTCGACTTTGACATCTTCTCGCGGTTCTCATCGAGGACCATTCCGTTGATCATCGTCGACTCGAACGGCACCTCGCCGGTGTGTTCATAACACTTGATGACGGTGTGGAACAACCAGAAGGAGATGATGTCGTGACCCTGCGGGCGGACGTCCATCGGATAGATCTCCGGACGCGCCATGGTGAACTCGCTGGCATCGGCGTCCCAGTCCCATCCGGCGTTGATAAGCGGGGTGAGCGACGAGGTCGCCCAGGTGTCGAGGACGTCGTCTTCGGGAACGAACGCGTCGTGTCCACACTCAGGACAGGTGTCGATCGGAGGGCCGTCGGCGAGCGGGTCAACCGGAAGGTCAGCTTTTGCCGCGAGGACTTCGTGGTCACACGATGCACAGTACCACACCGGGAACGGGATGCCCGATGAGCGCTGTCGCGAGATGAGCCAGTCCCACTGGAGGCCGTCGATCCAGTGTTCGTAGCGGGTGAACATCTTCTCTGGGAACCACGTCATCTCGCGACCGGCCTGGAGGTACTCCTCGCGTTTGTCGAGCACCTCGATGTACCATTGTTCGGTCACGAGGAACTCGACGCTCGTGTTACAGCGCTCGTGGACGTTCACCGTATGGGTGATCTCCCAGCGGTCCAACAGGGCGCCCGCGTCGTCGAGGTCGTCGACGATCGCCTCACGCGCCTCGTCCGCGTGGAGCCCTTCGTACGTCTCTGCGACGTCGGTCAGGTGGCCGGACTCATCGATAGCGACACGGAGGTCAAGCTCGTGTGCCTGGTACCACTCGATATCGGTCTGGTCACCGAAGGTACAACACATCACGACGCCGGACCCGGTCTCCATGTCGACGCGGTCATCGGCGAGGATCGGCACCTCGTGACCGAACAAGGGCACTGCAGCCGTCTGGCCGACAAGCGGCTGGTTCGCCTCATCATCCGGGTGAACGAAGACGGCGACACACGCAGGGAGCAGCTCGGGGCGGGTCGTCGAGATCGTGAACGCATCCGGAACGGGTGCGGCGGCTGAATCGCTCGCGTCGTCTGCGGCGGCCGCATCCGCTGCCGGGGTAGCCGTCCCGTTATCGACGACACCGAACTCGATGTCGTGAAAGTGTGAGCCTCGCTCGTCGTCTTCGGTTTCGACCTGTGAGATGGCAGTCTGACACTCGGGACACCAGATGGCTGGCGCTTCCTGGCGGTACTCGCGGCCCTTCTCGTAGAGGTCGATAAACGAGAGCTGAGAGACGCGCTGGACCGTGGGTGAGATCGTCCGGTAGGTGTTATTCCAGTCGATAGAGAGGCCAACACCCTGCATTTTCTCGGTGAAGTCTGCCTCGTACTCCGCACACACGCTCCGGCACTTCTCTTGGAACGCACCGCGGTCGAAGTCTTGATGCCGGACGTCGAGTTCGCGCTCGGTGAGCCGCTCGGAGGCGATCCCGTTGTCGTCGTAGCCGAACGGATAGAACACCTCGCTGTCGTACATTCGGTGGAACCGAGCCACGATGTCCTGGAGGATCGACCCGTACACGTGACCCCAGTGTAAGCTCCCGGAGACCGTCGGCGGAGGGGTGTCGATGGAGAACGCAGTGTTCGGGTCGACTCCGTCGTCGGGATACGCGTACGTCTCCTCGTCGACCCATCGCCGCTGCCAGTGGGGCTCGGCGGTGTCGGGGTCGTACTCTCCGCTGGGCATTATCGGATCAGCTTTTCCACGGTTCCCTCTTAACGGGCTCGGTTATGACGGGCTGGGCCGTCTACAGATGAGCAAGGCGAGTGCCTCGGGGTCGTACGGAAATCTCCGATTTCAGTGATGACGAGACGCTTCGCGTCTCGAACCACTTGACCCCGAGGCGGTTCACAGCTGTCGTCGCTACTCGGCTGTATCTTCGGCCAGTAGGGCGCAGTGCCGGTTGTTAGGGGGCGACGCCAACTGTCAACAGCGTCCCCCACGTCCGGTACCGGTCGACCATGTCTGCACGACGCTCCCAGTCGTCGGTTGGAAACGCCGATTCCGGGGGTATTTCGACTTCACGGTCAGGGATCGCATCCTGTTCAGCAACGGCCAAACCGGCCTCCCGAAACGCCGCACGGTATTCGGTTCGGCTCCACAGCGTCATTGGCACGGAGATTTGCGACTGCCACTCGTGGGTCGACTCACTTTCGATGAAGTAGTTCACCGCACAGTAGAACGTCCCACCGGGGCGAAGTACGCGGTGAATCTCCTCGAGCGTCGAGTGGGGGTTCTGTGCGTAGTAGAACGCTTCCATCGAAAACACGTGGTCGATGGTGTTGTCGCCAAAGGGGAGCGTGTCGAAGTCCCCTCGAAGGAAGCCAATGGCGTCGTCATCGGTGTACCGTCGCGCATTACGGACCATTTCTGGGGCACCGTCAAGACCGTACCCGCGGCCGATGTCACGCTCGCGAAGTGCCCGGAGTGCGTAACCGGAGCCGGTACCGAGGTCGAGGACGGTCTGGCCCGTCTCGACCGGCATCCGAGCGAGCGCGTGTTTTGCGGTGTGCCAGTGTCGTTGCTCCATTCCGCGGTCTCTGCCGGTCGTTGCCCACTCGTCGAATTCCGCTCTGACGCTCATGAGCAAAGAACGGTCGGTGGGGTAAAAACCGGATCGACGGGCGACGGAGACGACCGCAATTCCGGTGACGGCGACGACTTTTTGCGTACCTGTGAGGTGTCCGACGTATGGACGACTCGCGCCGACGACTGTCGAGGCGAGCCAGACGGCGACGATTCCGGTTCGCGGATTCCGCACAACAGGTCGTCGGGGGCTCTCTGTTGGCCGGACCGTTCGTCGTCACCGAAGAGGTGTGGCTGCTCGCGCGCGGGATGAACGTGATTCAGGGACTGCTCACGGTTCTCGTCGTGGCCCTCGTCGGCTACGGCGCGTTGTACCAGGCGGACACCGGTCGCGACCCGGAGCTTGAGCGCGACGTCGCTGGGGTTCCCGTCCGGTTTCTGTCGCTCCTGGCGGTGGCGTTCGGGTCGACGCTTGCGCTCGCCGTGCTGTTCGACGCTCCAAGCACGTTCCTTGGCGGGGTCGGGTGGGCGACGACGGCGAAGGCTGTCTCGGTGAGCGCCGTGTTCAGCGTGGTTGGCGCTGCGACGGCTGATAGTTTGTTTTGACTCGTGATTGTGACTCGTGGTGTAGCGGCCGGCGGCCTAGGGGGATCGGTAGTTGCGCTCGGTATATCACAGGACGAGCGTGACGACACCGAACAAGATCACCACGCCAACGACGTCACACACGTTCGTGACGATCGGAATCGTGGTATCGTCGGGGTTGAGCCCGACCCGGTACGACGCTTCGACGGCGACGACGCTCGTCGTCACGACCAGCACGGCAAGAAGCATCCCGGAGCCGAGCGAGATAACGAGCACGCGTCCGAGCCCGAGTCCACCACCGAGCGCGAGACCAAGCGCCCAGGCGGCGACGCCAACGAGCGAGAAGACCGTCGCTGCTAAGGCGAATACAGCCACTACGTTCGCTCTGACACCGGGATTCGACAACGTCGGCTCGTAGGTCCCTAAGTAGAGCTGGGTGGTAAGCCGCGAGCACATGATCGACGCGAGGTTACCGGCGGTCCCAATCTGGACCGGTACCAACACGAGAAGTGCCGGGTACCGAAGCAACGTCGCCTCGTACCCTTCGAGGACGCTCCCAGAGACGAGTTGGAGCACAGAGAGCGCAGCCAAGAGGGGAATCATCGTCCAGACGATGTGCCGGACCGACCATTCGGGCGCGACGGACGACGGCTCTTGTAGTGGATCCGGTGTTGACCCGTCGGAGGGGGACGTCACAGAATCACCTCGACGGCGCGGATACCGACGAGCAAGAAGATGACTCCAAAGACATCACCCAGTGTGGTCACGACAGGGCCAATGACGTTGTCGGGATCGAGCCCGTGACGGTAGCCGACGAAGATGACTACGACCAACACCGAGAGCATCAACACGGCCGAGAGGCCGCCCGCGACGAGCATGATGCCGACGAGTTTGAATAAATTTCCGCCACCACCCAAGACGAACAGCGTTAGGTACGTCGTGACCGCGATGAACACTGAGATCGTGATACCGTTAATAAACGATGCGACGATAGCGTTCGTGATCCGGCGGTCGAGCGTGAGCTGGGGTGTGATCACACCCTGATGGAGACCGCTCGAGAGACGGGCCCCGAGAGAGCCATACACTCCGCCACGCGTCGCGAGAAATGCCGGCAACAAGAGCAGAATACCGGGGACGCGCTCGATACTCGCGCGCATCGTCTCGGTGCCGAGCAGCGTCCCCGAGAATAACCCGGCGATAAGGCTGAGCAGGACGACCGGGAGCGCCTGCCGGTAGATGTCGCGTGCGCGCTGGCGTCCCTCCATCCGTGCTGTGACGGTCGGGCGGGGGCGTAAAAAGCGGTCCGACGCCGACCTGTGAGGTCGCGGTCCCGCACGATTAAGTCGGTCCGGGAGTTCCGGTTGGTATGGACTATGCCCTCGCGATCGAGAACGGGCCAGAGACGATCCCAGGCGGGACGGGGTTGCTGCTCGTCCACCCGAGTATCGGTGAGACAGACCGGATCGACACCGACTTTTTGAAGACCGACACCGACGCGTTCCTCGTCGTCTCGACGCGAACGACCGCCCGCGAGGTCGAACAGAAGCTTGAGTACTACGACGTCGACGAGACAAACGCCACGATACTGGATACGCTCTCGGTCGAACGCGGGTACTCACGGCGTTCTGCAGACGACGTGTACTACGTCTCTGCGCCGGACGATCTCGACGGGGTCGTCGACCGGGTCGGGCGGTTCCTCGAGGAGACGACGGGCAAACGGCGAGTCTCCGTGGACTCACTCACCGAGATGGCGTACTACGCGGACGATGACGCGGTGTACGAAGCAGCAGAGGCGATGCTCGAGTTGCTCGAGGCACACGACGCGGTCGGTATCTTTCACCTCTCCGAAGAGGTCCACGAAGTCGCGACGCTCGACCGATTCCGTGACCTGTTCGAGGGAGTCATCAGTCTCGACGAAGACGGGAGCGTCGACGTCGACTACTGAGCGACTGTCGACGTCGACTACGAAGCAGTCGTAGAACGTACGGTGTGTTCGGTGACAGATAGTAGTTCGCTGGGCGATGGCGTATCACTACACCAGTATGAAGAATAGAGGAGAACGGCTCGCGCTTTAGCGCAGGGAGATATCAAACTTCCTCGCGCATCGACGCGAACGTCTTCTCTGCCCACTTTATCGCGTAGGGCGCACCGCGATCACGGTAGGCTGCGGTGTCGAGTGCGGCGAACGGCGCCGGCAACTCAAGGCCGTGGCGCACTGCCGAACAGGCGTACTCCGTCGCACTTGCAAAGTCCGTCTCGCCGCGGGCGACCGCTCCGGAGAGCTCCGGAAGCCGACCTTCGACTCGGTCACCGGCGTCGACCCATGCCTCGAACAACCTGGGGAATTCGTCTTCCCACGATGCGAACACTGACCGGGTGTGGAGGCCGACCCAGGCGTCGAACAGCGCGGCTGCGATCTGGTAGACATCTGCGGGGCCGAACCGCGCATCAGTCGTCCGTGCCGATTCGGGACCCCGGACCGCCGCGTCCAAATCGGGATACCGAGGACCGAAGAACGGGAGGAACGTCTCAGGGAGGTCGGGAGTCGGCTCGTCGACCCCAGCGATCGCCTCTGGAACGGGGTCGACATCGACCTGAACCAGTCGATCGGCGATCAAGAACGCTAAGAAATCATTTGGTGTCGTCTTCGCGCGTGGTTTTACTAACAGCGCCTGCGGCGTTGTCTGTGTCGTCCGGACGACGGTTCCAGCGGCTTGGAGCCCGACGGTGAACGACGGCCCGGCGTACCGACGGAGTGGGTCTGGAACGGTCTCCGGAAGCCACTCAGCTGGGCTCGAGGCGGGATCCAACCCGTCGACGAAGAGACCGAGGTCTTCTGCGGTCGCCGGAGGGAGCGTCTCGAACGAGGCATCGACGTCAAGGACCGGGGATTCTGGGGCGTAGCGGTCTCGGACGGCGGCGACGTCAGCGTGGAGATCGTGTGGTGAAAACATCAACCAGCGGTTCCAAAGACGTACGAGAGAACGATGAGAACCGCAAGCGTAGCCGAGGCGGCCACAGTGCTAACGACGATTTTGGTGGATTTGCTCATACGCGATTATTGTGTGTCATCGGATTAAAGTCATTCTGTCGAGCTCGGCCGTGGTCGATCGAGATCAACGTGAGCCGTCCACGGACTTATCTGTCGGCACGAGATAGTGTGCCTATGCGAGTCCGTGACGCGGTCGAGGCCGATGCGGCGGCGCTCGCCGACCTCCGTGACAGGCCAACGGACGCAATCGTGGAGATGATCCACCAACGTACGGTCGTCGTTGGGGAGCACAACGATGAACCCGAAGGTAGCGAAGCGAGAAACGATAGACTCAGACGCAGCGGGGAGCGTGTCGATCGCAGCACAGAGTTGACCAACCAAACCGGTACTGGTGCGTCGGGCGACCGATCACAGACAGAAGTGGCGGGGTTCGTCGCATTCGACGCCATGGACGAGCAGGTTCACGTCACCAGTTTCGCCGGGACACCAGCAATTGTCGAGCAGCTGCTTGAGGTGCCAAAGCGGTTCGCGAGGCGTGAATCGATGGACGTTGAGGTCGTGGTCGTCGACAGCGAACCGGAGCGCGTCAGACCGGTTGAAGCGGCGGGGTTCGTCGCCGTAGGGGCAGGCCCGCGGTTCGACGGCCAGACGACCACTCGGTTCCGACTCGATGCAGACCACCTCGGTGAGGAGTGACGGGGCTGGTCAGCAGAACGCGTGCGTCGACTCGTCGCGCTCGCTTGCTCAGTCGAACCGGCCCTGCACGATGTCGAGGGCTTCCTCACGGTCGTCCCAGTGGACGAACACGGCAACTGAAGTCGCGCTCGTGATCAGGTCAATGATGTTGATCCCGGCCTCCGCTAACGGCGCGATGATCGTCTGAATGACGCCCGGTCGATTCGGGAACTCCCCACCGGTCACCCGAATGGCTGCGATTGGGTCGTCGACGGTCACAGACGAAAGTGTCTCATCAGAAACGACCGTCTCGTGTAACACGGCTTCGGCCTGCTCTGCGACAGCTTCGTCGACGTAGAACGTCACCGAGTCCATCCCGGAAGCGACCGCATCAACATTTATCTCATCGTCCTGGAGTCCATTCGCGAGGTCAGCCAGAATGCCGTGTCGATTTCGCAACGCTCGTCCGGCGACCGTGAGACATGCAAGCGAGGTCTCACGCATGTCGATGAGGCTCTCGAACTGCCCCTCAATGCGGGTCCCACCGCTGAGAAGGTCACCATGTTGATAGTGGACTACGCGGACGTCGAGGTGTCCGTTTTTGTACGACAGTGCCGATGGAGCGACGACCTCTGCGCCTCGGAACGAGAGGTTTCGAAGCTCGTCGACAGTGATTTCACCGACATTTCTCGCGCCCTCAACGACGCGTGGATCGCCGGTCATGACGCCTTCAACGTCGGTGACGATGACGACTTCGTCGGCGTCCATGTAATTGCCGAGCATGACGGCGCTCGTGTCGGAGCCGCCGCGGCCGAGAGTGGTGACCGTGCCGTCGTGAGCTTCAGCGAGGAACCCCGTGACGACTGGGACGACCCCGTCGAGTCGGTCGGCGAGTGCTGCCGCGCGATGTTTGGTCTCTTCGACGTCGACCTCGCCGAGTTCGTTCGTGACGACCGGCCAGTGTTCGTCACCGGGTTCGAGGAAGACCGCGTCGACATCGCGAACCGAGAGCGCTGCCTTGAGCATCCGAACACTGGTTCGCTCGCCCATCGAAACGATCTCTGCACGGTCGACATCGTTGGTCTCGAAGGTGATGTCTTCGAGGAGGTCGTCGGTGGTCGATCCCATCGCGCTCGCGACGACTGCGATCTCATGGCCGGCGTCGACTGTGCTGGCGATCGAGTCCGCCGCACGCTCGATACGGTCGCCGCTGCCCAGGCTCGTTCCACCGAACTTGGCGACTACGCGCATACGATCACCATCTGACCGCTGGAGACTGCTGACGTGTCACCGGATGCGTTCGCTGATCGGGCCGCCAATGCGTGGCCGTGGTCGGTAAACATGCGACCCTGTAGCGAGGGAGCGCGGATAACTGTGTCCTCTTTACGGCGGTAGTGAACCCCTGACCGAGAATTCGCGTGACTGCGGAGGGTGATATCGGATACCACTCATGGCTGAAACCGTGGGCTCCCTCGTTGCATATGTGAGACATATAACAGAAACTGTTGGACGATCCGTCTATTCGGAGTCGCCCCACGTTCCGGGCATCTCGATGACGTACCGGCCGTCCTCTCTGAGCGAGATGATATACTCTTGACGGTCATACAGCTCCATGAGGTTCAGCTCGTACTGCCCGGGACTCAGTATCTTGATGCTCTCGAACTGATCGTTGAGCTCTTCGCGTAAGTCGTCGACAGCTGGCCGTTGAGACGTGTCTGCGGGTTCGTCCGTCTCTACTGCGCCATCGCGCACGCGGTCGAGTTCGGCTCGTGTTACAACGTCGGTTCGGGCACTCGCTTGGGCGGAGTCTTCGCTCACGTCTGTGTCAGACGCAGATGCGTGGGGTCCAGAGGCGGAGTCGCTGGAGGCGTCAGTGGCGGTAGAACTGTCGGCGGTTTCGTCGGCTGCTGATGAGACTGAGTCGCTGGTGTTCTTGTTCGTCGCACTCGTCGGGATCAAGGAGTCCTCACTTGAGGCCGGTGACTCGTCTACCGCGCTCGAGGCATCGTCAGCTACCGCGGGTGGGGTGGAGGTCGATCCAGGAGTGGAGGTCGACTCCTGAGAGGAGGTCGATCTAGGAGTGGAGGTCGACTCCTGAGAGGAGGTCGATGCTGAGGCCTCGCTGGCAGCTTCAGGTCTACCTTCTGGACGGAACTGAAACTTGTTTCCGCCACACTCGGGGCAGCCGGTGAGCATCTCTTTCGAGCCGTCCGAGAACGTCCGGCCACACTCGATACACTGGTGGGGCATTAGGTGCGGGAGACGAGCGTGCTGATGAGGTTCTCGTCTTTGTGAAGCGTCTCGATACGGTTCGCCGGACCGATCACGGTAAGCTTCTGTGTCGACTCACGGCCGATTAGCTTGTCGAGGAGACCCCGATTGCCCGCGTCCGGGTTGGGATACGTTTCGATTTCGATGCCGGTGAAGTCGTCAGGGCTAATCTCGGTCATCGTCACTTCGATGAGCTTCGACTCCTCGTCCGGAGAAAGCCCCTGTTCGAGGATGACAATGTTGCCGTCCCGGACCCCGTCGAGGATGAGTCGGATCTTCTCCATGCCGGTGAGCCCCTCCATCCGAGCACCGCTTATCATGTCGATCCGAACGCCGTCGGTCGGGTCGTCAGCACCGTCAGGGTTCGACGTTGCACTCGGCATTATCCGAAGTACTCCGCGATGTTTGTGTACACTTCGTCCATGTTCTGACCCTCCAGCGCCGAGAGCGGGATTGTCTCGTGTTGGGGGAACGCGTTAGCGATCTGCTTGACGTTCGAGTCCTCGAGATCGGTCTTGTTCGCGAGGATGAGCACCGGGAGGTCTTGTGACTCGATAATACCGATGAGCATGGTGTTCACCTGCGTGAACGGGTCGGTGGTCGAATCGAGTACGTAGATGACGCCATCAACATCCTCACGGAGCCAGTGCATCGCCTCGGCGACGCCCTCTGTGGCCTCGCGTGACCGACGCACGGCGTCGTCTTTGTCCATATCGTGTTCGAGGAACTCAGTGTAATCGACCTTCGTCGTCACACCGGGTGTGTCGACAATGTCAATCGTGACTGTGCGACCATCACGTTCGATCTCGACGTTTTCTTTCCTGCGGGCCCGCCTGGTTTCGTGTGGAATGTGGCTCTCCGGGCCGACGGCGTCGCCGGTCCAATCGCGTGCGATACGGTTCGCGAGAGTCGTCTTTCCGGCGTTCGGCGGTCCGTAGATGCCGATTCGTTTGGGCTCGTCGGCCGTGAACAGTCCGTCCACGGCCCGCGAGATGCTGTCTTTGAGGTTCTGTAACAGTCCCATCCTGGCCTCCACTCGTGTGGTTGTTGCCCAGACGCCCTGCCGATTCGTGCGCGTCGCAGCGGTGTCGTCGGTGACGGCGCAGTCGTCAATGACAATGCGATTGTCAGCGACGGTGCGGTCATCAGTGACAGTGCGCGGCCTACAGGCGCGTGCGGGTATGCCACTTCCTCCACCGCCCGTTCACTTAACTACTGCGTCAGACGGCACCGCATTCATTGAGACTCTGCATCAAGATCTTTACAAACAGATCGTGGCAACTCCGAGACAATGGTTCACACGTCTACCCACAGGACAGTTGAACACACCCCCACCCCTTCGTTTCGAGTGGAGAGCGTAGCAGAGGGAGGGTGGGGGTAGCCCGGTGTGTCTCGTCTGAGTAGTCACAGTCAAAAATCACGTCCCATGGCAATTAATATAACAGCGCACAACACAAAAATAAAGAAGAAGGTTTGTCGAGGGTACTGTTAGAATGATTTATATATAAATCTACTGCATCTACAATGCCTCTGCTTCACCCCCCACCCACCCAATTTTTTCGTTCCACCCGAAACAAAGGGGTTGGGGGGTGCCCCATCAGATGTGACCTGACACTAGTTGGCGGTTGCAGTAGAAACGGTGGTTGTCCCCAGTTTCCCGAGTTTCCCGAGTTTCCCGACACGACTGAACCGGACCCGTAGTCAAGACAAGACGGGATAAGACGAGTCAACACGAGTCAACACGAGTCGAGAGGAGCCGAGATGAGTCGAGAGGAGTGTGTAGCCACGATCTATATTTTGAAAGGAGAGAATCCCGCCGCTCACGACGGGCTTGACATCCTCCCCGCGGTGAAACGCGAGGATTCCCACGGGGCCGCGCCACTGGGTTGGGATGGGTACGGTTTGTAGCTACCTCATTGGGCGGCTACTGGCTGTGCCAACCAGCCGGTACTCCTATGGCGGCATGGGATTTAGAGGTACGTTTGCCGACTACACCCCGTGTTTCAGCACAGAAAAGGGGGCGTAAAATCGGGGAATCCCGATATTGTCCGATTACGTGGGCGGGCGAGCCGCCTCGGTTACTGCATAGTACGCCATTGAGTTAATTAAACAAGATAGAACCCACAAGCCAGAAGATCCGACCAGCTTGGAACCCTCGATCGGTGAGCGCCCCACGAGAGAGCAACGCTTTTGTAGCCCGTGTTCATCTGGTTCGACTGCATCAATTGGACGCGACAGGCACAATGCGTCCACCTACAAAGGTGGTTTAGCTGATGTCCACCGCCAATCAGGCGGGGGGCGCGAACGGTTCCACCTGAAACAGGGGGGTTTCGGTACGTCGGTGGCCGTCGACAGGGTCCACCGATTTAGCAGGGTCCGGTGCCGGACGGACAGAGCCAATCGCCGAGCAGACGACCCGGCAGCAGGAGTGGTTGACAATGGACGAAGGGGAACACGCACCGAACGGGACCGATCCGGGAGACACCGACGAGTCACCAACTATCGATTCAGAGACATCGTCTCCGTCTAGCACGGACGATCAATCGCTACGTGATCCCCCGATAGACCAGACGACTCCCAATGACTTGGACATGAAACCCTCGAATACAGGCGACTCAAACCCGACAGATTCACGTCCGGAAGATTCACTGCCAACCGACCCAACCGAAACGGAGCCGCCAACTGACTCAACCGAAACAGATCCGCCAACCGACGAGACGCCTACCAGTACCGGCACTACGACTTCCGAGGAAGCGGTTGCGGCGCAGAGCCGAGATCGCTCGTCACCCGGCGTCGATCTTGACGGTGTCGTGCTTGATGACGACGACAATCAGGGACTGTTCGATGACCTTCTCGCGGGCGAGCCAATATTTGAGAACAAAGAAGTGCTTCGGCCATCGTACACTCCCCACGAACTTCCACACCGCACCGACCAGATCAATCGTATGGCGACGATCTTGGTGTCTGCGCTCCGCGGTGAGACGCCGTCGAACATCCTTATCTACGGCAAGACAGGAACCGGCAAGACCGCGTCTGCGAAGTTCGTTTCTCAAGAGCTCGAATCGACGTCGAAAAAGTACGATGTCCCCTGTGAAGTCGAGTACATCAACTGTGAGGTCACCGATACGCAGTACCGGGTGCTCGCACAGCTCGCGAACACGTTTATCGAAAAGAACCAAGCCGTCATTGACGACCGTCTTGGCCGACTTCGAGAGCTGGCGTCAACGGCCGACGACGACCCGGGCGCACTCGAGTCATCCGCATTCACGAGCGTCGAAGAGCTCACAGAGACCATCGAGCGGCTCGAAGCCGACGCCGAGGAGATGGAGCCGGTCCCGATGACCGGCTGGCCGACTGACCGCGTCTACACCACGTTCTTCGATGCGGTCGACTACCACGAGCGAGTGGTCGTCATCATGCTTGACGAGATCGACAAGCTCGTCGAAAAAAGCGGCGACGACACACTGTACAACCTTTCACGGATGAACTCCGAGCTGAACAACTCTCGAATCTCCATCATGGGTATCTCGAACGACCTGAAGTTCACTGACTTTCTCGATCCCCGGGTCAAATCCAGTCTCGGTGAAGAAGAGATCGTTTTTCCGCCATACGACGCGAACCAACTCCGTGATATCCTCCAACACCGTGCCGACATCTCGTTTAAAACTGACGCACTCACCGACGACGTTATTCCGCTCTGTGCGGCGTTTGCTGCACAAGAACACGGCGATGCTCGGCGCGCGCTCGACCTTCTCCGGACCGCCGGGGAACTCGCCGAGCGCTCACAAGCAGAGATCGTCGCTGAATCACACGTCCGACAGGCACAAGACAAGATCGAACTCGATCGCGTCGTTGAGGTCGTTCGCACACTCCCAACACAGAGCAAGATTGTCCTCTTTGCTGTAATCCTCCTAGAAAAGAACGGCGTCCACAACATCAACACCGGTGAGGTGTTCAATATCTACAAACGGCTCTGTGAAGAGATCGACGCTGACGTGCTCACCCAGCGGCGCGTGACGGATCTCATAAGCGAACTCGACATGCTCGGGATCGTCAACGCGGTCGTCGTCTCGAAGGGGCGATACGGGCGAACCAAAGAAATGGGACTTTCGGTGCCGATCGAAGAGACGGAAGCAGTGCTCCTCTCTGATTCTAGACTCGGCGACATCGAAAACGCTCAGCCGTTCGTACAGGCCCGATTCGACAACTGAACACCCAAGCGATAGCTGACACCGTCAACTCCCGTCGCACCCCACGCGGCGGTTCATGCTTGAGCCATACTACCTAACGCAGCCGGCTTGACCACTGGATGCATCGACCGACCCGACGGAAATAGCCGGCCGTATTGAACTGACTGTAGCAACAGTCTCTCCGACAGCATCTGAGTCGGCTGATCCAACCACTGGCACCCGATGACCAGTCCCGACTACCGCGTCAAGCGCCTCACCCGGCTCGACTTTTCCAGTCGTGATCAGCCTAACGTACCCGAGATACGGTACGCGCGCTCTGGCAACGCCTGTCACCCACTCGGCAGCCACGGGTTCGGCGAGGCCGCTTGCCTGGTCGTAGGCTCCATTGTTGTCACCGAGCGTAATGAATCCACTTCGCGGTGCGGGACAGTTCCGTAGCTCATCACAGGTATCTGCGGTGTGATACCGCTCGTCTGCTCGGTCATACCAGTTTTCTCCCGCCGTAACGTGGAACATCGCGCGGTGGATGATCGGTGACCCGCCGCGGCCGGGGGGCTGGTATATCACCACCGATCCGTGCTCACCGAAGCTCTGATAGCCGACCGCCTCGGCATCATCTGCAGTAACGACACCGATGTCGTTGGTCGTTGCGTCTGGTGACAGCCGCCCGGGCTCGGTAACGAACACGAGGTCGCCAACCTGCATGTTCGGCTCCATGCTCCCGGACTCGACGGCGACCATTGGGGGCCACACGCCACTTACCGCGAACAACAGCACACCGATCACGAACACGATAGCGAGACTCGAAAGCACCTCACGGAGCCACATATACGGCCCCGCCATATCGTGTCGAAACCGGTAGAGAGGCCCTCGCTTCTCGCACCCATGCTCACCAATCGGCGCGGTGGTGCCCTCTTGTCGAAGCGCGACGCGAAGCTCTTCGGGCGTCTCCGGGTCGGGTGCTGTCTCTGACCGTGTCTCTTCAGCACCGCCACCGTCTACGTCGTCTCGGCTTTCACCAGCGGTGTGCTCTCCGTCGACAGGTACCTCCTCACCGGCGTCCCGATCGGTATCCGCCACCGCATCCTCTGACGCGTCGCTCCGACTTGGCGACGGCCGATCGTCGGGATCCATCGTGTCGAAGTTAGCGAGTTTCCCAAATAAGCTTCCGGGTGTTCGGTCGTAGCCCTCAGTCGTCGACGATGACCTCTACGGGGCCGTCGTCGTCCGCCTCAGCCGCCTCGTCAGACTTGCCAAATACGCCACTGTCGGACCCTTGGGCGTACAGGCCTGCAGCCACGGCGACTACCACCCACGAGCGCCAGTTAGCGAGGTTCAGCGTGTAGCCGATCCCGAATGGCTTCTGGACCAGCATCCCCTCCTCTGGTTGCCAATATGCCGAGAGTAGCCGACCGAGACTCGGCCGCTCGAAGTTGTACGGGATACCAAGCACCTCTCCGGACGACGGTTTTTCTTCCATACCCGACAGTTGTGCGCCGGGGATAATAAATCGTGTCGACGGACCGACGACAGGTCGTCTCATCTCTCATCGGTACGGATGTCGATACCTGCACCCGCGCCGAGGCCGGTCGCCGGTACCGATCAGCGATATCGTCCACGACCGCGGACCGACTCAAGTTGGTCCAGAACGTCTTCGTCTCCGCTTTCGACGTATCCGGCCTCAAACGCTCCTACGAGCGAGTCCGGGTCTGATACCGTTCCCTCAAGTGACCCTTCGAACACGTGGAGGTCCATCGCGTGGTCTTCGACGTGGCCGCTGTAGTAGCCAAGCCCAAAGTCGATGAGGAACGGCCCGGTCTCTGACATCCCGTTGTGAGCGTCGTCGGCCTCCCGGCCAACCCTGATATTCCGCGTCGTTGGATCGCCGTGGACGATCCCCGCGTCGTGAAGCCGACCGAGGTACCGACCAACTGTCTTAACACATCCTAACACGCCGGTAGGTCGATCTCCACCCAGGACGGTCGCGAGGTCTCGGTCCCCCACGTACTGAAACGTGATCGCCGCCTCGGGAACGTCGACGCCGTACACCAACGGGGTCGCGACTCCGAGCCGCCGCGCCTCGCTCGTCAGCCGTGCCTCCATGACTGTCCGGTCCCGACGGAGCGTCCGATCAAGCGATGGGTGCCGGTACGACTTTATTACCCGTCGTTTCACCACGAAGGGACCATTAATGAGATCGCCGATAAAGGCCCCAGCGGTATCGTCACTCTCCTCACTTCCAGCCACCTTGGCCCTACTGATTTCGGCGCCGGCGCGTGCGTCGTCTACGATCGTTACCACCGCTTCGGCGCCTCGCTGTTGATGGACCGCTCCACGGTCGGTCGCTCCCCCCTGTTCAGTCGGCACTCCATCGTCTATCCGCGTTACTGACAACTCGTTGCCACGCCACGTCACCGGCACCTGGTCTGGGCGGAAGTTCGGGTCGACCGTCGAATCTGCGATCGGGAGCGTATCGCCGGCGCGACACATCTTCGCGCCGAGTACTGCTATCATCCCTGCGTTGTCCCGAAGAAACCGTGGATCCGGGGCGTGCCAGGCTGTACCGCGTGCCGCACACATCTCCGCCAGCATCTCGCGCAGTCTCGCGTTCTGTCCGACGCCCCCGCCTATCACCAATTCGTCGGCGCCAGTCAACGAGAGCGCCCGTTCTGTCACCTCGGTGAGCATCGCAAAGACGTGCTCTTGGAGCGCGAAACAGGTCGATTCGACCGGTTCACCGCCGTCGTACGCGTCGTTTGCGGCCGAGCTAATTCCCGAAAACGAGAAGTCCATTCCCTTGACCACGTACGGCAGTTCGTACAGGCTCGTCGACGCCCGATCTCCAGCCGCGTCAACCGCCTCCTGTGCTGCCTGTTCGACTTTTGGGCCACCCGGGTGACGCCATCCGATGTGTCTGGTGAACTTGTCTATCGCGTTTCCAACCCCTGCGTCCATTGTCTCACCCAATACCCGATAGCGGCCGTCATGGTAGCCAAGTAGGTGAGCATTCGCGCCGGAGGCGTTCAGACACACCGGATTCTCGAAGCCCGACTCGTGTCGCCCTATCTCGAGATGCGCAACCATGTGGTTGACACCGACGAGCGGCACATTCAACCGGCCGGCGAGCGCTCGCGCTGCCGTGGCGACCGTCCGGAGACACGGGCCCAGTCCGGGGCCGCGTGAGAACGCGACGGCATCAACCGTGCTTGAGCCGGCTGTTGTCTCGGCGATGTCGAGGATGTCTCCGACAACTGTCGGAATCGCCTCGGCCATGTGTTCTGCGGCTTCACGCGGGTGAATGCCGCCGCTCTCAGGGATGTACGGGTCAGACTCGATACGTACGGAGTCGGTTTCGGTATCGTAGAGCGCAGCGCTCGCACACCACGCGGTTCCTTCGATACCGAGAATACGCATTCGATCCGGCTTACTCGTCGTCGCCGATCTTGTTCCGCTCCAACATGTACTCCTGTTCGACGTCCTTCGCGTACGTCGGCGACTCGTACACCTTCGCGTAGCCTACGGTCTTTCGCATCCCGAATTTCGTGTTCAGTTCGTGCACGACGACCTCTTCTGAACCCTTATCGAGCTTGGCGGCGAGCGAGTCGCGAACAGAGAGCCGAGATGGAGTCGCCTCGTCGTGGACCGTCTCGAATCTAATGTCCGTGCGGTGCAACATGGGATTGTCCTCTTCGGAGATGATGTCGACGTCCATGATTCAGTTACGTGTACTACCCCTCGAATGCTGTAAAAGCATTTCGAAGCGGGCACCATGCGCTGCGCCCGCCGATTTCGGCGACTCACACCCCTTCGATTCGAGTGGAGATCCGTTTTCAACCCGCACTCACTCGTCGGTCAGTGCGTGCTCATCGGTCGATGCGTGCTCCCCAGCCGCGGTGAGCCCGAGCATCGTCTCGGCAGCAGCCACATTGCCGTCAAGTCGACCGAAGAGTTCTCGCGCCACTCGGCGGCTCTCCGGTGTCACAGCAACCCGAACGATCCCTTCTCCCGGTTGTCCGTAGACGACCGTTGTGCCGGTTTGAGCCGTGAGGATCGCCGGTAGCGTCGCGAGGTCCTCTTCGCCGTCGACGCGAATTGTCACCGGCTCGTCGTCGTCAAGCGCCGCAATGAGGGCTGTGAGGAGTCCTTTGGTGAGCGTCCCCGGCGGATTCACCGCCTTGATCACCCGCTCGTCACCTGCCGTGATGGCTTGTTCGACCGTCGGCCGAACCGCCTCCCGCTCGGTGTGCCCATCAACGACGGCGACGTCTGGCCGTTGTCCGGCCGCCAACAGGTGGTACGTCACGACGTCCCCGACCGCGACGAGCGGGGCGTCCGGCGCGTCGTAGCGGTCCCGTGTCCGTGCAGCGGCCGCGATCACCGCGTCCAAGTCGGTCGTCACCGGCCCCATCGCCGTTTTGAACGCGTCTCGTTCGGCCGCCGGAAGGCTCACGACTACATCGGCTCCGTCAATTGGCTGCTCGGTGTCGTCGTCCATCGGGGATGTCGCGTTCGTGTGTCTGTCGGCGTGTTAGCCGATGTGTCGTCCGGTTATTCCCGCCTCAGCGAACCTTCAGTGCGTACGATCCCGGCTTCGAGACGTTCATTTCTTCGGCTATATGGCTTTTCTCCGGGTCCGTGATGACGACGTAGCCGGCCCAGTCTTCTGTCAGCGCCGAGGAGCCGCAGTGCTCACACGTCTGGGCGTCCGGGTCGTTGACGTAGTGACACTCACGACACGCGAGCCGGTCGCCGGCCATCAGTTACCCTCCCCGGTTGTGCCGGCTTCGGCCCGACGGCGGCGGTCGCTCTCGAGCCACTCGTGTTTCCCGAGCCCGGGCTGTTTCGCGGTGAGCCCGATCTTCGAGTCGCGTGGGTTGCGTTCGTCGACACTTTTCGTGACGACACGTACCCGAACTGCATCCTCGACGCCGAGGCTCTTATCAGAGTCGGATGACGCGAGCTGTTGGTTCGCCGCGTCGAAGGTGAGGTACTCGTCCGTGATCTGTGAGACGTGCAGTAGCCCGTCGACGGGTCCAATCCCGACGAACGCGCCGAACTCGACCGTCTCGACGACGGTCCCGTCGACGACCTCCTGCATGTCAGGGTCGAAAGTGAGTGCGTCGAACTCGGCCTCGTAGTAGACGCCTGGGCGGTTGTGGAGCACCGCCCCCTCGCCGATATCGTGGACCTTGATGACGCTCACGACGCTGCCGACGTCTTCGTCCATTCGTCCTTCCAACTTGTCCTGTAGCAGGGCTTTCACCCGCTCGTCGGTGACGTCCGCCAGGTGCTCCGGCGGTACCTCGACCGTGTCCTTGAGTCGTACTCGTTTGTACATATGCGTGGGTTGTGTCTGTGTCGCGTGTATCGCGTTCTGTGTTCGTCCCGTCCTCGATTCCTCGCCGCCCGCAGTCGGGTGGCTCCGACCATTCCGGCCGGCGTCGCTACGGGTCCGTTACCGTGAGTGTCTCGCGCCCCCGTAAACAGAGTACCGGTGTGTCCGCGTCAAGCACCCGCCGAACCAGTTCTCTGTCGGCCGTCGCAACGTAGTCAACGTCGCCAGCCGCCGCAAGCTCGACGAGCGCGTCGTCGGCGTACGTCCCGCCGGTGTCAAGCGGTCGGGCCCGTGCTGCAAGGTCTCGCCCGACGCTTGCCGCGGTTGCCGCCTCTCCGCTCCCGTCTCCGAGTCGGTCGAGTTCCTGTAGGACCGACGACGGGACGACCGTGTCAACGGCACCGAGAACCCGGTCGAGCTCCTCGAACAAACGAAGATTCACCTCGACCGGCGCCATGAGGACGCTCGTGTCGAGAGCCACCGTCTGGGTCTCGGCCCGCTCGGACTCCGGCTCGGACACGCTATGAAAGCGTCCCGACGCCGATAAGCCGCCATCGCGCGCCGACCCGCCGATTGATGGCGATCTGAGCGCCCGACTCGGCGCAAACCGGCCGCTTGAGCTGCACCTCACACTCATCATCTCGTGCGCTCGTCACGGCCCCGACGGTCGTCGCGGTCCCGACGGTCAACATCAGCGGCTCGCCGGTCGATATCTCCTCGATGTCGCTCTCGCCGCTCTCGTCGTCCTCGTTCCCGACGACGCGCTCGAGGAGGTCTACCTCCATCTCGAACTCGTGTCTGGTCGGCGGGAGTGTGCCGGGCTCACCGGCGACCTGCCCGGCGAGCGCGTCGCCTTTGGTCAGACTTGGGTCGAGACCCGTTCCGACGCCGAGCAGCCCGCCAGGTCGAGCGGACTCAACCTGCTTGGAGCCCGCCTGTAGCGACCGAACCGACGTCTTGAGCGGTTGCCACTCCGTCTGTCCCTCGGACTCGACTTCGCGTCCGGGGCGGATCTCTAAGCCGTCGCCCATGGACAGCTCTCCGCGGACGAGCGAGCCGCCGACGACGCCGCCCTTGAGATCTGACGCAGTCGCACCCGGACGGTTGATGTCGAACGACCGGGCGGCGAACATCCGGGAGTCATCGGACGGATCGCGGTCCGGAGTCGGTATCTCCGTCTCGATGGCCTCGATGAGGAGGTCGAGGTTGACCTCTTGGCCGGCCGAGACAGGAACTATCGGCGCCCCTTCTGCGACTGTCCCCTCGACGAACGACTGTATCTGGCCGTAGTTGTCGACTGCGCGGTCGCGGTCGACGAGGTCGACTTTGTTCTGGGCGATGACGATGTTCTCGATTCCGATGAGATCGAGCGCCATCAGATGCTCTTCGGTCTGTGCCTGTGGGACGTCTTCGGTCGCGCTCACGACGAGGACTGCACCGTCCATGATCGACGCGCCCGAAAGCATCGTCGCCATCAGCGTCTCGTGGCCGGGGGCGTCGACGAACGAGACGGTACGGAGCCGTTCGCTCTCCGTGCCGTCCGGGCATGTCTCGTCTGTCGTGTAACACGCGGGCGCGTCGACGTCTGGACAGCGGCGGAACGTCGCGTCCGCGTACCCGAGCCGAATCGAGATCCCGCGTTTCATTTCCTCGCTGTGCTGGTCGGTCCACGAGCCGGACAACGCTTGGACGAGCGTCGTCTTCCCGTGGTCGACGTGACCGACGAGACCGATGTTCACCTCCGGTTGTGTGTTGGCTTGGGTCACTGTGTTCCCTCCTAACGGAGTAGTCTTATGGGAAAATTCGCCCCGTGCGACTGATAAAGTTGCTGTTACGGCGGCGACGACACCCGACCGCGGGTGACTGTGGCTCCGACGCGTCTTTATCACTCGGCATGGAATATGTAACCGTCATGGGATACGCGTGCCCAGTGTGTGCGATTCCACAGCGCGACGGCGAACATCTCGCACACCACCTCGCGTTCACTGGGATGATGCACAACGACGACCACGAGGCGTGGCTCGACGAGCACGCTCCCGACTGGAGCGACCAGACGCCCAACGGCCTCGCCGAGACGGTCGTCGACCACGCCGAGCCGGCCGAGTACTACGAGGTGTTCGAAGACACCGTCGACCGAGGCCGACCGGCCGTCGACGCCGGGACCGACCGTGCGGACCACGAGCACGCAGAGCCGCGCGCTCACCGTGGGCGTCGCGGTGTCGGTGTGGACGCACCCGACCCGGAGACGGCGGCCGTCCTCCAGGAGGCTCGCGAACTGACCCAGCAGATGTACGCAGACGACGCGAGTAATGTCGAGACGACACATGATTCCGAGACGACACGTGATGCCGACGACCGCGGAGACATAGCAGACGCTGAAGACGGCGAGCCGTAGCGATCAGTCGATCACCCGGCTGCACGACGCCGACAGCTGCTCGAACCGAACGCCCTTGTCACTCGGCCGACTGCGACCGGTATGGAGACGAGAGGTGTGTTCGCCCCCGAGACCCCACACGCGGCCGCGACGCGATACGAACAGCTCGGTCCGACCGCCCGGGTCGTGGTCCGCGAGACGGCAAAAGCGATGTCGTTCGACGCCGACGAGTACGACAAGCGGGTTACCGGCGCGGTCGTCGAGACCGCCCGAGACGCGACGTTCGCAGAGCTGCTCATCGTCCACCTCGCCGACAGCGATGAGTTCGACGTGTGGCTCGCCGACAGCGAGTTTGGTGACGACGATGTCGTCCAGCTTGGATCCGCTAACGTCGACCGTGTCGCCTGGCACCCCGTCCCATTTGCCGAGACAGTCCTGGCAACGACGTACCAAGACCGACCGACTGCGGCCGCGAGCACCCTCCGGCGAGCTGCCTTCGGTCGGGTATATCGTGATGCACTTGTCGAGACCGACTCGAACTGAGTCGCGGTGTCTGACCGGCGGACGGTTGCACGCGACGGCACTGTTAGGTACGTGGAGCGGATCATACCGCTATGCGCGGTCAACGCACACTCGGCGGCTGGTTCGCAGCGATCGTGGTGACCTTCGCGGTCGCGACACGGTCGGCAACTGCCCACGTTGACTACGTCACCGAAGACGCCGGTGAGCCGCAAAACGCCATCGTGTTTCTTACCGAGGTGCTCTCTGTGCCGTTCAACGCCGCCCTCTTCGTCGGGGGTGGGATCGCCGTCACCACCGGTATCGCCGGGTACCTCTGGGTCCGCCCGACGATCCGGGACGTCGTCGTCCTCAGAGAGAAGCTTGCCGGCTACGGCGACCTCATCCCGTGGATGCTCCGGCTCTCTATCGGGCTCCCACTCGTCGGTGCCGGGTTCCAGGGGTATCTGTTCGCACCGACGCTCACGTTTGATCCGGCGGTGAATCCCGCCCTCCGAGTGTTGTTCATCGGTCTCGGTTTCTTCACCCTCTTCGGGCTCGCAACCCGTATCGTCTCGACAGTCGGCATCGCCACGTTCGCGTGGGTCCTTCTCTCGGTCACCCCCGGCGTCGTCATCGCGATGGAGTACGTGCCGGTCTTTCTCGCGTTGATCGTCCTCGGTGGGGGTCGACCGAGCGCGGACGATATGCTGCTCGCGGTCGCGAGCACGCGAGACACGTACTACGGTCGTATCGACCCCGTTCACCACCTGAAGGCGTTTCTCGACGAGACGCTGGCGCCGTTCCGGAGATATGTCCCCGTAGTCCTCCGCGTCGGGATGGGTGTCACGTTCGTTTACCTCGGGTTGATCGAGAAGCTCGCTGACCCTGGACGCGGCTTGCTTGTCGTCGAGAAGTACGACCTGACCGCAGTCGTCCCAGTCGACCCGGGCCTCTGGGTCGTTGGGGCCGGTGTAACGGAGATCGCCGTCGGGTTGGCGCTCGTCGCGGGCTTTTTCACCCGTGGGGCGGCCGCGGTCTCGTTTGTCCTCTTCACGACGACGTTGTTCGGCCTGCCGGACGACCCGGTGTTGGCACACGTTGCGCTGTTCGGCATCGCCTCGGCGGTGTTCACCCTCGGTTCCGGTCCGCTCTCGTTTGACCGCTGGTTCGGCCGTCCCGCCCTCGACACCGACGAACAAGCCATCCCGGCCGACTGATCGGCGTCGAGCCAGCGGTGTCGGTTCGGGTCCGCCCTCGCTGCGATACCACTGCAGGTTTAATCCCTACCGGCCGCAGTGTCGATCATGGACGTCGACATCGGCAACGCGCTCGGCACCCAGCCAGGACTCACCGAAGAGACTCTCGATCGGCTCGACGATCGCGTCGCGGCCGCCCACGAGACTATCACGACCGGGATGACCAATGAGGCCTTTGGCTACGCCTCGTTGTGCCTGCCAGAGACCGCCGACCCGGATGCGATCCGAACCGCCGTCGACCGATTCGACGACCCGTCGGCCGTCCTCACGGTCGGTATCGGCGGCAGTGCGCTCGGGGCGGCCACGCTTGCGGACGCGCTCGATAGCGACGTTGAGACACACTTCCTCGACAACGTGGACCCCGCACACGTTGAGGCGGTGGCCCGCGAGCTTCCCCTCGCCGAGACGGTCGTCGTCGTCGTCTCGCGGTCTGGTACCACCGCAGAGACGCTCGCGAACTTCCTCGTCGTCCGCGAGCAGATGGACGCTGCCGGCGTCGACTGGACCGACCGGACGCTCGTGATCACGGGCACAGACGGGAACCTCCGCCGACTCGCCGAGACACACGGCCTTCCTGCACTCGACGTCCCAACGGGAGTCCCAGGTCGGTTCTCCGTCCTCTCGACGGTCGGGCTCGCTGTCGCGGCGATTCAGGGCCACGACGTCGAGGCGGTGCTCGCGGGCGGCCGCGATGGGATGGACGCGTTGGCCGGCTCGCTTCGTGAGTCCCCGGCGTACGCCTACGGTGCGACGACGTACGCGCTTGCGATCCGCGGCGCACAGACGAATGCCGTGATGCCGTACGCGGAGTCGCTCGAAACGTTCGCCGAGTGGTTCGCCCAACTGTGGTCCGAGAGCCTCGGCAAGGATGGGCTGGGACAGACTCCCGCTCGTGCGCTCGGCGCGACAGACCAGCACTCGCAGCTCCAGTTGTACCGTGCCGGCCCGCCGGACAAGCTCGTTACGCTCGTCCGGCCGACCGAGCGCGCCGCTGTCCCGATCCCAGAGACGGATCTTGAGGGGCTCTCGTACCTCGGGGGCTCCTCCCTCGGTGCGCTCCTCGACGCGGAGTTCGAGGCGACAGAGGCGAGCCTCGCTGCCGCGGCCGTTCCGAACGTCCGGATCGAGATCGACCGGGTCGACGAGCGCGCACTCGGCGAGCTGTTGTTCGGCATGGAAGCCGCCTGTGTCCTCTACGGCGAGCTCGCCGGCGTCTCGACGTTTACCCAGCCGGCTGTTGAATGGGGGAAGCGAGCGGCTCGTGGCCTACTCGGTGGCGGTGACTTCCCCGAAGCCGAGGCGGTCGCAGACAAACGCGAGTTTCGCGTCGACGGCGCCTGAATCGGCCGCTCGCGGCGGCGTGCCCGTCGCGGGGTTCCGGAGCGCCTAACACGACGTGCGTCCAATCACCGTCGATGATAGACGACCTCCCGGTCCCGGTCGAGCGACTGGTTCACGCCGCGAGCGCCGTCTTCGCGCTCATCTTCGCGCTCCTCGCCGCCAGCCTGATCGCTCAGCTGGCCACCTCGGCGGCGGTCGGCATCGGCGTCGTCGCGCCCGAGACGAACGCGTTCACGCTCCTCCGGACCGTCGCCAGCTTCGCGGGCTTCCTCCCGGCCGTGGTCGGCTACCTCGTGATCACTGACCAGCGCGACCTCGTCTCGGTCTCGATCCCATCGCTCCGGGAGGTCGGGCTCATCGTCGGGGCCGCGGTCGTGCTCTACGGGCTCCAAATCGGGCTCCTCCTCACGCTCCGCGAGTTCGGGCTCGGGACCGGACAGAACCCGGCGACGACGCCCGCCGGCGACCCGATAGTCTACTTCGCCGCGATGATCGCGGTCTCGCTCTTCGTCGTCGGGCCGGCCGAGGAGCTGTTGCTTCGCGGCGTCGCCCAGGGGGGGCTCCGCCGCTCGTTCGACGCCGCGCCGGCGATCCTCATCGCGGCCCTCATGTTCGGCGCGCTCCACGGGAACGTCGAAGGCACCGTCGTCGAACAGGTCGCGTACATGGGCGTGACGGTGATCCTCGGCGCCATCCTCGGCGTCCTATACGAGAAGACCGAGAACGTGCTCGTCCCGGGGTTCGCACACGGGCTGTACAACGCGATCATCTTCACGGGGCTCCTGTGGCGCGTGCTGTGACTTCTCGACGGGGGAGGGTTCGCTCGGTCTAATACGGCTCCTTCCCCCACCGTCGATCGTCGTAGGTCGCCTGCTGGTCGCTGTCGAACCGCTCCTCAAACTTCCGGCGCAACGCGGCCTTCTCCGTGGCGCTGATTCGCGCGAGCGTGTCCGCCTTCTGTACGGCCGCCGGCGGCCCTCGCGTCGTCGCCACCTCGGCGAGGACCTGTCGTGTCAGTCGATCCCGGGTCGCCTCGTCGCGGGTGAACGCGTACGGCGCCTCGAGTTTGTACGTCACGTCAGTCCGTGGATCGTAGAGGATCATGAACGTCGGCTCGTACAAGACCGGATCGAGCTCGCGGTCGATCCCGAGTGCATCACCGCCTTCGGCCATCGTTCCGTCCGGCCCGCCGCGACTGTGGAACCAGGTGGTGAACGTGAGCTCGTCGTCGATTCGGTCACCGCTCGCGGACCGCCCGAGCTCGCGCTCCCCCTCTGTCGACCCGCTTGTTCCACCCGCCGACCCGCCGTCTCCCTCTGCTGACCCGCCTCCCGCCGCACGACGCTCTAGTAGTCGCGTGAACAGCGCGGTGTCGTCCGGCCACGGCGACTCCACGCCCTTCCGACCGAGCGAGCGGATGATGGTTCGACTCGTCGGATTCTTTACGAAGCCGGCGAGTGGAACGTCCCGCTCTACGAACCGCTCGACCAGTCGGACATACGTCTCAGCGACCGTCCGCGGCTTCGCCTCCCGAGCGAGCTCGCCAAGCGCGGGATCCCGATCCTCCCAGGTGAACAGCTCTTTCGGGTACACGGGCCCGTCGAGCAGGAGTAGCTCGTCGACCCAATCGGCGTGGTCGAGTGCGTGCGTCCCCTCGGCGAGGTACAGCGCAAGCGCGTGGACGACTCCCTCGGCGTACCGATTGACCCGTGGCGCGTGAAGCACCCGCTGACGGGTGTGGCCCTCGTCGCGCTCCCGCCACTCGTCGTCGAAGCTGGCGGTCGAGTCGCCGGCGTGGACCGTCGCGACGATCGTCCGGTCGCGGTGGAGCCCGAGGTCGGTCGGTGTCGCAGCCATCGCGGCGTGTGCCACGTCGACGACGAGCCCGTTTTTGAACGTCGTCGGATTGATCGTTCCCGAGTCGAGCCCGTGAACCGTCTCGAACGGCCGTTCTGCGAGCGCGACGTCGTCGATCGACGCCCGCCGACGCTCGTGCGGACCGACGGGCTCTATCACCACGCGCCCGTCGTGATGGAGTGACGGGAGCCACTCTTGCCAGATCCGCGCTGCGAGTCCCTCGTGGTCGGTCGTGTCCACGTCGCCAGCGATCCCGTACGCGAGCCGCGCGATGTTCTCGACGTGGATCGGATCGAGCGTCACGACCGAGTCGTGGACCGGGACGAATATATACCGGTCGGCCGCGCCGCGGGTGTCACTCGGAGCTGCCATCGCGTGACACACCAGTATCAGCACCGATAGTTAGAGCCGAACGTTCTTGTGTCATGTGTCTGGACGACAGGCATGGTCGAGTCAGCCACTGAACCGCCCGCAAACGACGCCGGTCCGTCGTCGACGTCACGCTCGTCTGCCGGTATTGGCGAGACGCTCCGTGAGATCGTCCGGTACATCCCTGACGGCACCTCGATGCCCCGAGCGATGTGGCGCCGCCGCCACCGAAACATCCTGCTCCTCGTCGCCGCACAGACCCCGTTCCTGCTCGGACTCGGACTCTACGAGGGGACAGAGTCCGTGCTCACCGGCGCCGAGATCCCCGCCACGCCTCGCTGGATGCTCGCCGGCTTCCTCGCGTTGATCCTCGCGACCGCAGCGCTGGCCACCCGCTCGTGGTTCCCCCGACGAACGCGTACCGTGATCGCCGCGTTCAGTGCGATGACGGTATCGATGGCGCTGGTGAAGCTCTCTGGCGGCTACATCGAGGCGCATTTTCACTTCTTCGTCTTCGTCGCCGTGCTCGCGCTCTACGAGGACTGGCTGCCGTTCGCCGTCGGCATGGGGTACGTCGCGGTCGGCCACGGCCTGTTCAGTCTGATCGACTCGAGTCTCGTGTACAACCACCCGGCGGCGATCGCCAATCCGGTCGTGTGGGGAGGGATCCACGCGACGTTCATCACGGGGCTCGCGCTCGCGCTGACGGTCAACTGGTACTCGATAGAGAAGTCACGCGAGGAGGTCGACCGGCAGCTCGGTCGCGTCTCCGAACAGCGCGCCGAACGCGAGGCGGTCGAGGAGGCGAGGGCCGAACTCGAAGCCGAGAAGGCCGACGTGGAGGCGCGACGCGAAGAAGTCGAACGACTCAACCACCACCTCGAGACCACCGCCGAGGCCTACCGCACACAGATGCGGGCGGCCGCTGACGGCGACCTCACGGTCAGACTCGACGCCGAAAGCGAGAGCGAGGCGATGACGCAGATCGCCTCCGCGTTCAACGAGATGATGGCCGATATCGAGTCTGCGATGGGGGAGATCCAGACGTTCGCCCACGAGGTGGCCGACGCCAGCGAACAAACGACGACGAGCGTCGATACGGTGGCGTCGCTGAGCGACGACCTTGGCGGGTCGGTCGATGCGATCGCCGAGGGGGCCACAGAACAGCGCGAGATGCTCGAGAGCGTCTCGGGTGAGATGAACACTCTCTCGGCGGCCATAGAGGAGGTCGCCTCTTCTACGGAGACCGTCGCCGACGCCGCAGAACAGACGGCGACCATCGCCGATGCGGGTGAATCGACCGCCCGCAACGCGATAACCCGCGTCCGGGAGTCGCAGTCGGCCATCGAGTCGAGCGCCGAGAAGGTGAAACAACTCGACGACCAGATGGAGGCGATCGGCGAGATCGTCGACCTCATCGCCGACATCGCCGGGCAGACGAATTTGCTCGCCCTCAACGCGGCCATCGAGGCGGCCAGAGCGGAGGGCCACGCCGGCAGCGGTGCGAGCAGTGGATTCGCCGTCGTCGCCGACGAGGTGAAGGGGCTCGCCGAGGAGACGGCTGCCGCCGCCGACGAGATCGAGGCGATGATCGACGGTGTCCAGTCACAGACCGAAGACACCGTCGCCGAGGTTCGGACCGCCTCTGAACACATGGATGCGGGCTCCTCGGCGGTCGAAGACGCCGTCGACGCCTTCTCGCAGGTGGCCGAAAACGCGGCCGAGACCGACGCCGGCGTCCGGGAGATCAGCGACGCGACCGACGACCAAGCAGCAAGCACCGAAGAGACGGTCGCGATGGCCGAAGAGGCGTCCACGATCAGCCGCACGACTGCCTCCACGGCTGTGGATGCCTCGGAGGCAGCGGCAGCACAACAGACCGCGACCGACGAGGCGGCCACACAGGCCGGCACACTCACCGAACACGCTGAGCGTCTCCAGCGGCTCATCCGTGCTTTCGACGTGAGCGATGACTCGGCGGTGTCCAGTTCTCTCGGTCCGTCTGCGCCCGCACTCGGTGACGGTGGCCGGCCGAACTAGGTGTGTGACGCAATTGGTGTCACCACACCTGCCGCCGACCGTCTCAACCGGTCGAGTCCGCTTCGACGACCGCTCGGAGCGCCGGCAGCACCCGCTTCACCGCGGCCCCGTCCTCGAGAAACACCAGTGTTCGCGGCGACTCACCACCGGCGGGTCGCACCCGGAGGTCGGCATCGCTCGCGGCTTCGGCGACTGCGTCGATCGCGGCACGGAACTCGAGTCTGAGACGATCTGGCTGGACGTACGCGTCGACGATTGGCTCCTCCCCCCGGGCGATCCGGTACGCCAGTGCGCCGTCGAGGGTCGGCTCTACGTCTATGTCGGCGTCAGCCACGCTGAGTGTCTTGAGCCGCCCTTGGTCACCGGTCACCTCGGAGGCGAGCAGTTGCGCGATTCGGACGCCGTCGTGCAGTCGATCGACCACGATTACGCCTCCGGTGTGAGCGTCTCGCGCACCGCCTCGGCGAGGTGGTCGACGCGCGCATCGCGTTGCTTCGCGTAGAGCACGGCCGCCGCCTCAATGGTGACGTTGAGCGCCTGCTGTCGCTCGTTTATGGCGGCGACGGCGGTCTGTTTGTCCACGCCCGTCGCGACCGCGGCCTCGAGTGCGGTCTCGAACGCCGATTGCTCGCGTAGGATGTCTTCGCCCGGGCTGAACCCGTCCGGAATCACCACCGCGTCGGGGTCGAACTGTGCGACGAGGTCGCCGTCTGTCTCGACGACGAGCCCCCGTCCGGCCGCTACGTCGACGAGTCGCTTCGCCTGGTCTGGAGAAAACCACTCGCGCTCGAGCGACAGCGCGACGACAAACGATCCCTCACCGAGCCGGTCCGTCGCGTGCCACTTGAAGGGGGCCGCGACGGTGGCCTCGAGACTCATATCCCATCCGACCCGGCGATCGGTGTAAACGTACCGGAGCGAGTCCGCCAGTGGCCGATGAACCGGACCACGCCCCACGCGTGCCGACTAGGACTCATCCGACCGCGCCCATCACGAGCCGTGTTGCAGTCGCTTTCCACGAAAGCCACACCTCGGTATCTACCCCCAGTGCCAGCCGTTGGGCGCTCTCGTTGGTGACGAGTGCGCGTACCGTCTCACCGTCGACGGCAACCTGGACCGTGTGGACCGTCTCACCGCGGTCGATCCCGGTGACCCGACCGCGGCGACGGTTGCGTGCGCTCGTTTCGCCAGGCGACTGGTCGTCCATCGGCCGCACCGTCACCGCGTCCGCGCCGATCCGAACCTGCACTTGGTCGTCGACGGAAAGTCCCTCGTGGCGCCCCCACACCGTCCCTACGGCAGTATCGACCGCGGCGAGCTCGCCGTCGACGGTTTCGACGACCCCACCGACGACGGTTTCGGGGACGCCGGCCGCGGCGGCGACTGCGGCCGACAGCCGATCGTAGCGGCCGAGAAGTGCCCGGCCCGTCTCGGTTAGCCTACTGCCACCGCCACCACGTCCACCCCGCTGACGTTCGACGAGGTCACCGAACCCCCCTTCGAGGCGTTCGATCCGTCGGAGCGCCCGTGCTCGGGAACGCCCGAGCGTCTCGGCGGCCCGTGCGACCGAGCCCGTCCGTCCGATCGCCTCGAGCAGCGCGGCGTCGTCGGACCCGAACTCGACCTCCCCCTCGACGAGCATCGCACGGCCCCGTCCGGTGGGTTCACTCATGGCCGGCGAGTTCACACGGTGAGGCCATAGTTCCTCTGACCTGTGCGCCCACGGTCCCGTGCTGGCTCGAAACGGTTAATGACGCGACCGCCGACCCGTCTACATGGCCGATCCGACCATCGAAGACCTCGTGGGGGACGTCTCACCGTCCTTTGGGCACGTCCTCTCGTGTGTATTTGGGGTACAAGACCACGAGAGCCGGACATACCTCACGCTCACTGAGCATCCGGACAGCACCGTCGCCGAACTCGCCGACGTGCTTGACCGCGACCGCTCCAACGTGAACCGGTCGCTCTCGACGCTTCGTGAGAAGGGACTCGCCGAGCGTCGTCGACGCCTCCTTGATGACGGCGGTTACGTCTACCAGTACACCGCAATACCGATACCCGAGGCGAAGGCCCGACTCCACGACGCGCTTGACGAGTGGGTTGCCGGGGTCCACGACGCTATCGAGGCGTTCGACCCGGACGGCCGGTAAGCAGGCTCGTTCCAATACGCGTGTGTCAGTGATTGTGTATCCAACATGACTTCGTGACACCCGGACACCACTTGGGTCACACCCTCCCCAGCCGATTCTATATGTTCGTGGAAGTGGCTGTGTGAACAAGACGCCGCCGCAACCTCCGGACACCAATTGGGCCACACCCTCCCCAGCCGATTCGCTCGTCGCCCACGGGCGACTCGCTCATCCCTCGCACGCGCTCGCAAGCCCGCCTCCGGCGTGCTCGCGAGGCGCGCGCCACCCTACGCGTATGTCAGCATTTTCGAGGTGGAGCCCCCGACCTCAAGGAGCGAACGGAGTGAGCGAGTAGGTCGGGGAGGAAACCGACATGGGACTACACAACCGCTACACTGCGACCGACCGACTCCCAAG
>NZ_JBSPSR010000013.1:0-43371 GCF_059623105.1 Halorubrum orientale | reverse complement strand
ACACCAATAAGTGTATCACATCCATTGAGACCCCGGTCGGGCCATCGTCGGCGGTTGTGGCCAATTCGTCCGCTCAGACCCACCCGTGAACGGGTGGGGTTCCGCTCGATTAAGTCTCAGCAGCCGCAACAGCACGGTAAAACTCCCAGTGGGTCGTCGACGACTCAGGGCCGGTTGTGACGCCGTCAAGATCGGTCGCCAGCGCGCGGCGGGCCGCAAGATACCCGATCTGTACGGCCTGTGCGGGGGCCGACTCAATAGTGCTGTCAGCCCGCTCAAACAGGGTCTCCGGCGACGCCGTCGGCGGCTCGGTATCGACCGCTGGCGGTGAAGCAGACACAGACTCCAGTGGCTGCTCGGGCTCGGATGCAGCCGCATCGTCTCGGTACCACCACACCACGAGGCCACCCCCGAGCAGTCCAACCACCCCAACGCCACCGAGCGCCCAGCCGACCGCTGGAATGCCGAAGCCAAACACGCCCGACACCGGGAAGAACGTCACCGTCGAGGTCGCGGTCGCGGATGCCAGATGCGTCGTCGGATCGGTAAACTGTACACGCGGTCAAGGCGACTGGCTCGGGGCTTGACCCCGAGGGTGAAGCCGACAGGATTATTATGATTGATACAGTATGATACAGTATGAGTCAGATGGAGTGTTATCCAAAAATCAGACAGCGTGGCGTCGTCACAATTCCCGAAGAAGTCCGAGATGGGCTTGATCTGGAAGAAGGTGACCAGCTGAAACTCACTGTCGAAAAGCTCAACTAATCACAATGAAACACACGCTCCGCTTCCGCGCATACCTACCCGATAACGTGGCGAGCGAAGCGTGGCGGCACATCGATATCCTCCGGCAGATCCGTAACCATGCCGTGCGAGACTACTACCGCAGTGACTACAACGACAAGCCATCTGACTACGACCAACACAGCAAGCTCAAAGACTGGACAGACCAGTGGCCGACCTTTGCAGAACCGTCGCAACACGCCGCACAACAGGCTATCAGCCAGATTCACAGCGATCTGGAGACGCTTCAAGAACGCCGAGATGCAGGCTACGAGGTCGGGCGGTTGCGCTGGCAAGGCAACGGTGAGTTTCGGTCGGTATCGTACAATCAGTCTAGTCGCTTCAACGTGGATCACAACACGGGCGACGACCGATTCGTGCGACTTCGACTCGAAAAGATTGGCTGGTTCAACATCCGGGCAGACCGCGACGTACCACCGGCAGAGGATATTGACGAGGTTATCCTGAAAAAAGAGCCAACCGGTGAGTGGTACGTCTCACTCGTCACCACTATCGAAGACACACCCGAAAAACCGCCACTCAGCGAGATTGACCCAGAGGACTGTGTTGGTGTTGACCTCGGTATCACGAACTACATCCACACCTCTGAAAACCTGTCTGTGGATACGCTTGACCTGTCCGATGAGTACGACCGTTACGCCCGCGAACAGCGGAAACTCGACCGGAAAGAACACGGGTCGAACAACTGGGAAAACCAACGCCGGAAGGTAGCCCAAGCGAAACGAGCAATCAAGCGGCAGGTGCGAGACTACCAGCATAAGCTCACGACGTGGCTAGTCACAGAGTATGATGTCGTTGCTGTCGAAGACTTAGACGTAAAGCCAATGCTGGAAACCAGTCAGAACGCGAAAAACAAGCAAGACGCTGCGTGGTCACGGTTTATTGAACTGTTGGAATACAAGGCTGACCTACACGGTACCCATGTTGAGAAGGTGAAACCGGAAGGGACGACAAAAGAGTGCGCTGTGTGTGGTGTTGAGACGGATAAGCCACTGTGGGTGCGAGAACACTCGTGTCCGGCGTGCGGCCATACGGAAGATCGTGACCTGAACGCGGCGAAGAATATTCTCTATCGCGGACTGAAGCAGTTAGGGGCGGGACGCTCCGAAGCAACGCCTGTGGAGATTGGGCTCTCTGCGTTCACACCTCAGCGAGAGGTCGTGGATGCAAAGCGCATCGTGGAAGCAGGAAGCCCCGGGGCTTGACCCCGGGGTGGGTTCACCGTAACAGGGACGGTTTGTTCGGTGCCGTCGATCGCGGGATGATCACGCGTCAGGGTGAACTCGCTTGCGAACCGACCGCGGGCATCAGTCTGGACGTAGCCAACAGATTGATCACCGACGGACACCGGCAACAGCTGTGCGCCGATCGGGTCGCCATCACGGCGGGTGAGTTGGCCGTCGACGACGACCGTGTTGGTGTTGCTGCCATCGCAGCATGGCTTCGCAGGCAGGTATCGAGTAATGCGCCGGCGAACACCGATCAAGAGGGTCGAACGGGGAGCCGGCCTTCAGCAAACGAGCAGCACGCCGAGCGTGAGTTAGGAACGCAGACCGGTCGAACCACTCCCCGGAATTTTTATCCTGACCGCTCCTCATCAGCGCTAGACCACCCGTGATTTGTACATCGCCATCGCGTATTAGTTGGACACATGCGTCCCGTTGTGTGGAGAAGCCACCACGGCAGAGCGGCAGATGACAGGGTGTCGGACGCAGGTGGCAGTTGGAATACTCATCGCGCTCGTCGTAGCCATGGGAGCTGTTGGCATAGCTGCCCAGCCGGCCACGGCGAACGTGACACAGGTCACGACCGCGCCCACGGCGGAGACTGTACCGATTGGGCAACAACGCGCCACACAAACCGTCTCGTTTGATGTTGTCGTTGCGAACAACTCGTCGGCGACGATCACCGCCGATCTGAGTCAACTCACAGCTACCGGCGCAAAAGTGCAGGTTGGAGATATAACGGTCACCGGGACGGACGTGAGTCGATCTGGTGGGCCGGGAAGTATCAACACAACGGGCGTGCACAGCTTTACTGTTACTGACACAGGCACAAATACAGCCGCGAACACGGCGTCAATCGTCTTGACATCCTCCCGCGCCTGAAGACGCGGGAATCCCACGGCACCACACCGCTGAGTTGGGATATTATGGTTCGCGGTTAGCAACCTGTTCTCGTGGGGCGAAACGGCCCTCACTACGGTCGAACAGGTGAACCACTGGCTGTGCCAACCAGCCGTTATCCCTATCACCGCCATCCATGGCGAGACTCGGGAGTACCTTTTGGCGAATATTCTCCGCACCGTTTACGTCCGCGTTCGCAACCGTATCGCACGCCCCACATACGTACAACCCACGTTCAACTCGCTGGTTGTCATCTGTGTGGCCGCACGCCGAACACGACTTCGACGTATCGCGTTCCGACACCAACTCCACGTCGATGCCTTCGGCTTCCGCCTTGTAGTCGAGCAGCGTCGTGAAGCGGTCGAACGCCCAGCCGTGTAAGTCGCGGTTTCCGTGGTCGCCCCAGTTTCGAGGTTCGCCGTTCTCGTCGTCCTCTCGGATCCCGCCGAGGTCGCCAACGACAAGCGTTCCAACACCTCGTTCAACGCACTCCTCGACAATCGCTTTCGAGAGTGCGTGCAAGAAGTGTGTCCGGCGACCCCTCCGCGTCCGGTCAAGACGGGCGGCCTCACGAGACGAGGAATCGTCGCACTTAGCCTTCGTTTTCGTGAAGTAGTATTCGTCCTCTTTGAGTGCGCCGCCGGGATACAACACCGATTCGCCGCCGAACGAGACGGCGGCGAAGTTGCAAATCCCGAGGTCAACACCAGCCACCTCGTCGCCCGGTGGGTCCGGGTCGATGACGGTGCGACAGACGAATTGAAGCCGCCACTCGTCGCGCTTGTAGATCGCGCGAACCTGCTGAATGTCCCACTCGGTCAGGTCAACATCCGGGCGGGTCTGGTACTCACACAGGATGAAGTCTGAACGGTGTTCTTTGAGGTTGCGGCCTTTCGAGAGGCGGACGCGGGTGAACTGTGCGTCGTGCTTGAAGCCAGCCGCTTTGAACGACACGGTTGAACGCGGGTGGGAGTCTCCATTTTTGCGGTAGCCGGGCGGTCGAGCGCGGTCGTCGCCGTTCCGACGCTTACCGAACCAGCCGTTGAACGCTTCAGCGAGTTCTTCGAGAACGCGCTGACTGGACTGAGAATGTAAGTCCGTGTAGCGTTCGTGGCGTTTGAGTTCAGCTTTGAGTTCCCCGTCATCGGGAATCTCGCCCGTTTCGTCCCACTGTTCTTGTGCGTAGTAGCGACCGACGTTCCAGAGTTTTGAGGCGGCCCATCCGAGTTGGTCGAGATCGTCACGAACCTGTTGCTGATTCGTGATAGTAGCCTCAAAGGTTCGGATGGTTCGAGTCATTTTCTGGCTTCATAACTGGTTATGCGTGCTGCTTTGTTAATAGTGTCGGTTGGCGTGGAATATCCGGCCCTGCTATCGACGGTTGATTGCGTAGGAGTTGTCGGATTCATTCTGACCCTAAAGGGTCAGGTATTCTCCTTGATTCTGTATAAAATGTGACCCGCTACCAACAACACAGAGGCAGACAGCTCACAGCAGTGGGTTCAAATCCCAGCCAGTGAATCATACGATAATGGCTACGGACAGACGACGGCGATTCATCTACGGGGTCGTCGCCTGGATGCTCGGGTCCATCGTCGTTCTCGCCACGCTTGATGCACTCACGCTTGAGTTGACGTTCGTCATCTCGCTCATCGGCCTCCTGGTCGTCGTTGAACTCACGGCCCCGTTCAACATCACGCCACGCTGGCGACGCCGGCTCATTCCGGTGATCGTCGCCGGACTCATCGGCTTCAGCTACATTGTGATCCAGCGGATCCTCGAGATTCTCCCCGAGGGGGTGATCTGACGTGCAGACACCACCCGTCCCACGGCTCGTCTTGTATGGCCTGACCGTGCTGGTCGCGGTGGCGTTACTCGTCGCCGCAACCACCAGCGCGACGGCCTTTGGCGCGTACAACCCAGCATGGGACGGCACGAGTGAGCTGCGCGAGCAGGTCGTCGAAGCCCCGAACGGAACGGTCGCGCTGGAATCGACGGTGTACGCCGAGACGACGCCGTCGAACACGACGGCGTTCGTGATCGCGCCGACAACACCGTATACGCCGTCGGACACAGCCCGGATCGAAGCGTTCGTCGACGCGGGCGGGACCCTCGTCGTCGCGGATGATTACGGCCCACACGGCAATGAGCTGCTCCAGGCGGTTGGCGCAACGGCCCGGTTTGACGGCGACCAGCTTCGTGATGAGCAGAACTACTACCGCGCCCCAACGCTGCCGGTCGCGACCAACGTCTCGACGTCGCCGTACACCGAGGGAGTCGACCAACTCACGCTAAACGGGGCGACAGCCGTCACCCCCGGCTCAGCGCGGGTCATCGTTGCCACGTCCTCGATCGCGTATCTCGACCGAAACCAGACCGGCTCGTTGACTCCCGAAGACGAGCTGGGACGGTACCCGGTTGTCACAGCGGAGACAGTTGGGAATGGAACGGTCATCGCCGTTAGTGACCCAAGCGTGTTCATCAACGCGATGGCCGGTCAGCCCGATAATCAGGCGTTCACCACCCAGCTCCAGGCCACGAGTACGCGTGTCGTCGTTGATTACTCACAGACGGGCCCACAGCCGGTGCTCGCTGTGGCACGTCTTCGGCTACAAACAACTCCATTAGCGCAGCTGGGACTCGGACTCATGGGTGTCGGCGTCACGTGGAGTGTCGTGTGGTCGTGGCCGGCGACCCCAGTGATTGGCCGTCGGCTACTCAGTCGCCTCATCCCAGTAGCCGTCCAGAGTCGGCTGCCGCCGTGGCTCAGTGACCTCATCTCGATGGCTGATGAGCCACGCATCGACCGTGACGCAATACGTGCATCACTCGCGGCTCGGTATCCAGATAGTGAGCGCGAAACGCGTGACCGCGTGATGACAGCCGTTTTGTCATCGGACACACGAGAGACAGACCATGAGTAGCCCCGAGACGCTGTATGAAACGCTTCGCGCGGAGATGAGCCAGGTGGTCGTCGGCAATGAGGCCGTCATTGAGGGGCTCACGATCGCACTGCTAACCGATGGGCACGTGTTGTTAGAGGGTGTGCCGGGAGTGGCAAAGACGACCATCGCGCAGGCGTTTTCCCGGGCGCTCGGGCTGTCATACAGTCGGGTTCAGATGACACCAGATATGGTCCCCGTCGATATCTCTGGGACGAACGTCTACCGCCAGCAGACCGGTGAGTTCGAGCTGCGTCGGGGGCCGGTGTTCGCCAACGTGGTCGTCGCCGACGAAATCAATCGGGCAACACCGAAGACACAGAGCGCGCTCTTAGAGGCCATGGAAGAGTCAAACGTAACCATCGATGGGCAGACGCTACAGCTTCCCCAGCCGTTCATCGTCGTTGCAACCCAGAATCCGATCGAGATGGAAGGCGTCTTCGAGCTCCCGGAAGCCCAGCGTGACCGGTTCCAGTTTAAATACATTGTTGAACTTCCCTCACGGGATGAAGAGCGGGCCGTACTTGATAAGTTTGACACAAATCCTCCAATCGATGTCAGTGAGGTACAACAGGTGGTCGACGCGAGCACAATTGACGCTGCACGACACGTCGTCGACGACGTGTACGTCGCTGACCCAGTCAAAGAGTATATCCTAGATATTGTGACTGCAACCCGAAAAGCGGCTGCACTTCGCCATGGCGGTTCGCCACGGGCTTCGCTTGCATTCCTTGTTGGCGCGAAGGCTCGAGCGGCGATCCGTGACCGAGGATACGTCATTCCAGATGACGTCAAGTCGCTTGCCGAGCCGGTGTTAACACACCGTATTATCCGCACGACCGATGCTGAACTCGCTGAACAGTCTCCAGCAGCAATTATCCAGGACCTGCTCGCGTCCGTTACGACACCCAGTGGGGATATGTCGCTAAGCGACGCAGTCGGTGAATCGGCCTAGTCAATCGCCTCAGGGTCAAGCCTCGTGGCATCTGTCTTGCACCGCCTGTGGGTATACCTCATGGGGCAGTTGACCTATACTGGCAGGTGATGAGCAGTGGCGATTCATCGCGTATCTCAACGGTCACCGGGGCGTCAACCGTATGCGCGAGTGTGACCGCAATGAGCGAAGAAAGTGGGTGGTCAATGGCTGTCGGATCTCCCATACTTGAGCCAGTCACTTCGAATACGACGCGTTGGGATGTAGAATCATGGTCATATGACATACTATCTGCTAATTCAAACGCTTCAACGACTGCATCGGTAATGGCCGGGAGCACTGCTTCAACGGTCGGTGTCTCCGGAAGCGTTGCAACCGACTGAAACTCGTGATACAGTTGTTCACCAGTGGGGTGAAAGGCAACTCCCTCAGCGGAATTGTCGGATGCAACAAACAACGACAACGCCTCATCGGCGTCCGGTAAAACTCCGGGGTCAGTGTGTGCCACGAACAGCCGACATGGTTCTCCAGGAAGGTAGACGGGGTCACCCGCCAGCCCGAGTTCATCGATAATTGCGCGGCGATCACGCCGAAGAGCCCTGAATAGCTGGGTACCAACGGCAGCGGTCATGAATCGCTCAGGGGTGAGAAAGGCAGTTAGCACTCCGGCAAAGATACCTGTCCCTCCAAGTGCAAACAACACCGTCTGTGCGTCAGGAAAGCTGATTCCCCCGCCTACAGCGATAAGCCCAATAATAAATAGTCCGACTGCTGTCCGGCGATAGCGTGCCTGCTGTGCTCGCGCGTACTCGGCGCGAAGTTGCTTATTTTCCGCAGCGAGCGTGGCAAGCTCAAGTGTCTGGTCTATCGGTTCCTCGGCAGTCGCTGTGCTCTCGTGTGTCGACTCGGCAGTTGATTGCTCCGTCGTAAAATCGCGGCTCATCAAGGTATACCTGCTCTTGGTGCGTTGTCGGCCGCTTCATCATCAGCAGGTGTGCGCGTGACCTGTCCAAGTTGGACGAGCGTAACTCGGTGGAGTAGGTAGACGCCAGTGCCGACAGTAACAAACAGAATCAGCCCAGCAGTCGCGAGCCCTCGTGTACTAGCAACGAATGTTCCTACGGCAAGAATGCTCCCCACCGCGACGGTGAGTCCGACGAGGAATCGAAGTCTGTACTCTCGAGCGGGCTCAACTAAAAGGCATGCAAGCCCCGCCTGTGCAAGGGCAAATTCCGGGGTTATCGTGGCCGAGAGGAGGGGGATAAGTGCCACCTGGCCAAGTAGGAATGCAGGAAGCGCTGGGAGTACTAAGGCACCGAGAAGAATGCTACCAATCATGACAAGGCTCGGTGCGTCAGCAACGATGAGTTGGACAGGCTGTACCGCTAGTAGGCTCACACCGACAAACCCGAGCCCGAGGAGGCTCAGCGGATCGCGTGCACGAGGCGAAATACTCGACCGAATCGTCCGCTGGGAGTGCAGATCAGTGCGTGTCATGGCGTAGCTGATTGAGCGCGGCGGTGTGCAAGGAGTCGTTGCAGTCGGGCTCCCGGTGCGACTTCGAATGCAGTCACCCGTGGGTGGTGGTCAAGTCGCTGTCGGAGCGTTTCAAACGCAAGATACCGGTCGTACAGCGCATCAAGATCGGTCAGGTCAGTCGTATCAAAGAGACACTGTGGGGTCACCAGGACAAGCACCCGATTGCCGCGAGTAATGGCGACCGAGACCGCCTCTGTGAGCCGGGCTGGGTCACTGTCGGTAGTGAGCAAAATGATGAGAGACTCAGCGCGGTCAGCGAGTTGTGCTTGTTGGACTGCTCCAACGAGTGGATCATCGCGAAGCCGTTTGGTGTACGATGTTCTCTCAGACACGTATGGGGCCAGTACGCGGCCGAACTGCGTCTCCGTATCAAGCTGCTCTGCAACCTCGGTGGCGGCCGTTGCCGACCGGGTGGGCTCGGTTGCGGTCTCGCCAGACGGCGTCAGCCCATGCAGCGTTGTTATCGCCTCCCCGTACGTCTGTGCAGCCGTACTCAACTGGACCGCATGTGAAATTCCTTCAGCCCCAATGGTATACAGCGCTAGAGGATCAGCTTGCGATGCCGCTGTCCGAACAATGCCAGTGCTCACGCTTCGAACATAATCAAGCATTGTTTCACCGGCAGGACCACAATCCATGCGTGCGCGATGGTCAACGAGAACGAGCGTGCTTTGATCACTTTCTCCTTCGGTTTCGCGCACATAGAGGTCAGCCAATCGCGCGGTTGTCTTCCAATCAATCTGACGGAGATCATCGCCAGGAACGTACTCTCTGATCTCCTCAGGAACAATTCCAGGTCCAGCGCGAGAACCACTGTGCTCGCCGTACGCACTGACGACAGCCTCACCACGCTGTCCGACATGGATAGATGATGACTGTTCTTGAACAGTAACAACTGGTGCTGATCCGCCGTCTACTGAGATCCGATACAGACCGAATGGATCAGTCATCGTGACCGATGGTCGTGAAAAAGTGAACTCGCCAGCAATCGGGAATGATACCCGACTTGTCTCAGTAGCAAGCGTTTGTTTAGGGGAAAGTGAGACCGATGGCATAGACGGCTCAGGCGTAATACCTGGTGGTGAGCCAGTTTCAACCGCCATCGGTAGTACGGCCTGTGTTTCTGGCCGCTCAATCGCGAGTGTTACTGACGCTTCTGAATCAATTGCTGGATTTGTCGCCGCCACGGTATACTCGATGGACAGTGTCTCTTGGGCTTGAACTGCCCGCCGGCTGGTGTCGATAGCGACGCCCAATATCCACGCACCGACCCCGATTGGCCCCGCAAACAGCAGCGGTTCCCGAGCAAGAATCGCAAGTATCACCAACAGACCCGCGGCGAGAACACCTGCCCACCACCGAGTCGTTGGGATCATAGTTCATCGATCTGCCCCCGGTTTCTTGAACATTCGCTTCTCGTACAATGAGAGGGATCCAAGCGCATACCTCCGTCTTCGGGCGGAGGTCGAGTGACACCCGGCTCGTTTGTCCCGGCAGTTTTGAAGTCCGTGACCTCAGTTGTCATGGATGCTACGGAGTCGGTGAGAAGCCGTCCCCGAGCCGTGACATCCTCCCACGCCAAGCCACCAGTATTCTCCTCAATCGGTATAAGCGATGGCAAACCATTGGTGGCTCGCACGGCAACAACACGGATTCCGATGGAGCCTCATTGGCCGGGCCATTGCCCTACGAGGGAGACAAACAAGAGTTCCCCTGGTGTGTCGCCGGTTTCCTTCGAGTGCGGGATAAGAATAAAAGCCTACCACCGCCCGAATCCGAGGGTCGAATTCCTCCGCGGTACCCAGAGGTGGAGGTCAATCGACAGCTCGATGTCAAGCAGGCGACTCGCTTGCCAGTATGTGTTATCCTTTATATATGGGACCTGTATCGTTAATAAACGTGCTATCACGCGAGCAATGGCGGGCGCTCTGTGCGGCAAGCCTGTTAGTGCTGAGCGTGTGTGCTGGGGGTGTCGTGGGTACAGCAGGGACTGCGCCAACGCCACCTGCAAACAACACGACAAATACGACGCCACCATCACCCCACGTCGATCCCGCAACGGTCCAAGCAGAGGGAAATCCAGACCTCGTTGCTGACCGACTCGTTGGCCAGCTCCAAGGGCGGCTTGCACAAAGTGCCGTTTCGTTAAGCAATGAAGAGTTTGAGCTCGCGCAGGCGGCAATTGCTGAGGGCTACGGAAGAAATCTCTCACGGTATGCATCACTCGCAGCAGAGGTTGATGAAGAAGCGGTCGTTGAGCAGCTCAATCTCACGCGTGAACAACAGGCGTCACTGATCGAGTCAGTGCGCGAAGCTGAAACAATTGGGAGAGCATACCGGCAGGCCATTGAGAACGGAAACGATGAAGAGGCTCGTGAACTGGCACGGGAACTGCTAGTTACTGCCGAAGAGGTGAATCAAACAACGGGCGATCTCAATCAGCAATATGCGGAACTGGGTAACCAAACGGGGGTGTCATTCGATGAGGTCCAGCAGGCGCTCCGACAGGTCCAGCTTACAACACAGGAAGCAAACAGGCGGCTTCGCCAGCGTGAGTCCACGCCAACACGGCTCAATGCAACCGTTAATCAGACACAGTTCTCAACAACGTCACCAGTGCAGGTTGCGGGGACTGTGCGCACGGTAAATGGAACTCCCGTTGACAACGCATCAATTAGGCTCCGATTTGGTGGCGAGACGATAGAAACCCGAACCACATCCCAGGGCACATTCAACATAACCTATCGACCGATTCAAGCGTCGCTCACAGCCTCGACACTCCGTGTTTCGTATACACCGGCACCCGATCGGTTGTTGCTTGCGAGTGAGACGCAATTTAACGTCTCGATTACTGAGCAGACGCCCGTACCACTAGTGTTGACCAACGCGACAGAGACAGCACAGTTTGACTCTCCTGTGTCCGCCACGGGTCGGATAGGGAGAGACGGCGTCAAGCCAGCACGCTTTAGCGGACTCCCTATGAGGCTCAGCATAGACGAAACTCCACTCACACGGGCTGAGATACGCTCAAGTGGTGAGGTCGCACTGCAAGCGCAGCTGCCAGCGGATATTCCAGTCGGCGACCAAATGCTGCGCGTTACCTCACCGCAACAAGAGTTAGCAATTGTCCCGACAGCGGTACAACGGTCTATCTCTGTTCAGGAGACGCCAACGACGGTCTCAGCAACAACCACGCTCAACGAGGAGGCGACGAATCTAACAGTAACCGGTCAGCTGGAAACCGCACAAGGAGATGCGCTCTCAGGCCAGCCGATACGCGTCACCATTGATGGCCAACAGATGGCTACCACTGAGACCGCTGAAAATGGAACGTACAGCGTACAGGTGCCTGTGGAACCTCCGCCAAGCGGCAGTGACCAGCTCGTCTCGGTGAGGTTTAAGCGGACAGCATCGAATTTAGCTGCAAGTTCTATACAGCGGTCAGTCGCATTCCCTGGGATCCTGGCACTGATATCGCTCGGCCGGCCCGCGATGATACTGATAGCGCTTCTCATTCTTGGAGGGCTTGGCTTGGCTGCTCGTCAGTGGTCGCAAGCGGATCGAGATGGGTCAGCGACTCCGTCAGGAACTAGCGATACTCCCGACGCTGCGCATAGGGCTGATGGCACACAATCTCGCACGGACGACAGCTCAGGGATGAGTGTTCCTGCAACCCTGCTTACTCGAGCAAGGGACGTGCTTTCACGCGGTCTCTCGAAGACAGCCATTACAATTGCGTATGGAGTTGTTCGACAGAGACTGATGCGCGGGTCTACAGCAGATACAAGCAAAACGCATCGTGAGTTTTACCAGCAGTGGCGCAGTGATGAAGAGGCTGACACAACTCGGTTGCGCTCGCTCACGGCGGCGTTTGAACGCGCTGTGTTTACCCCGGAGACTGTGTCGGAGACCACTGCCTCAGAGGCGATCACTAACGCAGAAGCGTCAGTCTCCGATACCCAGGACACATCCACGCAGCGCCCTGCTGAAACAGCGGAATCTCCAAAAGAGTGAGATAGCGTTGAGCGCTGGTGTTCTTTGAAGCAGAATCGTCGTTGGCTCAACTCAATATGTGTCGGTTGACAGGACAAGTATTTTAACGATACCCTACGTGCTGACAATTGATAATGAGGACAGAGTCAGGCGTGGCCATTCTCATGGCCCTTGTTATTGCGACAGCAGCGTTTGCTCCTCCAGCATTCGCAGCTAGTCCCGATAATCTTACAGAGGAGAACACATTCAGTGCGACAGATAACGTCGACGTATGGAAAGATTCGATACTCACCTTACGGCATGATTTCGAGAGTGCCGCAACTACGATTGAAACAGGAGATTATCAAGCGAGCCTCGGAAGTGGGGGGCAAGCATCGTTAAATCGAGAGTTCCTTGGCGTTCGGACAGCTGGTGAAACCGTTGAGTTAACCTTTGATCCTAGTCGGGCTCAATTATCAGGTGCGGATATCTCTGATACAGAAGTACAATTTATCGCCGCGCGGGTTGCAAGCGGCGAAGAGCCTGTTAATACCTTGTCTGGCGCAATCGACCTGATCAGTCAGTCTGGCAACACGGACGCAACGTTTGAGATCGTTGAAAATGGAACGCTGTCTGATGGAGCAACCACATTTGAGCACACTGGAGGTGCCGGTCATTACGTGTACTTTGTAGTGGACAGGGAACAGGGCGCATTCTCTGTGTCAGATGGCTCAATTTCACCATCGGATTCAGGCACACCAACGATTATAGGCGTTGAGCAGGTGACCTACCAGCGTGGCTCACCACGTGTCTCAGCGCCAGCAGTTGCCGAACCAGGGGAAACACTGTCGTTTGATGTTGACGCATCAACTCCGCTCTCATCAGCAGATACAGCCACGCATACCGTGTTAGTACATGACCAATCAAAGTTTAGCGATGTCAACCAGGGTCGATTCCAGTTGCAACTTCCAAACGAGTCGGCCATCAACCGTGATCTCGATTTGTCTGAAGACGCGACTTTATCACATACTATTCAGGAGGTGAATGGGTTCGCGTCTGTTGATGATGGAGTTCGGGTAAATGGAGTTGATATATCTGATGGACGCGTATCAAGAGCTGTTTCAGTCGGGCAGGTTGTCGACTTCGTCGCAGAGGACATTAACGGCAAAACAGAGACGACCCCAACGGGTGACGTTCGATTTGACGCCTCTGTCACGGCACGAGCAGAACAGGATCCGGCACAGACGATCAATGTTGAAACCGCCGATGATTGGGAGCCTGGCACATACCAGTACGTGTATATCGGGAAGCCAGCCAACAATGCGAGCGCAGTCGTCACAACGACGGGGACCATCTCTGTCCAAGAGAATGTGAGCGTTGAGACGCAGGGCTCACAGACCGTCACCGAAGACGGTAGTACTTCTATTGAGTTCGACGCCGATGAAACCGTCTCATCGGTCTCATTTAGTGGGCTCAAAGCGGGAACCACCGCTAGTGTTGCGCGGCTATCCGATGCACCAAGTTCTGTGACGGTCTCTCCAGAGAGTGATACAGAACCAGCATACTTCGAGATCAACGCTGAGCCAGAAACAGCTGATTCATCCCCGACGACCGCGATTACTGTTGATCGAAGCCGATTCAGTGACCCGGACGACGCACAAGTCTTCCGCTATGATGAGGATGCAGACGAGTACACCCAGGTCGCGACATCAGTCGTGAATGTTGATAGTGACACCCTGACCGTCCAATTTGAGTCAGACTTCTCGCTCTTTGCGCTCGGAGAGATCCAGCGAGCCGATAGTGGCGGTGGCGGCGGTGGCGGTGGTGGTGGCGGCGGCATCTCGACAGACTTTACCGTTACTAACTTGACACCGCAAACCGCCGAAGTGACACAAGGCGATGAACTCAGTGTCTCAGCAACTATCTCAACGGACAGCTATCTCGAGGATACAAGAGACGTCGAGCTCCAAATCGGGGGAGAACCAATCGCTAGCCAGTCTATAACGCTCCAAGGGCAAGAAAACACAACGGTTGAGTTCACGCAAATCAACACCAGTGGGCTTGAAGGAGAGTACGAACACGGGGTCTACACCGGTGAGTCGAGTCAGACAGGAACGCTCACTGTGACGCCGCCAGCCGAAACGGATGAGCCGGCAGAAACAGATGAGTCCGCAGAGACAGACGAATCCGACACAACGGCGGAGACAGAACCGGCTGATGATGACCAAGCGGCTGAAGAAACTGAAACGGAAACCGGTGAAACCGACGACGGAACGCCTGGCTTTGGCCCACTCGTCGCGGTAATCGCCCTCCTCGCAGCAGCGCTCCTCGCTGCCCGCCGACAGCAATAGTCGAGGCGAGCGCCTTAGGGGCATTTCCGATATACTTCATAGCGGTAATAGCACGGAAACCCACCCGTTCACGGGTGGGAGGAAGCGCATCCGCTTCGTGCAACAATCCACCGACGACGACGGGGCTGACTCCCCCACGTTTTTGAGGCCGTTCGCTGTCCACGACTCAGTGGGTCTCCCCAAGAATTATCTAGCTATTTGTAGTCAATTCAGCTATGGCTGAGAAAAAACTGCTCTTTGCACTCATCTGTGTCTTCGCCGTACTCACGTCAGTAGGCGTTGTAGCTGCAGACGAGTATGGAGTGACATCTGATCAAACAATTGATGTCGTTGATAGGACAGTCCAGCAGGGTGGAAGCACATTTGAAATAACGGCGGTGAGTCAAGTAGACCCAAGTGAGCAGCTTGAGGTCAGCGTAGATGCACCAGCAGAGACGGATTTCCGAATGTATCTGTATGATGAGAATCAGACGATTCGGCGAGGCTACGAAGGGACTGGCCCCACCGAGTTTACGATTCCAGTAGCTGACCACGGTGCATCGACTGCAGGCACGTATGCGTTTGTCGTCCAGTCAGATGGCGTGAATGAAGCGGCTCACCCGCTCGTCGTCCGCGGCTACACGGTAACGACTACCCCGCCGAGATCGGTAACACGTGAAACTGAGATTACGATTGATGGTGAATTCACTCAGGTACGTGGTGAGGCGTTTGAACACATCGATGTTGTCGTTGCTGCAGCTGATACTGACGAACAGATCGTCACAGAGGCACGCGTAGACGGTGAAACGTTCACCGCAGATGTTTCGTCAGCAGAGTTAGACACTGGCTCGTACGACGTCTATGCCGTTGTGCGGGGCCCAGACACGGTGTTAGATGAGCGAGAGATACTGGGATTAAGCACACCACAGACGCTCGAAATTGAACAAGCAGAGAGTAACAGTGGAGGCGGTAGTGGTAGTAATGACGGTGGCGGCGGCGGCAGTAGTGGCGGCAGTGAGACAGTGACCTCAGAGGAACCGCAAAACGAGGGCGCAAGTGCCTCTGAGTACGCCTCCCTAACCAATGGTCCAGTAACACGGTCTATTACTGATGCAGCTCCCGGAGAAGGCGGTGTCCGCGTCCGAGTCAACGCCGGACCGATTGAACATGTCGCATTTGACGCACCATCTGACGCAGCTAGCGGTGAGATGACAGTGCGTCAGTCTGCGGCCATAGTTGATGCATTCACGGCACAGTTCGGTAGTGATCGCGTGAAAACAGCCGTCTCGATAACTGTTCCAAAACAGTTTGAGGACACCCCGACAACGATTCAGTTCCGGCTAAATGATACTGAACTTGGAAATACAGCGCCCGCCGATCTTCAGGTGGTGAAGAATACGACGAGTGACTCTCAGGTGTTATCCTCGACGATAACACAGACTAACGATAGCGATGTGGTCATTACTGCGCGGACACCCGGATTTTCAGAGTTCGCCGTAGTTGAGGCCCCAGCGGAGACAGCAGCATCCGGTGGAGACGAGACGTCAGCTGAACAGCCATCTGACGAAGACGTATCAGCAACCGAGAGTAGCAATAATTCTACTGAGTCAACAGAAACAAATACCCCTGGATTTGGGGTACTTGTCGCACTGACCGCGTTATTCGTTGCGACACTAGCTGCAAAATATACTCGGTGACCTCTTTCCTCGCGTGAACGGGACGGATCCCACAGAGGTACCGGTTACCAACTCACCGAAGCAGCTTGCTTGCGTTGACATCCTTCCCAGGCAAAATTTCCCTACTCGTCGTGCGCTCCACTGTCGACCGCATCAACAACTGAGTGCAGTTCGTCGTTGACATCCTCCTCCGCGTGGCATCACCCTTGCCCGCTGTGACTTCCAGCTACTGCTAATACTGTTGGTTGAATATTCTTTAGGCTAGAGGATGATCAGAGCATATGGCTACGCTCCACGCCGCCACTCTTGACGACCTCCGCGATGCTCTCGCGGAGGTTGAGGTCAAGAAGCCGACACAGCGGCTGATAGCGGTGATTAACTACCTCGAAGAAGACAACGCAACGATGAAGCAAGTCGCTGAACGGTACGGATACACCGGTCCATGGCTGTCTCGCTGGGTCGGCCGGCTCGACCGGCTCGCTGATGAGCCGGTCGAGCAAGTTGTCTACGACGATCCGCGTGAAGGCAGAACATCCAAACTCTCTGATGAACAGCACGACCAGTTCGTTGAGGTACTTCACGACTTTCCTGAAGAAGTTGGACTAGACGCACCCGCATGGTCTGTTCCACTAGCTCGTCACTATCTCTCCGAGGAATTTGACGTTGAGTACTGTGAACGGCACATCCGACGATTGATGTCTGAGGCCGGGCTGTCCTGGAAGACAGCCCGGCCGGAGTCTATAAATCCGACGAGAGAGCTCAGGACGCTTGGCAAGAGGGTTTCAAAAAAAGCGCAACGACTTGGACGACGAATACACCGTCCTGACCATCGATCAGACGCGTCAGGTACTCTCGACGCTGATCTATGCGTGGTTTCCGGAAGGGGAGCGCCCGTCACTGCCGGTGACGGGCGCGTGGGATAGCATCAAGCTGCTCGGTGCAGTCAGCGATTCCGGCGAGACGTTCTTTCTGCCGTGTGCGGCATCCGTTGTAGTTTAACGTCTCACGCCAGCGCCGTCTCCTGATCTGAATACCGTTGGGACTACCTGTCAGAGAAACCCGGTGGCTGCTGTGAGCTACAAACCACCGGATTCAGTGATTGTCGACCGGATCAAAAGAGCGTTTCCCTCTGATGAGTTGCGCGAGCGCGCTCGCGCAACGAATCTCGTCCAACGAGAGCGCAAGTTCGACACTGTCGCGTTGTTCTACACCCTTTCACTGGGTTTCGCTGCTGGATCGGATCGCTCTATTCAGGCATTTCTCGAACGGTTCGTCGAAATGGCTGACTGTGACGAACTTGCTTATCCAACCTTCCACGGCTGGTTTTCACCCGCGTTCGTTGCACTCCTGCGAGAGATTCTCGATGACGCCATCGAGAATCTCGAACCGGGACAAACCAACCTCAGCGGACGTCTCGAACGCTTTCGAGACGTCCTCATTGTTGACGCCTCTATCGTCTCACTCTACCAAGACGCTACAGACGTCTACGCAGCGACTGGCGAAGATCAAGCTGGCGTGAAGCTTCACCTCACAGAATCACTCTCAACCGGACTTCCTACGCGTTTTCAAACGACTGACGCCAAAACGCAGGAACGGAGCCAGCTACCCACCGGCGAGTGGGTAGCTGGCGCACTCGTCTTACTCGATCTCGGCTTCTACGACTTCTGGTTGTTCGACCGTATCGACCAAAACGACGGCTGGTTCGTCTCACGGGTCAAAGATGACGCAAACTTCGAGATCATCGAAGAGCTTCGCACATGGCGGGGAAACAGTATTCCACTCGAAGGCAAGTCGCTACAGGACGTCCTTGACGACCTGCAGCGACAGGAGATCGACGCTCGGATTACCCTCTCATTCGACCGCAAGCGAGGGTCGGGCGTCAGCACGACCCGAACGTTCCGACTCGCCGGTGTGCTCAACGAGGACAGCGATGAGTACCATCTTTACCTAACGAATCTTGCCAGAGACAACTACCACGCGCCCGATATCGCACAGCTCTATCGGGCGCGCTGGGAGATTGAGCTGCTGTTCAAGAAACTCAAATCGCGCTTCGGTCTCGATGAGATCAATACGACAGATCCCTACATCATCGAAGCGCTGATCATCGTAGCGGCGCTCTCGCTGCTGATGAGCCGCGTTATCGTGGATGAACTCCGCAAATTAGACGCAAAGCGGCAGGGGAGCGACGACGACGCGGCCGCGTCGTCGACGCGTCTTCCACGTCGTCGGTGTTCTCACGCGCTCGAACGTCACGCACACCTAGTCCAGCTATACCTGATGCTGGATCTCGGGTATGAACTGCCAGATCTCGACGAATTGCTGTTGTGGTCGTCACGAGATCCAAATCCACATCGACCAAGATTACGTGAGCAGGTTGAGTCAGGCGAGTTCTGGTAGAAACTCGCCTGAGAAGCCGGTCAGCTCAGACGGAGGTAGTAGCGACAGCTCTGGATCGGCGACGCACTCACCGGAGTGAGTGCGCCGCCTTCAGAGAGTGACACAGATCTCATAACCCGAGACAGAAGAACATCCGTTCAGTTCTCCGATCACGCTTCATCAGGGATTCGACTCAACACCGTCTTGCTCAACTATCCGCACAAACACCGCCTTGACGCGCCGCTAAACTACAACGGATGGAACCTGCACAGGGAGTCAACGGTGGTACACATTTAAGTGATGAACCCAAATGTTGCTCTCACTGTCTCTGTTCTATGCTTCTCAGCGCTTCGATTCACTTAGCTACCGCTCCGAGAATGAATGGCTCACACCAACTAAACTCAGTACCTCAGAAAACATCCTCGGCTAGCTGTTTCTGAAGCCTGAGTTCTGTGGCGGAGCGGTTGTGCTGGGTGGTCTTGACGAGAAGATCGTTGACGAACCGACGGAGAGCTGTCGCTGTCGGCGGCGGCTGCCGCCGACGCGACAGCGTCGCCACTCCTGGCGAAGGCTAACTCGGTCGGAGATTAGCGGGTAAACCGGTCGTCTGGTGGTCGGTTTGCGGGGACGGCCCGACGCGTCGCGAGGGCCGTCCACGCTGCCCGTTGAATCATGGTGATGAACTCCTTGAACGACCACTTCCAGAGGCGACGCCCCCCACGGCGGGGCGTCGCCACGTACTCCCAGTGTAAATACCGCCAGACGTTCTGTAACAACAAGCTCACCACGACGTACAGCAGCCGTACGACCGGATTTTGTGTCGAGGTCGTCGCAATACTTTGCTCGGAGAGTCGATAGCTGGCCTCGATACCGAAGCGTTTCGCGTAGTGGTATCGGGCGTCTCGTGGTGAGTCGATGAACGGCGCGTCAGCGGCGTAGCCGTGACGCGCCACCCCATGTTCGTCGTACCGTCCGTTCTGGTACGTACAGTCGATGTAGACGGGAAACTCGACGGTCCAGCTGTGACCGTCGAGTTTCGCCGTCATGTCGTGTTGAATCACGCGACTCCAGCCTTCCGAGAGTTCTTGCTTGATCGTCTGTCCCCAGCGGACGATCGGCATGACGTAGGCGTGATTGTGTGCGTGAAGCAGCGTCAAACACTTGCTGTCGTAGAATTCGCGGTCAAGAAAGACGGCCTTGACATCGAAGTCAAGGCCGTCGAGGATACCGAGAAATTCTGCGAGGACACTGCTGGCGGTGTCGCCGTCTTCGAGACGGCGCACCGCCAGCGTGTAGCGTTTGTTCTTCACACGCGCGTAGAGTGTGGCATAGGCGTGGAACGCAGTCGTTCCACACTTCGCTTGTGAGTGGTACAGGCCGTCTGTCTCATCTTCGTCGCCGTAGTAGGGCCGCAGGTGGAGGTCTGAAACGACCTCCACCTGCTGGGGAAGGACGTCGAGAACGTCCTTCTGAAGGAGCGCGTTTCCGACTTGCTCAAGCGTCTCAAGATCGAATTTGGTGCGGAGATGGTAGAGAACCGAATTTTTGTGGGGGGCGTCTTCACTTTTCTCACAGAGCGTTGAGACCGAGGTCCCGTCGGCGCACGCGCCGACGAGGACCTCGTAGATGTCTTCAGCATCGATCTCGGCGTTTTCAGCGAGTGTGAGAGCAACTTCCTCGTCAAGAGCGTTGACGAGGAAGTTAAGGAGTTGGTCTTCGTGGATTTCATCGTCTGCTTGCTGGGTTTTAGACACACCTTCTGCAAGCAGACGTCTCAACTAACCGGCTTTGTGATGTACTGAAACTTGACTTCCAAATCCTCAATTGGGAAGTGCCGACTGTCAAGCCGTGAGAAGGTGCATACGGTGCGAGGAGAAGCCATCCCCGGCAGGGTTAGCGATGAGTACCATCAACACAGAGAATTGCTCACAGGCAAAATGTCTCTGAGGTTGACTGTGAGGCAGTTGAGCAAAAGGTCCCTACGCGTCGTGGGCCCCGTTGTCAACCGCATCGACAACTGACTGCAGTTCGTCGATGAGCGCCCGGGCAGCGGTCGTGTCGAGAGCGACTCCTATCGAAGCTGTATCAGTTTTCCACCGGAGGTCGACACCGGTAAACGCCGGCTCATCACGAATCGGCGACACGGTGACGGTGGTCTCATTATCGTGCATCTGGATCTGGACGTTGCTCACCGATCCTGCAATCGCGTCACGGTCACTCTCGTGAGCTGACGCCGGCGTGGACGGCCTCTCACGGCCTGTAGCAGCGTTCTCAGATGCCCTGTGCTGGTCGTCGTCGGCTGGGTGTGCACTGTCGATACGACTCTGGTCGGTAGAAGTATTGTTACTCATAGGTTTAGGGAAAGCGATCGTACGGCGCTGCGTGACGGCACACAGATGGTGAGTTAGCGGCTTGACGCGTTGTCAAGCCGGGTGTCCCATCAGTGTACGACGTGTGTGGCTACGACTACGTGGCTCGGAACGGTGAGCTCATGGCTGTGTTGACAGGTTATGGAACCGAATCACCTCCAGCAATCATGCAAGACAAATGCGGTCGGCGGAGACGGTAGTCATCGTCAAACGCTCAGAGGATAACTGATCGATCAAACAGAATTAGTCCACACATATCCGATTTCTCAATATGCCACGCGTTCCGATCAATCCAGTCACAAACCTCGTCACAGTTCTGCGCACCCACTCCGTCGGCGATCTCACGGAGCGTCCCAGTTCAAAAGCTCGTTGGGCAACGGAACAGTCACCTGGCGGCGACCATCTTCGTTCGTTGGATGCACATAGTACAACTGTGCGTGGTCTCCGGCCGTCCGCTGCTATAATAGGCCACTGATCTCAACGAACCTCCTCACAAATGTGAACCCAGCGATGAGTGAGTGTCAGTCAAACAGGGCAGTAAGGGGCAGGTCTAAAGACGGGGGTATGCGCTCGTAACTGTCTCAGAGCGACTGGGCAAAGCTTCAAGGTAGTACATCGAATAGTAATACTATCATGAGTACAACTAACGAAGGCCGAATCGTGAACCTGAGTCAGAAGGGCCAAGCGACGATTCCCAAAGAACTCCGGGAGAAGCATGGAATCGAACCGGGAAGCAGGGTTCGCATTCATGAAAACGAGCAAGGAGAGATCGTTGTTGAACCACTCCCCAGCCTCCAAGACTTCCGTGGAGCCGCAACCACGACAGAGCGCGGAACGGCCATTCTTCGTGAGGAGCGGAAAGCCGACAAGAAGCGAAGTCAACGCCTCGAGCGAGATGACTAATGGACCATATTGTATTCGACGCGGAACCGCTGATTGCCTATTACTGGGACGAGCCTGAGAGTGATGCCGTCGAAGCGATTATTAACCGCGTAGAAGACGGCCAGCTGAAGGGATCAGTGAACACGGTGACGTGTACCGAAGTGCGGTACGTATGCGGACGAGACGACCCGCAGACAGCGCAAGCATACGCCACTCGGATTCGAAACTGGTGCGATATCGTTACCGCTGAAGATGTCTGGGAATCAGCCGCCGATTACAAGCGCGACTACAACGTCGCACTCGGCGACGCCTTTACCCTAGCCACAGCAGCGATGGAAGAGGCGACAGCCTACACAGGTGCTGACGACGATTTCGACGACGTCGATGTGACCGTGAAGCGATTTCGCGAAGACGGTGTCTGAGCGGGTCACGTCCCTGACCCACGCCTGACAATTGACACCCTCCCGCGCCCGAAGACACAGGAATCCTACGACACCGCGCCGCTGGATTGGGATATTAGGGTTTACAACCTACCACTTGAGCCTGCGGTTGGAATCCACTGGACGAGTCATACAGGTAGACTCCGGGCTGTGCCAACCAGCCGGTACTCCTATTCAACACAGACGATGAATCCACTTCCACAGATCACATTAGTCGACGTGTTATAGCCATACAAGCCAAGAGCCCACGGCTCAACCGTGGGAGGAAGCCAATCCGATATCGTTTGCTATTCACTCCCTGTCCGTGGAGAGACAAAACCTAATTAACCAACACATCTATTCCAATACGCGTTTTGTTGGTTAATGTGAAGGACCGCTGATGCTCTACGAATCACCGACGCCGCCGGCGGAACTCCCGACAGACATCGTCGATGCGCTCAACGGATACTCGCTAGACCAGCTCCAGCACGTCACACGCTATGTCGAGGAGCTGGCAGAGCACAAAGCTCGCGAAGCGCGCCTCAAGGAAGAGTCAGAGGACGACGAGATCGGCGACCGACCCGATGATCTTCCAGCCGAGGTCCCGTTGAAGGCAACGATCACGATCAAGGAGATCAACGACAACCGCTACTATTACTGGCAGTGGCGAGAGGGCGAGAAGGTAGAGTCAAAATACAAGGGATCGGTTGAGTAGGTCCAAGCACGGCCAGCTGCTACTCCCGCCTTGCATGGTAACTTCACAGCGGCTCAAAGCGGTTGAAAAGAGTATATGCTGCCTCTCACACAGCAGTTTTCCTGAGTAATTAGACGAGAAGATGAGCCTGAATGCAGTCCAATAACCGGTTTCGACGGTAGCTTCTCTGAGTAACGCGTTAGAACAGTCGCCTATCTAAGTAGACGAGGCTATACTACTACTAAACTATTATAAATAGTTTTGTATAGTAGCGTTATATTGCTGGTTATGTTAGTGATCGTAATCGCATTACTACGGTATGTCATACAGCGGTTTTCTTGAGTAATCTATCGTATACTCAATCGTGTTTATATATGATCTCTCAGACGGCGTCCTTCTCTCTTGAGAGTCGATCAACTAATAACTCAAGAAAACCGCTGTGTGTGAGGCGGCTCTACCGTGGACTCAAGAAACTCAAGAAACTCAAGAAACTCAAGAAAAGTCATATGGATGGACACGTTAATGAAGGCTAAATGGGAGATCCCGATTCAATTTTCGCTGATGACGTTGAATTGATAGAAGACGCTGAGGTTCTTGAAGAGGACTACACTCCAGACAAGATTCTCTGCCGGAACGACGCGTTGAGTGACTTCACAGATGTCCTCAAACCCATATACAAAGGCCGACCGCCGCAGAATGCTTTTTTATACGGTGACACCGGCGTAGGCAAAACAGCCGTCACAAAGCATCTTCGCAATAAGCTTGTTACCGACATTGAACAGAAGAATGCTGACCTCTCGGCAGACGAACGGGTAACGCTGAACATCATTTGGATAAATTGCGAGAACTTCACGACCGGTAATCACAAAACTTCCTCCTATCAAGTTGCTGTTGGCATTGTTAATCGGGTAGTGTTCAGATAAGCTGATTCCATGCGAAGCTGAGCGAGCTGATCCAGTCGTCGACAGTTTCTGCTGAGGCGTTGCTGAAACAGTTTGAGAAACAGACAGTTCGGCGTTTTATCTCACGAAAGACACGCTCGACGGCATTCCGATTTCCATGTTTTTCATATCTGAAATCGTAGCCTGCTCGGTGACACGCAGCTTGCAACGAGTGTGAGCCATCAACGAGAAACACAGACTCAGAAACATCGTGTTTCTCGTCAATCTCGGCGAGGAACTTTTGAGCAATAACCGTATTTGTGGTTGGTTCAAGGCTTGTGTGCAGCAATTCGTTTGTAGCTGGATCGACCGCAGCGTACAGCCAATACTGCTCATTATTGAGTTGGATCACGGTCTCATCAACCGCAACGTGATCCGGATTCTTCCCAGATTCCGGCTGTAGATCTGCCTTATGAACCCAGTTATGAATGGTTGATCGAGCACGTTGGACACCGAATACCTCAATAACTCGAACAGTATTCGAAAGTGAGAGACCCGACAGATGCAATTGAATACTGAGCTTCATCAGAAACTCCGGTGTCGCTTCTCGTTCCACAAAACCTAACTCGATCTGGTCGATACTACGGTTGAGGCGTTCGTTTTCGGGCATAAGTCACTTTGAAAACGTAACGCCTCATTCTTCAATCCTTATCTGAACACCGCCGTTTTGAGACTGCTAACCAGCTTGCTAGCAACAGTAGTCTAAACACGTACCAAACGTTGTCAGAAGAAAAGAAAGCTGAAACAAAAGATCAACAGATGATCTGCTCGCTATTACCAGATGAGATAGCGGCGCAGTTATCAGGTACCTACCAATCAGAGGAGTTGGTTGAGTTATTATTAGATATCGGCAAGCAACAGCGCTCAAAAAAAGAATATGGATATGCTGAAGACTGTTTTGAGGCTGCAAAAAAGCTTAACGCGCAATTGGATACTCGAAAGTACACAAGCGAAGTAAATTCGGAGCTTGATCAGAACGCGGCTTTAAAATCTGCAGCACGATTTCGCAGAGAGGTTGATGAGCTGCGTGACATCATATCCACAGCGGAAGAAGCGTATGTAGCGGGTGATCAGAGATTGGCAATCAAGCGTTGTCTTGATATTGAGGCGCGACTACAGACATTTGAGGACATTAGTGAAATTGAACCCAAATATCAGGATTTTGTTGATCGTTTTCAATCTGAGCTGATAAAATCCACTCGCGGTCTGATTCTCTCCACGGTGTCTGACCCGCCATCTTCTGTTGAAAAACGAATCCTCGCCACAGCTCTGCCAGCCCTTGCTAGTAAAAAGTTCGAGGAGATCTACCGCGGCACGTTAGAATATACAGCCTATCGCAATATACTAACAGAATCGGATATTGAAAATATAGTCCAAGCTACCACTCAGATTAATAACTACGATCAGATCAAAGAACAACTCAGAGCGGTGAGCGACGATCCAAAGCCCCTCATCGCCCAACTTGATGATGGTATTATGACCGGTCTGCCTATGAGTCAATTAACCCTCACACATGAAGAGGGAATAGAAAAAGTGCGAACTGTTCTAGATAATAGCTGGATATTTGCCCAGTCGATTAAACAGATATGTACATTAAGAAATAATACAACAAACTCGCTGATTAATGAATGCTTGCTAGTTATTAAATCTGCGCTTCTCAATTGTAACATAAGTAAACAGGGAACAGGTATATGTCAGGTTGAAGTGCTGGTCGACCAGATTGGAGCAGTCAATACATATAATGATGAGTTTCCATCGTTTTCTATTGCAACAAGTCTAAGAAAGGTGATACAACAAATCAGTTCAATTGAAAAAGTTGATTCTGGTATATTTACTCAAGCATCAGAGCAAATTGAAAAAGCTGTTAGAAGGGAAACAAGGCGGCTCTCAGATGAACTTGAGAAATTTATTGATGAGTGGCATGATCATCCGACAGTCGAATATCGTGGGTGGAACCGTGCAGTGTCTAAGGCACGCAGAACAGATGACCCCTCACCGCTGATTGAGCCATATCAAGTGATGAAACAGATGCAAGGAACAGTATGGTCCTATACGGATCTACATAACTTCTCTTGGCAAGAATTTGAACATCTGATTGCCAGTTTATATTCCGAACAAGGGTACGAGACGACTGTTACATCAGGTTCTCGTGATATGGGGGTTGATGTCTGGGCGGAGACCGAAATAAAAAGCCTTGCAATCAGGTAAAGCAGTTCTCACAGGGGAACACCGTCGGTCGCGAAGTAATCCAAAAGCTTGAGAGCACATTAGCTCGGGGTAGTGCAGACAAAATCGTAATCGTAACTAGCTCTTCGTTTGCTGGCACAGCTTCAGATTATGCTGCTGGGTCAAGTCAGGTAGAGTTAGTTGACGGAGAAGATTTAATCAATCAGCTAACGCTCCATAGTATTCCAAAGAAAGTGTGAAAAGATACCGAGCACACTCAACAGCATCGTGAAATAAAGTAAGCCCCACCGTCCGAGCTACCTGTGAGCTCTTTTACCACAACCTGTAACAAATTTTATATTGACCCAGCGGGAATATTTTATCCCCATCCGTCTTTAGCTAAGCAAACTCGGATTTTAATGTTGATAATCTAATACTTTATCGCTCGAAAATGGCGGCTAAGACGGTGTTCAAACAGAACAGAGAGGTTCAGTCGGTCACTCTAAGCTCTCCGCTGACGGATCAAACAGTATGACGATCGTCTTCAGCGTCTCCACTGATCTCTCGACTCTGTTGAGCTGATTCGTGAATCCCGTATAGAACGCTTATTACGACGCTTTCGATATTTATAATGTCAATACGACAATATGAAAGACGAGTAATAAAGAAACGAACACCAGATTCACCGAAATTGAACCAGACTGCTCTATTAAATTCTCAGGTGATAATAGGTTCTAGTAGCCGTGCAAGATACAGGGCGCGAGTCTTGCAGGACGATCCGCTCACATACCGATCGAAGAGAATCAGTTAGAACGCGTTCACACGCTTGACTGTCTCCAACGGAGACACATCCCTTTCGATTAAATACACGCGCTCGTTCCGGCGCTAATCTCGTTGATCTGACTGGATAGGACTCATACAGAGTGCTGATTTCGTGCTCTACATTTTGTACGCGGCTTCTCCGGTATCGGATTTCAGGTAGCTTTCCCACCAGATTAGTCAGGATCATAAAAGGAATTCATCAATTGAGAGTGATTTTAATATCGTCTGCCTGAGGGGCTAGATTCCCTCTCCACGACCTACTCATTCTTATTTGGGATAGAGTGATGTCGTTATACTCCCCGCTAATTAAACGCCTGCTCTGGTCCAGTGCGATCGACCGATCCTCGCTTCCGCTACACAACCAAGGTGCGAGACGTAATTAAAGACGAATAACAATCAGCGGGCGGAGGCTTACGCTTCAAGCGTGGGTCCGAGAGACAGAAGATCGTCACTGTACGGATTCCCGCGCCAAGTTCTCGTGGTTACCGAGCGATTGACCGAGTGAGAGCGAACACGAATAAGGCGATCATGAATCCGCCGAGGAACCCCTCAGCAGCCCCGATGAAACTTACGAACGTATTTTCCACCGTCGGTCCGCCGAGCACAAGCGAAACAAACGATTGTACGCTGAACGTGAGATAGCTCAATATCGACTGACCGATTGACAGCGGAACGCTGGCAGCGGCGTAGATCAGGGTGAACACGGCGATGATTCCCACAGACGACAACACGGTCCATAACGGTCGCTCGCCGTATCCGCAACTCAATCCCATCGCTACGTTTCCTACGTAACGTCCGGCGTGTCGGAATCGCGTCAAGCCGTCCGACTGGGCAAACTCTCGGCGGTGGCTCCCGCGTCTGGCAGCCATCTCATGAAAGAAGAACTCTGAAACCGCACGGTTATCGCCGACCTGCTTGGCCCCGTTTTTGGCCCGCACGTATATGATCTCACGAACCGACGGCGGGTCGTCCGACTCATGGATCTTGTACTCCAGTGCGGCGAGTTGCTTCCGGTAGCGAGTGAAATCGAACCCATCAAACACCGTCTCATTAAACGTTAGCGAATCAATCGTTGTCTCTTCTGTTAATACAAGATCACCCAACACCGCTCGAGTGAGCTCATATTCAACGCTACCGTCGGTTGCTGCGACAGTACCGGTCACGCGCTCCGTTCCTGTGAGATCGATCGTAACGGGTCCGTCTTGTACTGTGAGATCGACACAGCTCACCTCATCTGAGAGGGAAGCATCGTCAATACGAAGCCCCCCAGTAAGAGTCGCGCCGTCAAACAGCAATGGTCCGTCACAGTCTACTCCCAGAAACATCCCCGCTGCACCATTTGCAGTTGGTCGGTCGCGCTTCGGGTTGCCAGCGACAGACCCGAACTCAACGGCAGGTCCAGCCAGTGTGCATTCTTTGAACCGGGCCTTGTCTGCGAAGTCTGTTCGTTTGAACCACGCCCCCTCGTCGAACTGTACACGATAAAAGTTTGCTACGTCGTCAAACTGGGCATTAGTGAAGTCTGCGGCTCCAGTGAACCGTGCGTCCACGCTGTATATTCCGTTGGCAAACCGGGCGACACGTCCACAAACCTCCCCGAACGTCGCTTCGCGCGTGTCGAGCCAAGATTCGAACTTTGTAAGCCGCATTGAGACGTCCGCGAACCGGGCGTGACCGAGGTCAACGCGCCGGGCAAACTGTGTTTCGTCGAACGTAACTTGTCCAGTGGCTGTGCTCCCCCGAAGATCAAGCGGGTGATTTACCGTCCCAAATCGCAGCGAGATCGATTCGAATGATGCGTCACGGCAGTCGATGGGTGTGTTAGTCGGCCCGTCAAGTCGTTCATAATCGAGATCGATTGCCCCAAACGTCGCACCAAGAAACTGATTTGTCGCCGGGGCCGGTTCCTCGACCGCTTCAATAAACCGACGTCTACGGGCCTCATCGGACGCCTCACCGTGGAACACACAGTAGTTTTCGTCGGCAGGATGTGGACAATCCCACGACGACTCGTCGTCAAAATAATCAGCCGACAACTCGTGGCGGTAGTTACAACTCGCGGTCATATAAAATATTGTTCCTAGTTTGGATTAAAAACTTGGGCACAGAGAAGTCGAATAATTGCGACAGCGGTCCGGAAAGCGAAGTTTTTAAACGAATCTTCTGTTCCGGCTTGAATTCGTCTGTTGACACCTTCAGAACGTTCCATACCGAGTGTTCAATCTTTCAGGCCGGTTTCTGTCCCTGAGGTAGTGATAAATTAACCCTCTGTATCTTACACGCCGCTACTGACATATTATGGAGAAGTCTGTGTTCGGAATCGATGCGTACCCCCTGTTCTGAATGATTCTCGCTGGGTGTGGAACTCTTCTATGACATCCCCTCGTTCGTGTTCAATCAGTAGCTGTTAGATTTCTTGGCGAGGGTTACGATCGATGACATCCGCGAACGCAACGTTTTCGCGCACCTGTTGCATCTCGACCGTGACGCGGTCCCCGATGGTCGTCTCGGGAACGATCACAACGTAGCCGCGCTCAACTTTCGCAATCCCGTCACCTTGGTCACCGAGATTCTCGATTTCAACATCTCGCTGTTCACCCTCCTCAACAGGCGGACCATCGTATTCGTGCTGCTGATCTGTATCATCAGTGGATTGGATGGAGTCAGTGGTCTCCGTGTCATCCACATCTGATGCGGTCGTCGAAATAAGCGCAACACGGTATGTCTCATCTTCAGCGATTGTCCCGGTGGCTATCTCGCGTTCCGGAACGGTGATCTGGTAGCTCCCATCGTCCTGCTCAACAGTCGCAGTATACAGTGTCTGGAGTGTCTCAGAAATATCCATAGATTGCGTATGTCTTGACTCGTGCTAGAGAACTTGTTTCTAGCGTTTCTGTTGCTCTCAACTGATCACCGTCGTTGCGAGCGAGAGACCCGAGAGGCGATTCAGGGCTTATCGCCACGCTCAAACACAGCAGCAAAGTCGTCAAGAAGCTCCTGTGGAGATCGCTCATCACCACGAGACGGGAGGGGTGCTTCCCAGCATTCGATCTCGAGTGTGCGCGCATTCGACACTGACTCCGGCTCAGTTACCACATTGAAGATGCCGGTGCGATAGATAGCGAGTAGTCGCCGATCGTGAACACTGACGTAATCGATTCCAGCCCGATTCAGGACTGCTGGAACGTCAGTCGGCCCAGATAGCGAGATGGAGGCGCTTGGAGACGCCAAGTCGCTCATACGGTGGTTTCGTCCATCGCACCGATAAAGACCAGCCCCGAGGAAGGTCCGGATACAGCATCAAGTCAATTTCCGTGGCCGGTCTGTCGTCTCCCAACGGGTACGGATGTGGGTACTGGCTACCCACTAGTTGAACGAGTATGGAAGGATGTCCCGGAGTCAAAGCTGGTGAGCTCGGTAATACGCTGCTCCAGTTCTTCGATTTCAGCTTGGAGCTCGGTTGTGTCTTCGTCGGCTCCAGCCAACTGGTCTTTGAGCCCTTGGAGACGGGTTTGTTTCATCTCTTCGTCGACGTCTGCCTTCCGTACATACTCGCTGTCTTCAATTTCGCACACATCGGATTCAGAGAGAGAGCGCGTATCTCGCACAGAATCATTCTCTAATTCGATCAGAGTAGATCGGTCAAGACAGGGGAATCAAGAATCGCTCAGGACAGGTTCTGTGGGTACACTACTCTACAACCCAGATGAATAGGCGATAAACAAAGGAGAACCGTTTGAGGGTGGAGAGTTACAGCCCGGTGTTGAACGGAGTGGGTGGATTGCGTACGAAATCTCCGGTGATGTTTCAACTGATGATCTTACGGTTGCTTGGTCAAAACGACAATTGGCGGCGAAATATCTGTTAATTGGGAATGAAATGATTCGCCAATATAGGAATCAACTTGACGCCGCGGGCCACCGGAGCGAAAAAGCTGATAAGTCGATCGACGCCGGGATCGATGAGGTGCGGAACCGACTGGAACTTGACGACAGTGGTCGGCGGGGCTGTTGGTGTCCGACAACTGTGAACACCTGATTCAAGAGTTTCTCGGCTACAAAGAGGAATACGTCGGCACGTCACAAGCAGTTGATCACTGTCTCGACAGTTGCCGGTATCTCTGTATGGGTGACAGCATTCGTCTTTAGTTAAGGAATCGCAAGACAGCAGCACGATTACTTCACTGTGCAAGTAGCGGCTGAGATCTATTATGATAATATTTTGATCTGAATCACGATAAGCCGATAAGCTTACCGTGCATTTGGTGCACGTGTTTCTAAGAGCGTCTAAGATTATGACCCGAACCAAAATGGGTGTCTCCGTACGAACTGAACTCGTCGAAGAGCTCGATACACTCGTCGATGAGTGCTCAGATCTCGGAGCAAGCCGCTCCGAGATCGTTGAAGCGATCCTCACAGCATATTTGCAGAGTGATGAAGAGAGAATAGAAAAGACTCGAGAGCTGGTTATCCGCAATCGGAAACAATCTAACTCGTAGAGAAGTTCGTGCACTCGGTGCACGGACTTCTTAGAGCGTTATTCGAAATCACAAATTGACTGTGTTAATATCGGAACCGCCTTAGGCGAATAGAAAACTGCTCTCTGCTAACAGATCCGGTCGCTGTACCGCGATTTTGCTCTTAACTAAAGACGAATGACGAGCACACGTCTGTCAATGAGTCCAACGATAAGGTCGTCACGATTGACAACTCGGAAGACGAGTACGTGTTTCGAAGCGGTGCTCTCTCAACCGAAGTGATCCCACTCGTTTCCGCAATTGCTGCTCAGGACAAGGGGGATGCTAGACAGTCGATCAAGTACCTCAGAAAGGCAGGCGAAATAGCTGACAAAGCCGGTGATACACAAGTTGAGGAAAGCCACGTCAGAGCTGCTGAGTCACAGGTTGAGAAAGAAACGGTCCGCGAGGCGATGCTTGAAATGACAACACAGGCTCAACTCACACTGGCTGCTATCACGGTTGTTGAGTTAGCGGGCGACACGCCGGTTCGAACCAAACCAATCTATGGCGTCTACAAAAGCATCGCTGAGGAGGTTGGCTCCGACAAACTCGTTCAGCGGCGTATGCGCGACCATCTGAAAGAACTCGACATGCAGGGAATCATTGACGCTAGAAAAAAGACTGGTGGGTCAGTGGGCGGTCCTGCATATCATTTTGAACTGCAAGTTGAGAAAGAGATCGTCAAGGATGTGTTAGAGGATGTGACCCGATTTTCATCAATTGACTTCAACAGTATCGGTTCCAACGACCGGTCTGGGCTTGGTCGCTACACTTAGGTTTTCGTTTCAGACAACAACTTGTCGGCTTCTTCCCACGGCAAAGCCGGGGGCATCCGCCTTGCTATCGCCGTGAACCCGCTGTCTTGTTGACTAGAACCCATTGGAGGTCGTTGCGAATGTGATCAAACTCGCTGACTACGGCCGTGTGTCCGAGACAAACGGCAGCGCACAGCGCCCGGTGGTGTGGTACGGCGAGATTGACGCAGAGTTGCCGCTCACGCCGCTGTCCGGGCGAGAACACAATGCGAAGGCTTGAGATGACATATCCAATCATACAACTATTTACGCCAACAGATGTACATTTATCCAATGACGTACGAAAATCTGGATGGAAAGCTTGTCAATACACTATTGCACAATGGTCGCGCAAGCTTACGGAGTCTCGCTGAGGAACTTGATGTCTCCGTGACGACGGTGTCGAATCACCTTGCTGATCTCGAGGAGGCGGGCGTCATTGAGGGGTTCACGCCTATCGTCGATTATGACAAGTTGGGTTACGACGTCACGGCTATCCTCCAACTGAAAGTGCGTGGCGAGGCGCTTCCTGCAGTAACAGATTCTCTTCGCGATGAAAAACAGATGGTGAGCGTGTACGAGACGACCGGCGATTACGACGTGATTGCGGTCGGGAAGTTCATCGATACGGATCACATGAACGAGCAGATCAAGGCCGTGCTCAGCAATGCCGATATCAACGAATCAAACACAAGCGTTGTGCTGAATATCGTGACCGAAAACCGATCGTTCGAGCTCGACGTGGATAGTGAGTGAACGTCCCCGGTAGCGACCTCGTTTAGATCAGAGTTTCACCCAATATATTTTGACTGGAACAAGGAATATATATGTTAACCACGTTGATAGAAATATGACTGACGCCGGCAGTCGAAACGGTCCACCCCCCCCTTTGATCAACCATTTGAGGCCGAGGATACGAAGCAGCGCGTCTATGGTGCAGTGCTTCATGCTCGCGACCCGAGAAAAGCCGCTGAGATTGCTGAACAGGCAGATTGCTCTACAGAGTCGGCACGGACACATCTCTCCTTCTATACTGACCTAGGTATCGTCGTCAGACACGAGGGGCGGCCAGTGAGATATGAACGCAACGACGACTACTTTGAGTGGCGACGGGTGAACGAACTGGCGCGCGAGAACAGCGTTTAGGAGCTACAGACACAGGTGTCGGAGCTGACAGACCGCATCGGAACGTATGAGGATGAATACGGCGTTGACTCACCCGCTGAGGTTGATGTTCTTGCATTCGACCCGGAACGGATCGACGATGTCTACGTTGAGCTCGGTCAGTGGGCTACTGTCATTGAGGAGCGTGTCCTCCATGAGCGCGCGCGGCGGAAAGTCGCTGGCTCCACAGCCCCATCACATAGCTGATGGTGCCGGTAGACGACGGCGCGACTCCTGCGCCGATAGATCGATCGGTGTTAGAGCGGATACGGCTCCGATTCGCCGGAAGTCGGCTGTTCGAGTCCGTGGAAATCATTGAGGAAGGACACGTGTATCTCAACGTCGAACTCTCGGACGAGTACTATCCGGGTGAGGTCTCTGCTCGAATTGAGATCTGGTGGTACCGGAATGACGACTTCAGCGTTCACTATCAAGAGGACCACCCGGGTAGCACGTGGAAATACCGCTGGGACCGACATCCAAATACCCATAACTACAGAGACCATTTCCATACACCGCCAGCCGCCAGTCGTACCGATGCAGAGAATTCTCAGTGGCCTCCCGACCATCGTGAGGTGAGTCGTCTTGTGCTCAAGCGAATTGAAGACCGCATTGATACGCTCTGGAAGTAGAGTTGCGCTTTCCGACGACTGATGCCCTGGGTGTGCTGCTTGCTGTGGACATAGGTGTCACGATAAGCTGTGTTTATTTGGCTGCTCTGTCTCAGTAGGTTCATCAGTAGCCACTTCTTCTGGGATGAGCAACTCTGGCCGCCGCTCGTAGGCTGGGGTTGCGAGAAACTTAGCAATCTGATCGTAGTCCTGCTCACTTAATGATTGGCGCATCGTCATTTGTATTCTGTCATCGTATGATAGTTATACTACTCCTACTGTGAGGATACCAGTGTCCTAAGGCTACACGCACACTTTGTAGCACGTGTCTCATCCTCGGGAACTTTGCCACAGCGGTTTTGTGTAGCATACTGCGGTCGAATTGATCGTCTCCTGTAAGCGGATCTTGATACGCGATGAGACGTGAACTCAGTATCTTCTTCACAGATTAGTCGATTTCCGGACGATAATGTCTTCGTCAATGTCAACGACGTTCTTCTCTACGAGATGTTTGAAAGCCTCGTCGACGTCTTCGGGAGAAAGGGCGACCGCGGCTTCCAACTCCGACCGCGAGATCGACTCGTCGAAGGCCTGTAACGGCTGTGTTGAATCGCTGTAAGGCGGAGTGATTCACCGTTTGACGAAGCGCTTGATGTTATACACGACACACACCAGCGCGATTTCGCGGAACTCACGAAACCATAGGCGCGCTCGCACGGCGATAGTGATAGCCGAAAATTTGTAATGTTAGAGCGCGAGCACAAACTATGCCTGGACCGTCGAAAGATCATCTCGAACATCTGAGTGAAGAAGAACTCGATGAGGCGATCGATCAGGCTCAATCCGACGAAGAATCCTATCTCGTCCGGCGATTATGCCTGATCAAAAATATCTATCTCGGTGATACACTCACGGAAGCGGCGACGCGTGTCGGCGTCACGACGCCGACCGCGAGCCGCTGGGTCGATCGCTGGAATAACGACGCTGTGGACGGTCTCCGACCAAATTCTGGTGGTGGACGTCCGCCAAAACTTGACGAGCACCAACGCGAGCGGCTTCGAAAGGTGCTCGAACGGCACCAACCGCTCACCACCCACCAAGTTCAACAACTCATCGAAGATGGGTTCGATGTATCATACTCTCAGCGACACACATCGCGACTTCTCAACAATCTTGGACTAAATTATGCGATCCTTCGACCAGAATCGCCGGATCGACCTGATGACGCAGAAGAACAACTTGAAGAGCGTCTTGAGGCCGCTCTCGATGATCTTGACGACGACGCAGTAGCTGATGGCGGTGTAGTCGTCGGATTTCTCGACGAAGCCTGGCCTCGTCCAACAGACAACAGCCGGCGGCTGTGGAGCTTCGGCCGACCAATCTTGAAAAAGGAGACGCCGACAGCGAACTTTGATGATGTCGTCTTCGGATTTTACGCACTGAACGGAACTAGCGCTGTCTCGTGTAAAGATGATCTGAGCAAGGAATCTGTGGGCGATTTTTCCCTCAAGATACGAGAAAAGAACCCAGATCAGCCGATCATACTCGTCTGTGACAACTTTTCATCTCATTTTTCCGAGTATGTCGATAATATAGTAAATAAACACGATCTACATAGCGTAGCACTGCCGCGGTATTCGCCGGATCTCAATCCGATCGAACAGATCTGGAAAAGCGTAAAACGCGATCTCTCGCCGCTTAACGCGTCAGATCTTGAAACGTATCGAGAACTGATCTGTTCAATCTTTCACGGCTACGCCGATCGGATAAGCTTCGCAGAGTCGTGGATAGATCGCTTCCTATCTATTCAAAGGTTATGACTATCACTAAAGCCGAGCGAGCGCTTCACAGCCGAGTTCACGGTTTCGGTCATAGAGCGCTGATTGTAGCGGTGATCGTCGATTCTGGCGTTGTGTGCGTGGTCGTACGGAGCGAAGATACGGTGCTTGATCAGCGGTCTGATCCCGAGCTCGCGTAATCCTTCACGAAGCGATTGCTTGTCATAGCCTTTATCGGCCGCAAGAGACCGCAGATCGCCCGCATTCCGGCGGGCGATCTGCTCAGCAAGGTCTGCGTCGCTTCCTTTCCGATTTGTAGAGCAGTGGACGTCAAGGACGGCTTGAGACGCTGTATCGACGAGTTTCGTGACTTTGAGCTTCTGAACGCGGTAGCTGATTCGCTGGCAGTAGTGGCGGCTCGCTGGTGAGCGGTCGTAGAACGTGGCGTCGATCGCGGCGTGTTCAGAGAGATCGTGTAGCTGCGCCGACTGGCGCAGCAGCACTCGACAGACGCTCATGCTGATCCGGTCGAACGCCTTACACAACGTGGACGGCGCAGGGAGATCGGCCGCGTTGAGGCTGATCTCCCCGGTTATTTGTGGCATCTCTTTGAGCAGGTCGATCGTCATGCGGTACGACGAATCGAGGTAAATCCGCAGACAGTGAAGGGAAACGAGTGCATAGTCGGCGAATCCGCCGCCACCTTCCGGGGCGGCGGATTCGCCTCCATCGCCAGTAACTCTTTGAGCAACCGGTACAACCTCCCCGATGAAGCGGGAGATTTGCGTCATGGTCAACGGAACTCTCCCGCTTCAACTCCTTTGATTTAGCGGCCTACCTCGCCTTCGTATGGCGATTCAACACAGCCCCTATTTGGGTTTCCCGGATGCCGGGTTTTGGATGAGGAATCCCACTATGATTCAGAAGAGTGCAACTGCTTTGATCTTAGCGAAGAGTTATATGAAACTATAGTCAAATCAATATGTGAATAAACTTGATAATACTGTGCAATCGGCACTGGAAACGTTCGCTGAAAAAGCATTAGATGGATCTTGGAGTGGGCAAAGAGAGCGTGAAGCTGTCAGTCTCTTTGCCTTCGGCGCATTGCTCACTCAGGTGAATCCGGATGGGGTACTTCACAGCCCCTCGCAGGTTGGGCTAGAGGTCCCAATTCCTCAGGTAACAGTAGGCAATGAGGATAGCACGAATCAAAAAGATCAGGTGTGTAAGGATTTGGTCATCTGGCCTTCCCCTCGCATGACCTGCTGGGACGACGATCAAAATCCGACGGTCCCGCCCGTAGCCGTGATTGAGTGGAAATTTGACAGAGCCAGCATCTATGACGGGGATGTGAACTGGTTAGCGGCGTTCACCAGTCGATACCCGGAGTGTACTGGCTACGCTGTCACTGCAAATCAACCAGCGTCCAGGTTTACGCTCAGTTGTACGAGAGTCTCGGCTGATCAGACACAGCAGAAGTGGTTGCACATAGCCTAGCTCTCAGAGTTCAGTCAGCTGAGAACACTCATCGACATCCTCCTCGGTCAAGCCGAATGTATTCTCCTTGCCATGTGTGAATCGCCTTGGAGTCAGGCCTCAGGATGTTCGCCTTGTCAGCTGGGAAATAGTATTGTAAACGATCAAGGAGTATTATCACATGCTGTATTCCATATGGTTACAGCATAAGCTGTCCACCACAAGGTGCACGCCAACAGGTATTTGCCAGAGGAGTCCTCCTGATATCGTATGTCTCGGGAACGCAACGATACTGGAGAGTACACTGAGACCGTCACGCTCGAGCACGTCCTCGGTGTGTTCGACGCTGTACCGGGCCCAGTGGTCACGTCTGGTGACGTTACAGAGAGGGTGGCGTGCTCCCGAGAGACGGCCCGTCGGAAGCTTCACAATTTGGAGGATCGAGGCGACGTTGCCAGTCGCAAAACAGCCGGACGGGTCGTGTGGTGGCTCGTGGACGACCACAGTCCCACGCGAGGCGTGCACGCGGGGGATCCGTTCTGGGAGTTCGAACCCGGTGCCTCAGGCGAGTCGGGCGTATCTGCGAGAGTCGATGGGGTCCTGTACGGTGAAGACGCTACGTGAGCGGACAACGTCGATGGCCACCGATATGGGGTGTTCCACTTTATCGATTAGCAGTCCAAAGACCGGCGTAGCGTGTTTCTGGATACCCGGCTTGTAGTGCTGCAGTGCTGTCTCAAATTGTAGATTTCCTCAATTCTGCTAGGTAATATAAACCCGGTATATCTAAGATCTAAGACTAAGATACTACTTCGTCACGCTTAGATATATAGATAGAACTTCAATAATTCTTAGCGGCTACTTTACAACACACAAAATTTTAGATATATAGATATTAGCACGGCAAATTCACGTATTTGAGTTCATTTAGATTGAAATAGCATACCATGATGTGATACTACATAGTATATATACTAGGTAGAAATGCCTCTACTCTATTTTGCTAGTTGCAATCTTATGTTCAACATGGTTGATGTCTTCGTCTAGTTTGTTTATCAAGATAGTAACTTCTGCCAGTACTGGATAGTCTGGGCCGCTGGTCGGACCATACAAGTAATTATAAAATCCCATCTCACTATCCTCATTGGCAATGCGGGGGTTAGTTCGTATCGGCGGATCATGTAACGACTGCTGGCGCTGTCGCGCTATTGCTTCCAACTCTGATTCAAGATCCTGAAGCTGGCTCCAAATATCAAGTGCCCCACCAATGACGTTGGTATCTACATCAGTTAGATGATCGAGAAACTGACAGCGACGTTGGTCGATCGCTGCTAACTTTTTGCTGATATCTACTAATGCATCTAGTTCGGTTTCAATCGCTTCAGAGAGGGACTCACGCGCCGATGCTGCTTCACGACCGTCCGCTACGCTCCTCCTCCACAAGAGCACCCACCAATACGTAATAGTTCCTTGAGCGGGGTGGTTGCTCCACAGTGCGGACAGAGCAACTGCATGTCGATGAGTACCTCATACTCATTATGATCAAGCTCGTCACTGTTCGCTAACGTGGTGAGCGTTGAACCGACAACGGAGTGTAGCCTCCCCTGAAGTTTCTCAATCGTCTCGATACGTTGTTCAGTCCGGTCACGATCGTCAGCTGGCAGAGTAGCACTACGTACCTCTGTCAAGTATGTGTAAATCGTTTGGTGAGTGACAAAGTCGGCTGTGACAGCGTCAACGTCGATACCGTATCGTTCCAATTCGCGGCGTGCTGCCACCGTGTCACCGGCAGCATCACTTATGAGCTCCTCGTACAATCGCTGTACCTCCTGTTCGGTCTGCGAGGCAGTTTCCATATCGAGTGCCGCTGCGAGGACGTTCTGATTGAACCAATCGGCAAGGTCGCGGAGGCTTGTCCGATCACCGGTGGGATCAGTCCAAGCAGCTTCAAGTTCGGCACCGAGATCGTCCAAATCATACGTCTCGATGACCCGCGCAACCTTTGATTGCTGTGTCGGCATGAGTACCGGTGTATATGCACGCTACGCTTACAATAGTACCGATGTAATGCTTGCTACTGCCGTGTCACAGTGGAGCGTAAACATCTTTAATTACAAGCGTACAGTTATAAATTACGCTACTGACTCGATATAGTGATATTCGTCGGGGAGACCAGCAGCATCCTCAGTAAGCAGCGCCGCGACCAGATGTGTTGTTTCTGATTCAAAGTGGTCAATAAGTTTGGCAATACGGTCCTTGTCGATTGCTTCAAGCGAGTCCAACAGTATGAACGGCACTGTATCACTAACATCGTGAACGAGATACCCAGCCAGCGCAAATACAAGTCCCGTCACTTCGCGCTCGCTCTCTGAGAGGTGTGCGAGGGTATCCTCATACGCAGCGCCGTCAGCTGTTGTACGCACCACATGTATATCGAACGTTGATTGTGAGGTCGTACGACGGCCCTCTCGAACGTCTGTTTCCTTCTGTTCAATCCAAATCCGGTTCAGATTGTCGTAGCCAAGCAACTCAAGCACTGTTTCCATCCGGTCGTTGAACTCACTGACAGCGTCTGCTTCGATTTGGTCGACACGATTCCGGAGGTCTTGCAACCGTTCGGTAAGTGCGTCGCGTTCGTCGACGAGATCTGACCGGGTCGCAATTGTTGCTTCGTGGGTCGTGATTGTCTCAGTGAGCTCTTCTATCTCGTCTTCGAGCCGTTCAATACGAACTTCCTTCTCGGTCGCGTCCTGATGAAGTTGGATGATGGTGTCGTCGGTATCCGTTTCAAGCGACTCAACCTCGTCTTTGAGCTCTGTGATCTCAGCTTCTTTAGCCTCAATCTGTGTTTCTAGTTTTTCGATGGTCTCCTGGGTAGTCTTGATATCATTGTTAACACTCTCAAGCCGTTCGGTGAGCTCTTCTCGTTCACGTTTTTGCTCTTCAATCTTATTCTGCCGGGTAACAAGTTCATCAATCGTTGAGGTGACCTCGTTTTGCTCAGCAACGATGTCTTGCCTGGCGGCCTTTAGATCGTCAACAGTATCTCGAATAGCAGCAGTCGAGACGTCGCTACCACATGTCCAGCACGTTGTAGTCTCTTCGGCCAGCTGGGCAGTCAGCGCAGCTTGGTCTTGTTTTCGGTTATGCGTCTGCTGGAGTACTTGTTCAGGCCGCTCATCAAGCATCTCCTCGTTAAATTCGAGAATCGAGTTCAGATCCGTTAATCGCCGTGTTAGAGAAGTCTTCCGTTCACGAAGGTCTTCAATACGCTGTTGAAGTTCAGTATCGTCTTGGACGATCTCAGAGACATCATCAAGCGTTGCAGTAACCTCCTCGCGCGTTTGCTTCAACGTTTCAAGCGTTTCCTGTTCTGTTTCGAGATCGTATGTGAGCGAATCTAGCGTGGACTGTGCTTCACGAAGTTGAGCGTACGCATCTTCGCGGTTTTCTTTTACTGTCTGCTCATCTGCAACGTCGGCGTCATGCTGGTCAATTTGAGATTCAATGGTGTCGAGTTCAGCCTGTATGTCCTCAAGTGTCGATTGTTTGCTGTCACGTTGTTTCGTAAGCGACGACACCTCTGTCTCGAGTTCCTCAAGCCGCTCCAATTGGGTCTCAATGTCGTCACGGTCACGTTGGCACTGCTTGATATCCGACTCAATCTGGTCTATATCGATTGGTCGCATGATGATCTCTCTGAGGTCATCCCCTCGCCGCACGGCCCGCCGTGCAGCATTCGATTCAACCACGAACGCAAACAAATCAGCGACTGTTGGATCGTCAAGATACGGTTCACCTTCATACCGGACCTGGTCATCGTCGCGGCGAAGATATCGCGTGTACGTCGCATCTCCAATATCTAGCTGTACCGACCCCTCATCGGCATCACCTTTTAACGAGGCTTGGTTGCTACCAAGTGCAGCCATGATGGCCTGTAAGGCTGAGGTTCGGTTTGTGGCGTTTTCGCCAGTTAGGATTGTAGCAACATCTGATAGAGAGATATTTGCCTCTTCAATTCCTCCAACGTTTTCAATCGAGATATTTACTGTTTTTTCTGTAGTTGTCATACCAGTTAATTGATTTCCACCGTATATATATTCTATGTTTGGAAGGAGAGGTTGCTAAAGACAATAGTAAACCGTTTGTCGGTTGAGGGTGTCATAGCAGTACTTCCGAGGTTTAATTCTGGCAGTTGATTTTCAGGCACAGGACGAGTGGGCTGAGCCAGGATGAGCAGAGTAAGACCAAAGCAGGCGGAAGGGCTACAGTTTCTTAGCGACTACCAAACAGCATTCACAACTCGGGCAGACGGATCGTCGTGGCCAAAACACGAACGAACGTGGCTGAATGTAGGCCGGTACTTCCGGGGCCTGCTACGCCCCGGAAGTTCCAACACCGTCACTGACATCGCTGAGAAAATGCATATCGATCAAGAACGACTCGAACGGTTTGTTCGTGAGAGTCCGTGGGCGCACGAGAACGTTGAAACCGAGCTTCGGGAACGTGTTCCCGAAGCGATTCAGAGCCCAGAAGCTGCACTGATTGTCGATGGTATGGGCATCCCGAAATCAGGCGATGAAAGCGTCGGCGTCGCCCGTCAGTGGTGCGGTGCGACTGGAAAACTCGACAACTGTCAAGTCACGGTTAACTGCACGCTCGCCAGACCTGGCGAGCGGCAGAATGCCGATCAACTCACCTGGCCACTCGGGATGCGCTTATTCCTGTCCGAGAAGTGGACTGGTGACGATGGCGCAGACTACGACAGTCAACAAGAACGAGAACGCTACGCTCAGCGACGGAAAGACACAGATGTCCCTGCTGACGTTGAACACCGGTCTAAGCCCGGCATACCTCTGAATCTTATTGAACAGGCGGTTACAGCTGGTGTCGATCACGTCTGTGTCGTTGCTGATAGACACTTCGGAGAAGCCCGGAGTTTCAGACGGAAACTCCGGGCGATTCCCGAACCATATGTTGTAGAGGTCTCGCCAACGGAGCTCCGATTTGTTCCTGAAGATACCGATCTCATCCAGCCAGACGATCATCCTAACCGGAAACATGCTGCTCATCCTGATGACGTGAGTTCAGAGACACCAGAGGAAGTCGCCGAGGCACTCGGCGGCGACGACTGGACCGAGATTACGTGGAATGAGGGAACGAAGGAATCCCTCTCTGGTGAGTTCTATCGAACACGGATTCGGGAGGTGAAACGACGGGATACAGGGTGGGTGAGCGACGAAACAGGCTGGTTACTGCTGAGAAAAACTGACGATGAAGACGGTGATGGAGAAGATGGTGAACTCAAAGCATGGATGTGTTGGGGGGTTGACGAGGCATCTCTGGAGGAGTTAGTGTCTTGGGCACAAGTCCGTTGGTGCGTAGAACAGTTTCACAGAGACATCAAGCAGAATCTTGGAGCTGACGAGTATCAGGGGCAAACGTGGAAGGGTGTCCATCACCACCTCGCGGTGGTGATGTTAGCCCATGCATTCGTGGTACGGCGACGGTTTGAGACAGGTGAGAACCGTTTAGACTTCTCGTCGTTCGAGGAGGTAATCAACCAGATTGTGCGAGAGTCAGCGATCCAAGGGCTGATCGATGACAAAGGATGTGATCGAGAGAGAGCAGAGGAGTTAGCGGAGTATATGCTCCAGAGCTACTCTCCGTGGTAGGCGTTAAGCTCGACGAGAGCGCCTGCCGCTGAGCGGCAGCGCTCTCTCACCGGCCGTATATCGGAAGTAGAATCCTGTTCAGTCGGACAATATTACACCAGCGGGTGGAGTCATGTCCCGATCGACTCGGGCATTGGCTTCGGTTGCCACTGGTTCCGACGGCTCATAGTTTCAGCCAGCATGCTCACCGAAAATCTGGTCGTTAATTCCGATCTGTACCGCCGAACCTCGGAAGTACTGATAGAACAGTTCACATACCAAAGAGCAGGGTGAACGCTGAGGTGGAATGAGTTCAGCGACCCTGCAGGATGATCCTTCGGTAGAATCGTTCTTCAATGTCGTGGAAACGGAGACGTTGG
>NZ_JBSPSR010000012.1:0-48169 GCF_059623105.1 Halorubrum orientale | reverse complement strand
CCCGCCAGTTGAAACTACTGATTAGAAATCTCGGGTTAGCAGTCGAACGTGGATTGCCTCCGATGTGTCAGATTCATCCTGACCCTAAAGGGTCAGGTATTCTCCTCGATTTTTTATAATGTCCGGGTTGGTGTGATCGGAATTTCCAACGACTATACCTTCCGTAAGAACCTCTCACCAAAGGTCAAAGACAGTCTCTGTGAGACTGAAATCAAGTTCGCACCCTATGATGCCACCGAACTCACACAGATCCTCATGAGGCGCGCTGAGTTGGCGTTATATGACAGCGCTTACAGTAGAGGCATTATCGATTTGGCGTCGTCACTCGCGTATAAGGAAGCTTCCGGCAGTGCCCGGCGTGCGATTCGACTCTTGCGTGGGTCCGCAGAAATCGCTGAGGGTGAGGGTGCAGAACAGATTGCTGAGAGTCACGTCAGAAAGGCAGACAAGAAGATTGAATATGGCAACATCGTCGAATCGATCGCAGATCAAGACGACGAGAAACTGTATATCCTCAAAGCAATTGCTCATTTAGACCTACTTAATAAAACTCCAGCCCGAACCCGTACGGTCCATCGAGCCTATTCACGGGTGGTCCAGGGCTATAATGAGGATGGTGCTAAGGACCCACTCACGCAACGTGGGATGTTCAACCATCTCTCGAAGTTAGTGATGTTTGGCTTTGTAAATACCATCGACCGAAATAAGGGTGCTGGGGGCGGCCAGTGGAACGAGCACGAATTCAGTGACGACGTCGACCCGGCAAAAGTCAAAGAAGCATACGAGGAGCGCGGCCTCAACTGGAAATCAATCAAGACACGTGGCGTCGACCGTTAACCTCCTTCCACACCTGAAGACGCGGGTCTTTTGATTGGCTTTGATAACTCAAGAAAACCGCTGTGTGTCCACGATAGAGGGCAAAAATTTCTCGGGAAAACTGCTGTGTGGCTTCGATTGAGTGGGCAGGAACTCGGGAAAACCGCTGTGTCCTGCCGGTGGATGGTTTCTTGGTACGTTAACCAACATACGGCGATAGTGGCGTAATTGTTGGTTGAATTTTATCGCTCTTATGTAGAGCTGCCGAATGACTGTTACACTGTGCCCACGAGACGAATTGCTCACGCCGCCCGTGGGTCGTCAGTGAGCTGCCACAGTGCGGTTGGCTCGTGAAGATACTCAACGTACTCTGCGGCATACAACCTATCGAGCCGCTTGGTCACTGTTGGTCGTGACAAGCCGGTAAAATCAACGAGTGCGCCTGTCGTCAGATTACCGTGTGTGAGGAACTCCTCAATGACCTTCTCTGTATTGGCGTCGATGCGCAGAGGCATGATAGCGAACCTCTTTGCTAATGCCCCTTATCTCCACCTGTCTGAGACAGTAAATGCGATATATCTTTACTAGTCGTTAAGAATAAGTGTGTGGGCACATGATGAACAGTTGCACACCCGGTCTGAGGAGACAGGCTACAAATGCCCGCGTGGTGACGCACGCGGACCGGGTTCCACCGTGCAAAAGAAGAACCCATGCAAGAGAAGCATACTCACACTCAAGAGCGCACCGATCAACTACGTGAACTCACATCTCGGATTGAGTACCAAGATCTCGGCGAAGACAACATACCGTGTCAAATCTGCAAGCGTGATCTTAGAGAGGGCGACACAGCCACCGTGTATGCCTACCGGGCAGCGGGAACCGCTGGCTTCGACGTTGGATATACCATGTGTGGGGCGGATACCCACGCACACCCGACGGAGTTCATCCGAGGCGTTCACGAACTCATCGTAACCGGTCGCATTGGCCAGTGTACTGATGTGGCGACTCAGTCGTCGTGGCGAGTGTTGCTGGCTCCAAAGCTGGTTGTCGAGAGCCGCCCCAGAACAACGGACGCGCACATACTGGCCGACGCAACGTCGCCCAGTCGCGACGCAACTCAAGTCGACCCGTCTCAGAGAGCGCGGTTGGCCCAAGACAGCGACGTGCACGCCGATACCATGCCGCGTATCGGCGACCGCTCTCAGCGCAGTAACACTGCCCACCGAGAGGAGGACACTCAATGAGCGACCACATCCAGCCGGTGTCATCAGAGCTGTGTGGGCTGTATCACCTCCTCCGTCAGCCGCGGCGGTGTTATCTCATACTGCTCATGGCTCAAGAGAGTCCCCCACACGACGTCCACGAGGTGTCGAAACACGTCGCCGCCGCACTCAACGGCAGTCGCGTGGACGACGTCGCGTGGGACACGTACAAAAACGTCATCGTGTCGATGAAGCAGACACACGTGCCGGCGCTGTCCGAACGGGAGGTGGTCTGTGTTGACAGCGAGTGTCAACAGCTCACCCCTGGCCCACAGTTTGATCTCGCAGTATTGCTGCTTCACACCGGACGTCTGCTGTGGACGTTAGAACAGACAACTCAGTGGTCACCACCAAACACCACGACTGAAATGACCGATTAACAACGAGTACGGGATGCATACGCCCAGTTACCACACGACCGGAACACAGCTACCAATGTGTCTACACGACAACACACTGACCGACACTCAGTATCGCGCAATCAACCACACGCGACCATCACACCTCCAGCAATGACGACTGAACACTACCGCTGTCCACACTGTGGCACCGTCTACGACAACGAACTGATCACGCGCGTGCACGTGACGCGTGCTGACGACGACCAACACGCGAACCGTAACGGGCTCATGCCCGAGTGTGAGATCGAGGTCGTTGATGACGACGGAACCGTCATCGACCACCGGACGCGACAGCCAGACGCGATCGATCTCTCGACACTCACGCGTGATGACTTTCCCGACGATATGACGTCAAAACGTAGAGATGCCGTGTTGGTTGCTGCCCACCATCCAGACGTTACGACACGAACGGAGTTGACTGAACTCATCGGAGAAGAGCTGGCCGGCACGGACCGTGAGCCGCCCGCCGATTGGACGGTCCGACGCGCGCTTGATGCGTTCTACCACCCGCATGAGTCGTCGATGCCTACGGATGAGTCGTTCAGCGAGATTCCTGTCCTTCAGCAAGCAGTCATCCTCGCGAACCTCACCCTTCCGGAAGCGTCGATCGCAGAGGTTGCCGACCGAGTCGGCTGTGCAGCGAGCTACCCGCCACAGGTGATGGAACGACGGCAGTATCTCGCAGACGACTTCACTGACCGGCAGGCCGAAGGAGAGACCCTTGCTGCAATCGTGCGTGACGAGCTGTCTGCTACGCAGGTCGAGGAACTCGTCGACAGCGGGCATCTCGACGAGATCCCGGTCAACGTGGGGTCGTCAGAGGAGACACACGCTACGCCGGACCGTGAGGATGAACCCTCCACCACGTCCGAACGACTTGATAGCGACTGGGGGGCACCGACTGACGACCACGGGGTGATGACGGCAAGTCCACCATTCTCATCCACCAGTGATGAGCATGACGAGAGTGGGCAGACGAGCCGAGACGCCGGCCAGGCGACAACCCAGCCGGCCGGCGATGAGCCCTCTACAGAGAAGACAGCCGATACTGACGGCCAGACAGTGGAAGGCGTTGAGGCCGCCGCGGAGACGACTACGGAGACGCATACTGCCGCCGAGACGCTAGATGCGACCTCGGATGGAGGCACTGCCAGCACAACGGCTGGGTCCGAGGCGGTTGAACCCGGGCCGTCCGGAGCAGAGCTGCCACAGTCGGCTGGCGGGGGAGATGGTATTGCTGGTGACGCCGCATGTAGCCACGCCTACAGGGCGCTTCTCCGTGACGTCCGGCAGCTCAAGTCAAATCTCAGGTTCTTCCGTCAATCCCTCTCCCCGGTTGATGAGACCCCACACGAAAAGTCGCTGGTCATCAGCCTTACCGAGCGGACAGAAGCCCAGTGTGACCGAATCATCCAACGCACAGAGGAGGAGATGGATGTTCATCGCGGTTGATACCCGTCGTGACCGAGTCGTCACCGGGCCGGACTGCCGTCCCGACACAGCCGTCTCAAGCGACACCCACCAGTGTCTATTCTGTGGGAGGTCGCTCGCGTACGAGCCAGCCGGTGGCGACGGGTTCGATTACTTCACCCACGTTGAGGGCCCACCGTGTCTGCCTGCAGGCGGCAGTTCACGGTATCACCGGGTGGGACAGGAACTGATCAGCCAGCACGTCTGTAACATGGTGCCCGTCGCGCCACAGGACGTTGCGATCGACGTGGAAACACACGTTGGCCCGCCGTCGGGGTACCGTGTCGCAGACGTCCTGATTCGAGAGCCCATCCAGTTGGTGATCGAGGTGGTGTACCAGACCTCGGTCGTCCATCTGCGCGACCGACTAGAGACGGCGTTCCGTGACGGGTACGGCGGGATGGTTGCCGTGTTGGCAAACGCCGACGTCTCGGCGGCCCGGGTGGAACGGCATCTCAGTCGCGTTGGAACGATTGAGGTTGCGAGAGTCGACCCGCATCGTGGCAGCGTCGAGATTGGGTCGGTGATCCGGCCAGACATCGTCACGCTCGCACCGGACGCGTGGGAATCCGTGCCCGCATATCTCGCCTAGCACGGTTCAGCTCCTACGCACCAGCGAGTCTGGTGGCGGTGTAGTATCGTGCTGTTACTGTTCTGTTTTGAGTCAGTTCCGATGCAGTGTGTGAATTTCTCTTCCTACTCGCCGTTTTCAAGACCCACTCCTCAAGCGTGGTCTTCCTGTTTCAACGAAATCTTTTGCAAGAACCAACTGATGGAGTCGCCGTCGAACAGCCGCAACACGGTGTCTGCCGCGTGGCGGACGTTCCTCTTGTTGCTCGAATACAAGTGCGAGAGGGAAGAAACGCACTTCGTGGCGGTCAACTCGACTGAACAGAATCGTGATATTGATCATGAAGACCTCGTGGTCTGGTACACGCTAGGAAAAAACCATGTCACCCGACCCGAAGATTGGCCGGTGTTACCCGTTCAGATGGCGAATCTGAAGTTGACGCCGGACAACTTCTTTGACCAGTCTGAGGCCATTGACGTCCCCCCCGAGCACGTCATCAACGAGGGGTGCGAGATCCCGTCTCGTGACGAGTTCCAAGATGAGACAGATCAGAGTATGCAAGCATCAACAGACGACGACTGAGTAGGTTCACTCATCCTGAGGAGACTCGCCGTTTTGATTTCGAATGACGGCGACGGTGATCCACTAGGTGAAACCCGCGTCTGGCTTGAGATCGGTACCGAGCGCATCGACTTTGCTATAGAAGCAATCGCGGCCAGTGAGACCGAGATGGGTGTGCTGGTAGCCGACTGCTACTGCAAGAACAAACGTATATGACCGCCCTCGGCTGTGTCGGTCTCTACTGGGGAGCACGCCACTCGCCAAGTTCGAACTATTAACCAACAAGCGCTGTTACTGCGACGCTGTGTTGGTTAAGCAGTACAAGCGATGCTGGGATGTTGAGCGAGGAAGCTATACCATGTATTGTCGTTGAGGGAATCAGGAACATGCGATACCAGCCGACAGCGGATGTTAACGCAGGCGTCGTTTCACAACCTCACTGAGCTCCTCAGCAGGAATACTCTTGAGCCGGCTATCCTCGCTAAGTGTTTCGAGAACAGCTGCAACCGGTTCATTAAACTTGAACAACAGGTGAACGCCTGATTTGAACCCCCCGCTAGACCGTTCGCTCTCAAGAACTCCGTAGGTACCTGCCTTGTTGATATGGCTGTTAACAGTCTCTTGGGTATACATTTCTGCGTCACTGCCCTCACACAAAATCTTGTAGATATCGTAAACCACGGGGCTCGGTGCCACATCATCATTCTCTTTTGCGACCAAGGACGCAGCGTATAGAGAGAGTTTCTTTTGGACAGACATCCCATCAACAATCTCAAGTACTCGATTTTTTACGACGGAATCGTTTGCCGTTCTGACGTGGCTTTGTGTCACCATCGGGTCACCCTGCCGGTTGGCTATTTCGCCAGCGTCACGCAGTAAGTCGATGGCTCGACGAGCATCACCTTCATTTTGAGCGCCGTACGCAGCTACGATCTCGACCACACCATCCTGAAGTGCTCCGTCTTTGAATGCATCGCGGCGGCGCTCAAGAATTTCGATGAGTTCGTTCGCATCGTAGTCAGAGAAGTGGATCCCGTTCGGATTGTACGAGCTATCAGTTCTGCTGTCGAGGTTCTCTCGGAACTTGGGGTAATTCGTGACGATTACCGTTGAAAGCTGTGTGTCGACGTGCTGTTCAGACATAACGCGGCTGAGACTATACAGTAGACGGGAGTATGCGGGTTCATCCTGGCCCGTACTTCCGGTAAGTGCATCAATCTCGTCTAGAATGAAGACAAGCGAGTCAAAGTGGTCGTCAACGATCTCATACAATCGCGTGTACTTCATATCCGTTGAGACGCCGGTGCGAGGCACATCCCAGACGACACCGGCCTTTCTGGCCGTTTGGCGGCCTAGTTTCCATACGGCGCGATCAAGGGTGTGAGACTCCATCATCTTGAAATTGACCGCGACGAAATCGAAATTGATTCCCGTCTCGTGTGTCCGTTCTTTCACTTTGTTCGCGACGGCCTTCACCGTGAGCGTCTTGCCAGTTCCACTCGGACCATACAAGAGGAGGTCTGGTGGCCGCTCACCATCAAGCGTATCCCGGAATGCGCGGGCCTCGGCTGCTAGTTGCTCGTCTCTGCCGTATATCCTGTCCTGATCGACAATCGTGCTGGAGTCCACGAGTCCCTTGTCTTTGAATACAGATTGTACTTCCCCATCGAGAATGCTGTCCACCACAGACGAATCAGATGAGTCAAGCTTTTCTGATTCGGTGACGGGCTGACTTGGATCGGCCCCACGTTCTGTCATACCACGCATTGTGTAGGCCTCACCAATAGCCTTTGTCGAAATGAAAGGGGGTCCTTCGATATGATGACCCCTTCGTCGATATGAATCATATCAGCCACTTATGTAGTGGGAAACCAACTTCGAAGTGAGGACCCCGACATCGAAATGAAGTGGCTAGAGTCGAAGTGAGAACTTAATATCCGACGCTCTCACCCCACCGTCGAAATGAAATAGTGAAACAGGCGACATCAAGTGCGTATCCTTCCTGTCTCACCCCCCACCGTCGAAATGAAATTAGATATCGCCGTCACAGAGGAGGCCGGATTGTGCTCTGTGATGCCGTTGTTGCTGGCTACGTTCTATTTGAAATCGCTGTTAATGGCTTAGGTACGCGGTACAGAAGGCTTGAACCGGTAGAAAAGAGTACTCAACGCAATCTCAACCTAGATTTCATTTCGAAGATGGGGTGTGTGGATTCTCTATACTATACTCAGCTTTGAACGTTAGCGTCGGCTGTTGAGTGAACGAAAAGGTGGTCGATCTCTTGCATATGGTCATCGACGCCACGATCATCGTTGTCTCGAACCCACGAGAGCAGGTTGTAAACGGCTTCCTTCAGGGAATGTTCGAGGTTCGCTCGAAGCGATGACGCTTTCGAGAGAACCGTTCCCAAGGCGCTCGAATCGGGATCAAGACGAACGAGACTGTAGGCAGCCATCAGAAGGTGCCAGTGCCGACTGGCACCTTCGTCAGTCTGCATCTCGCAGTCTCCCAAGCCGAGATCCTGCTTCGAGTCCTCGAAGAACGTCTCGATGCGCCACCGCATCCCGTAGGAGCGGATCACGTGTTCGGTCGGTGCGTCGATCTTGTTCGTGGCGAGGTATTTGACCGGGTTCTCTTCGTCTTCGTCAGTTTCTTTCTCGGCGATGACCAGCTTCACGTCTCCCAGTTGGGAGACGGGAAGCTTCTTCGTCCAGATGTGGTAGGTCTCGTCCTCAACGTTACGCTCGACGGTGTCGATGCGCTCTGCCAGCGCATCGACGCTGATCTCTTCGCCAGCGTAGGTTACCTGTCGGTTGCTCCGAAGCGGGCCGATCCAGTCGTTGCCGTAGGATTCGATGTGTTCGACGAGGGCAGAATCGTGAGCGAACCACGAGTCGAAGAGGTAGGTGTCCGCTGGGACACCTACCTCGTCTTCGAGTTCGGTGACAATCTCACGGGCGAGATCGTACTTGGTGTCGTGGTTTTGGTCATCTTCGTCCTGTTTTTCGTAGAGGCGGAAAGTGAGTGGGTAGGCAGTTTTGTCGTCAGCGTAGAAGGCGTAGATGAGGTCTTGGCCCCAGACAGTGTCACCTTCGGCGTGATCATAGAAGTGTCCGACGCCGGGGACTTCGTCCCCGGCTTTCTCGGTGATCGTGTCGTCGAGGATGATGTAACCATCCTTCGACCAACGTGTTTCGCCGTGTTTTTGGAGTTCTTCGAGGCGTTCGTGGTTAAATTGCTGTTCGTCCCAGTCGTACTCGGTGAGGAACTTGTTGAGAGCGCGTTTGTCTCCAGCTGGAAGGACTTCGCGTGCGATGCCTGCCACGGTCTTGTTGCTGGCCGCAACAAGACCTGTGGCGTAAGTTTTCGCGTGCTGACGTTGTGCGGGTGACAGCGACTCGAACTCGTCGAATACACGCGTGCACGACAAGAAGTCCGTAATCGGCATCATCCGTGTTCGCTACCGCCTACGTCACGATCCTACTTCAACGTTCAAAGCTGAGTTAACTTAGAAAGCTGTGTACTTGATGCACGGCATATTAGGCTGTTTAGAGAGTGTTTTTTCACTTCGGAATTATGATTTCTCTTACTCGCTCAGCGTGGTTTGACTCGGATTGAACGAACGCTGTGAGGATGGCCTCAACGATCTCGGAGCGGCTAACTCCGAGACCGTCACACTCGGCGATTAGTTCATCTACTTCTCGCACGAGTTGCTCGTCAACAGCGACTCCGAATTTCTCTTTCGCTATAGCTACGACAAGCTAAAAATAGCGTGCATCAAGTGCACAGTGGTTTCAATTCGTTAGAGCTGATTCAGCAAACCATGAGAACTCTTCTATGACACCCTTTTTTAGAATAAGTTCTCGAACAATTCCCGTAATCGGGACTCATCAAGGAACCACGCTATTATTCTGAGGAACACTGACAGTCCCGGCCATGGAAGATGCACATATGACGAGTTACGTGTTTCGTGTATGGTTGCTCCCGAATCCGCCACTGGAGTTCGAACCCGACGAGGAGGTCTGGCGGGACATCGAAGTCGACGGGTCACATACGCTAGCCGAATTCCACGAGGCGATCTTCGAAGCGTTCGAGCGCTGGGACAGCCACGCCTACGAGTTCATCACGCGCAACGAGGACGGCATCGCACTTCGGAGCTACCTCAATCCACAGCTCTACGACGGCGGCCCGAGCTGGCGAGCGATGGACGACGCAGAGATCGACCGTTTCATCGATCAAGCCGTGCCCGACGACGCCTCCGAAGACGCCAAAGCGCGGTTTCGCGAGCTCCAGTCGGATCCGCCGCCGGAAGGTAACGCCGCCGACACCACGATCGACGAGTTGAATCCGGAAGAGCTGGGAGCGCTCTCCTATACGTTCGACATGGGTGACAACTGGGAACACTACATCGAACTCCAGGATACTCGCGACGCACCGTTGGACAGTAGGCCCGTGGTCGTCGACGAACGGGGGGACGCACCGTCCCAGTATCCCGATATGGACGAGTAGCAGGTGATTATCACGCCTACAGTCGTTTTTCGTCAATGATGCCGGCGGTATCTGTCCCGGCGATTGTGTCGGATTCTGCCAGTAGGTCGTCGATCTCGTCTGGATCGTAGACCTCCTTGACGATGCAGTAGTACTGTGACGGCGTTCCGAAGTCGTAGACCATGCTGAGCCGATCCCCTTCTCGGAGCGTCACACGTTCAGCGATGCCTCCGATCGTCACGTCACTCGCGTTCGTGTACGAGGGATCGTCGATCTCCTCATACTGGTGGTCCGGGAGAACGTTGAGTGACGAGTCCAAGTACTCGTCTTCAAGGCCGTACATCCGGAGGTGAAGATCATCGAGCGTACTGAATCGACACACGAGCCGATCGAGTTCCGCTATGGTCGTTTCCGGTCGAACAACGATATCGTACCACTCCTCGCGAGCGCGACCCTTCTGCTTCCAGCGAAGACGGTAGCCGGTGGTGCCGATACGAGAGTCTGCCTCCATGCTTGTATCCTGCCTCAGTTGGTCGATCTCCTCAAGTGTTGCAGCCCAGCAATACGAACAGATCTCATCTGGCGCGTCGCCCTCGAATGCCGTCTTGTCAATACCTTTCCAGTCAACGTATCGTGGTAAATCGATGTATTCACTTGCGGGTGAGCGCGTACTCCGATCACATAGCTTCTCGCCGGGCAACTCCTGACGAGGGGAATAGGTCGACCTGCCGACTGGTTCTGCTTCCACATCGACGATATGGTCGACGGTCCCTATCTGACTGACTTCGATAACAAATCGCTCCAGTATCTCCGTCTCTGATACGGTCGTGCGTTAGTTGTTACCGGCAGTTATGGACAGAGATAGTTCCAGATATTCGGTTCATCAACCGTAGGGAGTCCTCGTTGAATCTGCTGTTTCAGCGTCGCAAGATCAGGAATGAGACGGTGTTTGAACCATTCGTTGAGTCGATCCCAGCATCCTTCGACCGGGTTGAGCTCCGGTAATTTCGGCGGAAAGTACCACACATCGAGATGCTCCTCACCTTCATCATCTCCGCGCACGCACGCGACCGCACTGTCTCCGACAGTGTCGGTCGCGCGCTCACCACTGACGTGCTCCCAGAGATCCCTGTTGTAGAAATACCCCGCACGGTCGAGAAACACCACTAACTCTTCACCGAACCGTTCTTGGAGCGCACCAAGCAGCCAAATTCCTTGCTGTGAGGTAAGATTCTCTTCGGTCCAGCAGTAGAAGCTGTCACCGTCGTCGGTGACAGCACCCAAGACGGTCACTTTATCCCACGAGTTTGATGTCTTTATCGTCGGATTTGAACCGATCGGGTACCAGCCACGTCGTTGAACTGTGCCGACGCGTTTGGTAAACTGATCGACGACAACGACAGTTTTCTCGGTCAGTTCCGGCCGTTTTTTTCGACTGTCTCTTGGAACTCTGCCTCTTTTTCCGGGTCTGCCTCGTGATTGCGCGGCCGTGCTGTCCGGTAGGACAGCTCGGCCTTGCTCATGAGTTTGCGCGCGTGTCCTTTGCTGTATTCAACATCGTATTCATCTTTGACGTGGTCTATCAGCAGCGTTGACGACCACGCTTGTTGTTCGTAGCCGAGTTCGGTCGGTGGCTGCTGGAGTTGCTCGAACAACTGCTCGCGTTGTTCTTGATCGAGTTTCGAGGGGCGGCCTGGTCGATCGTCGTCGTAGGGTGCCCGCTCGATCGGTTCGCGCGCGAACCGATCGAGCCAGTTGCGGATTGTCTTCTCAACGACGCCGTGGCGTTCAGCCAGTCTCTCAAGGTCGTCGCCTTGCTTTCGTCCGATCGCAGCCAGCACCCGTTCCCGAGGGATCTCTCCTTCTGTTTGCTCACGCAGTTCCTGAAGTTCTTCCAGAGTGATACCGTCTAACCGACTCATTACACGAAGTCGAAGCTATATCGGTAAATAGTTTCGCACGACCGTATGACTCGGTCATGGTTTTCGTAGTCTGTTATAGAGAATCAAGGAGAAAACCCACGACTTTACTCGTGGGATGAATCCGACAATATTTAACAAATCATATCTTAGAAATTACGGAAAGCCGAGGAGAAAGCCTCGCGCTTCAGCGCGGGGATGAATCCGACACATCCTTTCACACTCCACCGGCTAATGGTACAGCTGGATATTCCACGCTACTCCAACCCAAGCCTTCAAGTTAGTTTGTCTACATAGATTACGTATGGCGAAACAGGTCGTCACTCGCACCTACACTGCTTCCATACGGAACCAGTCTCGGCTGCAGGACGATCTTGATTCGCTCGGGTTTGCCGCCTCGAAACTCTGGAACGTCGGACGGCGGACATGCAGTCGGATTTGGGATGAAATCGAACACATCCCGAACCACAACGAACTCACCACGTACCTCAAAACCCACGACCGCTATGATGACCTGCATTCGCAGTCAAGTCAGCGAGTCCTTCAAGAACTCGCTGAAGCGTTCAACGGCTGGTACGGAAAACGACGCAACGGGGACACGAGAGCGAACCCGCCCGGCTACCGCAAACATGGCGACGAGCATCCGCGTTCAACGGTAACGTTCGAAGCTGCTGGCTTCAAACTCGATACTCAGTATAACCGCGTCCGACTCTCAAAAGGATCGAACCTGAAGGAGTACTGGTCGGATTTTGTCCTGTGTAAGTACCAAACTCGCCCCGACGTTGACCTCTCCGCCGTGGAGAACGTCCAGCAAGCCAAGATTGTGTGGACGGGCGACGAATGGACACTACACTTCGTCTGTAAGGTCCAAATCGACGTGGCTGACACCCCCGGTGAGAAGACGGTGGGCGTTGATCTCGGGATCAACAACTTCGCCGCGCTCGCGTATGAAGACGGCCACAGCGAGCTGTATCCGCTGAACTGTCTGAAGCAGGACGACTACTACTTGAGCAAGCGGATTGCCCGGTGTGATGACTCGAACTCCGAGCAGGCCACCCGGCTGAACTACAAGAAGTCGGCTCGTCGCACTCACTATTTCCATACGCTTTCGAAACACATTGTTGAACGGTGTGTTGAGCAAGGCGTTGGAACCATCGTGGTGGGCAATCTCTCGGGGGTCCGCGAAGACGATGACACCAACAAGTCGAAAAACTGGGGCAAACACGGCAACCTCGACTTGCACTCGTGGGCATTCGACCGGTTCACCGACCTTCTCGAATACAAGGCGGAGATGGAGAGTATTGTCGTCGAAAAAGCCCCCGAGGAGGACACGTCGAAGTCGTGCTCGTGCTGTGGCCGCAAGCGTGATGCGAACCGTGTCGAACGCGGGTTGTACGTGTGCGACGACTGCGGGACGGTAGCGAACGCTGATATGAACGGGGCTGAGAATATCCGACAGAAAGTACCTCCGAGTTCACCGAGTCTGTCGGTGAATAGGAGTAACGGCTGGTTGGCACAGCCATCGACGTTCCTGTTTGACACGGAAACTGGTGCGTTCGCACCTCAAGAACAGATCACGTCGTAAACCACAATATCCCAACTCAGCGGTGCGGTGCCGTGGGAATCCTCGCGCTTCAGCGCGGGGAGGATGTCAATGTATGGTTGAGCACGCCACCGACAGAGAGCGAAATGAACGCGCTCGTATCGACGACAATACTCACAGCTCAGCGAGTTTCTCAGCGAGTTCCGCACCCTGATCAAGCACCTGTTTGGACGCGCGCACCGACGCTGCATCTTGGCGACCAATAAACAAGGCGAGTGCCCCGGGGTCGTACGGAAATCGGAGATTTCCGTGATGACGAGACGCGACGCGTCTCGAACCACTTGCCCCCGAGGCAGTTCACGCTACAAGAGTGAACAGTTTTGTTCTCACGGCCGAACCGAGTAGTGTGGCCGGGAGTCTACTGCTGACAGTCGTTGCTATCTTTGCGGTCGGCATCGCCGGCCAGCTGCTCGGCGGTCGGCTGCGCGTGCCGAGTGTTATTTTCTATTTAGGTGGCGGGCTACTCCTCGGGGAAGTTGGGATCGGACTGATCAGCCTCGAGACGTTTGGGGACGGGTTGACGACGGTCGTCGGCCTCAGTGTGGCGGTTATCGTCTTCGACGGGGCCTTTGCGTTGCGACTCGATCGCATCCGCGCGGCCGAAACAGCCTCTTTGCGGCTGGTGACGATCGGCGCACTCATCACGCTGGTCGGGACGGCCGTGACCCTCCGCCTGTTGACCGGCACAGCATGGGATCTCGCCTTCCTCATCGGTGCGCTACTCGTTGCGACCGGCCCGACGGTCATCACGCCGATTGTCTCCGTTGTGCGTCTTCGACCGCACGTCTCGGCAGCCCTCGAAACAGAGGGAATCGTCAACGACGTGACCGCAGCGATCGCGGCCGTGGTTATCTTCGAGGAGATCCTGCTGCGGGAGGCCTTCGGGCCGAACACGATCATCGCTTTCGCCGAACGGCTCGGGGTCGGCGTCGCCAGTGGGCTGCTGGTCGCCGGGGCGACCTACTACCTGCTCCGCGAGGAACTACTGCCGGGCGAGGGCACCCGGGCGGCGCGGTTTACTGTCCTGCTGGCGGCTATCAGTGCCTACGGTGTCGCCGACACGGTCTCTGCTGAAGCCGGGGTCGCAGCAGTCGCAACCGCCGGGCTTGTCCTCGCTAACGTCGATATTCCCCATCGGGAGACCATCGAGTCGTTCACCGAGGATATGACGCTGCTGTTGCTCGCGTTCGTCTTCGTCTCATTAGCAGCGTTGGTTGATGTCGATGCGGTGGTGAGCCTGGGGGTCGCCGGGCTCGCGCTTGTAGCGGTGCTCATGGTGGTGCTCCGGCCGTTGGTTGCGCTCATCTCGACGGCCGGTATTGAGCAGTTCACCTGGCCGGAACGACTATTTTTATCCGCGGTCGGCCCACGGGGGATCATCCCGGCGAGCGTGGCGACGCTGTTTGCGATCGAGTTGGCTGCCGGCGGTGACGACGCCGCGGCAGCGACACTACTTGGGGCGGTCTTCATCGTCATCTTTGCGACCGATGCCATCGAGGCGGGGTTTGCCAGACAGATCGGCGATCGACTCGGAGTGACACCAATGCGTATGATAATCGTTGGCGGCGGCCGGGTCGGTCGGTCGCTCGCTACCCAACTGGAGAATAGAAACGAGTTCGTTGTCATCGTCGACAACGACCCAGAACAGGGTGAGACGGCTCGCGAAGCAGGCTTTCGGGTCTTCGAGGGCGACGGCACCGAAACCGCGACACTTGAACGTGCCGGGATCGAAGAGGCGAAAGGGCTGGTCGCAGTCACAGCCGACGACGACATCAATCTGCTTGTCTGTCAGACAGCGATGACGAAGTTCGATCTCGATGACGTGTATGCTCGCGTCAATAACAGCGAAAACGTCGAAAAGTTCGAGTCGCTTGGCGTGACCGCCGTTGATGAACCGCAGGCGGCCGCCTACGCGCTGGATAACCAAATCGAGCGGCCATCGCTGGCGCGCTGGATGAACGACCTCGGCGACGGCCACGATATCATCGAGACCGAGGTGACCGCCAAACACATCGCCGGTAAATCGATCCGAGAACTCTCCGATGAAATCCCAGGTGGCTGTCTCATCGCCGAGATCGGCCGTGGCGAGGACGCTCACGTCCCCGATGCCGACGAAACGATAGAGTACGGCGACCGAATCACGTTCCTCGGGGATTCCACAGCAGTGAAGAAAGCGGTTGGCCGGTTTCATCCACACGACTAATACAATATTGCGATTGCAAGGTTGTACGTGCTTGCCCACAGAACGATTTTGCTGGGTAGGTAAGTATCTGCGCTGAGGATCAAAACGGCCGCAGCAAGCATGTCACACAGCATTGCGGCCGCAGGTGGAACATGGCTGCCTTCCCCGACAGACGGCAGTGAAGCAAGGGAGGGCTCGTTGTCATGACTGGCACCCCTTGCTTCAATTATTCATTCTTTCACATCGACATAAATATTTGGGAACGTGACCCACACAGGATGAACGACTCGTGACGTTCCTCATAGGGTGCTCGCGGTCAGTATACCGTTCGTCGCTCACTTAACGAGATCGCAGATTGATTCTCTCCTCCGTCTGAAGAGGAGCAATTCTCGCTCTCGGGAGGATAGCAAAAGCTCTGTACTCCTGTGTAGCGTGTGTCTCTCCGCCCGACGACTGTTGCCGCAGGTGAAACTGATACCCTTCTCACGAGAAAGACGCCTGTCCCGTTGACGGCGGGTGCTGAGACCCTACAGCGCAGCCGATCTCAGCAGCAACTCTCTATTACTGTGTGTCAAAACGGCCGCAGCGGGAATGCCACAGCGCACTGCGACCGTCGGTGTACCATAGCTTGTACCGCAGACAGGCGGTAATGAAGCAAGGGGCCCTCCAATCATGATCGATGTTTCCTTGTTTCACTCAGATGTCCTTTTGTATTAACAAAATGTTTGGGGAACACACCCACAGAGGCTGGGTGGCTCGCGACGGTTATGATGGCGAAACAGGCTGTTCGCAGTCAGGACACTCGATGAAGACGCGCCGCTCGTCGTCGATCTTGTAGGCGATGAGAATGGCCCCAGCACTCAGGTCGCTGTCGCAGAACGGGCACCGACCACTATCAGACGTCACATCTGGCATAGGGGGAGGGAATCACCTGGAGCGTGTGACAGACCCAGGGATTCCACTTCGTGCTACGCAACAGTCCGGATAAAAGCTGAGGGGACCGGGGTGAAAGTGAGTACTCCCCGCAGAAGTGTACCGAGCTGTTCACGCCCGCCCGAGAATGGCATATCCTACGAGATTCCTGAGAGTGTGGCGGTGGTGATCAGAGCGTTACCAGTGCAGAAGTGCGGTACCCGCTCGGCGTCGCCAGCGGTCACGCTCACGTCTCAGACGTGTCCTGGCGGCTCGCGACCAGATGCTGTTGTGCAGTCCGGAGGTTGTATCGGACGTCTGGGTCGGCTGCGTCTGCCAATGCCTCATCAAGCAGCTCATCTATGCGATGGAGGTGATCGCTCGTCATACCGCCCTGTCACGATAGCATCAATAAAACACTAACGTTGTTACTCGATAACGCGACACCACGGAGGGCCGTTGTGCTCTCACGACGTACTTATTGGTATGACAGAAGGGAGTCATAGAACAGTCCGCACATCTCAACAGTCCCCACTAAGTGAATCATTCACAAAGGCTGTTCAGCAGTTTTCGAGGCGGAGCTTCCGGCCTCAAGGAGCGAGGGGTTCCGACGTTCAGTCGGGAGCGCGACGCGAGTAGGGAGAGGAAGCCGACACGGGCGTTCGCAACCACTATCTTACACCATATCTTACTGCCGGATAGTGCTGTGCGTCCACAAGTGGCGCGCAGTACGGGCCGCAGTAGCCCGGCCCTGAATGGTGGGTTTGTCGACCCCGAAGGGCGTCCGGTAGGCGGGGCGCACAAGACGCCCCGTCGCGCCAACCGAGGGCGAAAACCACATCAAAGCCCCATCACCAGAAATCTCCGATTTCTGGTTAGCAGTCAGAACGCGACACGTTCTGACGACACCCTCAACAAGCGAGGCCACAAGGCCGAGCGAAGTAGGGTGGGGTCGGTTACTCATGACCCAGCCGTATGCGCGTCGATGCCCGTCTGATGATGGAGCTCGCGATGTTGCCTGAGTGCGCCGCAGGTCGTGAATCGACACATGCTACCAAGCATGGTTTTCTGCTCTGCCGGCTGTTTACGGGCATTTTGAATCCAATTAAAGCACTGTGTCGTCATCTAGACGATTGAGGCGTCGCTACTGCGGTCTCGTATGTCGTCGATTGTTCGTATTTGCCTTACCAGCCCATCCAGAGTTGGCGTGCCGAGTTCCTTTTGAGCGGCAAACACTGCACCGACGTCGCTGCTGGACCGCCGGACGGACAACCCGATAATCGTCCGTTCCGGCCGAACCCACGGATTGAGCGCCGGTCGTGAGTCATTACAATACGCTCGTTCACCGATGCCTGAAAATATCAGGAAATGGGCACGGGTAAGTGTCATAAAAATACTAGAAAAGCATCAGGAATGGGTGGGTTCTTTCACTTGACAACACCATTTGCCGGTTGTCGAATGATCGAAACAACAGCGGCTGACGTACTGGCAAGCAGAACAGTCCCGTTAGAAATCACTCAGGCCGAGGTATTTCAAGCAGTCCAAGCCGACTCGCTCCTAAGCGCGTCGCTCTGGATCAATATCGCCCTCGCGGGCCTGTCCATCCTCTTGTTCGTGTACATGGGACGGAACGTAGAGGATCCCCGCGCTCAATTGATCTTCGTCGCCGCGCTGATGGTACCACTGGTATCGATCTCCAGCTACACCGGGCTCGTCTCCGGGCTCACAGTGAGCTTCCTCGAGATGCCGCCCGGCCACGCGCTGGCCGGCCAGGAGGTGCTCACCCCGTGGGGTCGGTATCTGACGTGGGCCCTGTCGACGCCGATGATCCTTATCGCGCTCGGCCTGCTTGCCGGCACAAACATGTCGAAGCTGTTCACAGTCGTTGTGGCCGACATCGGTATGTGCGTGACCGGGCTCGCAGCCGCGCTGACCACGTCCTCCTACCTGCTGCGCTGGGTGTGGTACGGCATCAGCTGTGCGTTCTTCGTCGTCGTCCTCTACATCCTGCTCGCCGAATGGGCACAAGACGCCGAGGTCGCCGGCACCGCGGAGATATTTAACACCCTGAAAGTGCTCACCGTGGTCCTCTGGCTCGGCTACCCGATCTTCTGGGCGCTCGGTGCTGAGGGCCTCGCGGTCCTCGATGTCGCTATCACCTCGTGGGCATACAGTGGGATGGATATCATCGCGAAGTACCTCTTTGCGTTCCTCCTGCTGCGCTGGGTCGTCGAGAATGAGCGGACGGTCGCTGATATGGCGTCCGGCCTCGGCTCCGCCTCTCGCAGCGGCGTGGCCCCAGCTGACGACTAACGACGCGGTCGCAGATCCCCGTTCTTGACGTTGTTTTACTCTTGTCGGCGCTGGTCAGTTCGACGATGGCGAAAGTGCTGAGATCACCGATGAGATTATCGAGGCGTGCTGTGAACTATCATCGCAACCAGCACTAAACCAATCAGCGACGATCCAATGTCAGATGCTTTTGACGTAGCTGAAGAAGAACGGAGCGTGTCTAGCTATAGCGGCGCTTGCAGGCAATTCTATGAAAATATGACAACCCACCAATAATAAAGATTGATCCCACGCCATCCCAATTAATAAACAAAACAGAGTTAGACGGAGTATGTATGAGACGGGAACTTGTCGACACTACGAATGAACTTGAAGCAGCTGAACTAGATTATCAACACATGGGGTGGGATGTGGTTGAGCGCTCTCCTGGCCGGACTACTGTCGAACGTGGATGGCGAGGTGCGTGGGGATGGCACCTCTTGTTCCTAGTACTCGTTCCCATCGCCGGGAATCTGTGCTATTCGGCTTATCGCCGATACAATCGCCCAGAGCAGATTGTGATACGGGTTCGTGGGTTTACGCGTATGTCAAGTGACATCGACGATGGTACCGATTCCGGCCGCACGGCTACTGTCAAGACAGAAGAGGCGTCAACTCATGGTAATGACATCAGCTCCGATAAGGAAAAAATCATCGCGAACCGCTGGGATTGATCACTGCTACATACGCCGTCACTGCTCGTACTCTTCATACGCGAGGTTCATCAGCCATTGTGAGAGGGCGTCAGATTGTGAATCGACGTTTTCCTCACCAATGAACGGAGTGAGCATATCGCCGGCCATGAGCAACGAGAAGTTGAGATCCTGAGGAGCCGGTTCAAGATAGTAAGTTGTGTGGCCGTTGTAGACGACACTCTCACGTTCAATGAGGCCTGCCTGCTGGAGGGACTCAACGAGCCGGCTACCCTTTCTCGAAGAGACATCAAGTTCTTTCCAGAAGTCACTCTGGTGGATCCCGCCACGGTCACGGATGAGCTCAAGAGCATCTTGTTCGTCCATCGAAAGGTCGGAATCAGTGGCAGATGCGCTCATACGTGTTTGGATGACAGTGAGGAAATTAACGTTGACCCACCCAGCAGAGTAGGAAGGCTGCAAGTGCGCTTTCGCTTCAGTACCGGCAGAAAGTGAGCTTCACTCCAGTCCTGAGCCCTAATGCAATGTACTATCGGTCGACGTACTGCTGTTCCCACTCGATACGGGCCTCAATTACATCGCGACATTTAGCCTCCGGGTAGCCGCCTGTGTTGGCTTTCTATCGCTCCTCTTGTTGACTACCCGGTTTTCGGCACTACTGACGGGATTCGACATTTTACGTGTCCCAACAATCGTGCTCCTGTTACTAGCTATTACGTATGGATATCTTTTGGTATTTTTTGCTGAGCTCGAACGGATGGTTCGGGCTCGTCAGAGCCGTACACTAACTGCGCGTACACTCGGGCGAACGTGGCGCGATTCTGGGAACTTCCTCGGGACGTTTCTGTTACGGAGTCTTGAGCGTGGTGAAGATGTTGGTCGTGCTGCCCGGGCTCGTGGCGGCACTGGTAAGACACCCCATCGACCACCGGTTCAGTTCGGTCTCGCTGATATAGCATTCGGACTGATTGTTACTGGGACTGTGCTTACGGTGATGATCGCATGAGCACAGGCGAAGACCACGTGGCTACCGCCGAGTCGGTAATTGAACCGAGTAATCTGTCCTATAGCTACCCTGACGGAACGACAGCCGTTAGTGGCCTCGACGCTGAGATCCACCGGGGTGAGCGGGTCGCACTTGTCGGACCAAATGGGGCTGGAAAATCAACGTTACTCCAATTGCTTGGTGGATTGATCGGGCCAGATACTGGGTCGCTTAGATACTTCGAATCAACAACCGATGCGGATTCAGTCTGAGATAGTCTCAGTGTACTTACACAGAACCCCACCGACTACCTGTTCAATCCGACAGTCAGGGAGGACTTGGCGTATGGCCCTACCCAGCAGAGTGTCTCACAAGCAGAGGTTGATCGTCGGGTTGAGACCGTTGCTGAGCAGTTCGACCTCACACAGCTACTTTCAAAACCCCCGCACCGACTCAGTAGTGGGGAAAAGCGCCGGGCCGCCCTGGCTAGCGCGTTGACTGTTAACCCAGACGTATTGTTGCTCGACGAACCACTAAGTAACATCGACGCTGCAAACCGTAGCGCGATTGTGGATATGCTTGATGAACTCTCGGCTAACGGTGTCACCCTTGTCACCTCAACGCCAGACACAGAGTTGCTTCCATACCTCGCAGACCGAGTCAGATTACTAGATACCAGTGGTTCGGTTGTTGCCTCTGGACCGACACGAGAGATTCTGACTAATACGTCGTTATTGGCTACGTGCAATCTTCGCCCTCCACAGGTAGTACAGTTGTTTGATGACAACGAATCAGTGCCACTAACAATTGAAGAGGCACGAGGTCTGATCGACTGGACGCAGTATAGCTGTATTTGAGGCCGCTAGGCCCCACCAGAAATACGGGAAGGGGCCCACGACTTCAGCCATAGAAGGAAATCAAAACTGAATAGAGCCCACGAGTAGGGTAGCCCAGCACGGGTTGCCTCTCTCCCGGGTATACATCCGATTACAATTGCATAATAAATAATAACTATTTGTACGGTCAGTTTTAGCGCAGTATTTTAGCGTTAAACACTCGATTATTCGATTTAGTTGTTAGAGTTACACTGATAGAAAGGACTTTACTTATGTTGTACAAATCACCTGTTGTCATGGAAGTACAGACACTCACTACCGGATTAACAGGTACTGAGGGTAATTGTTGATGACCGAACTCGTACCGGGGGAATTACTCCCCGCTGGCGAGCCTGTTAGGATCAACGCTAACCGAGAGACATCGACGGTCACTGTGGAAAATACTGGTGACCGGCCGTCACAAGTTGGCTCGCATTTTCACTTCTTCGAATGTAACCCAGCGCTTGAGTTTGACCGGGAGGCTACTTTTGGGATGCGACTAAATATTCCCGCTGGAACTGCAGTTCGATTCGAACCCGGGTGTGAGGAAGATGTTGAACTCGTCGCATACGGCGGAAACCGGATTATGAATGGGATGGCAGGCTTAGTTGAGGGCGATCTTGACGATGAGGCAGTCAAGCAGGATGCGATCGAACGCGCCCGTGAGACAGGTTACATGGGGACCAACAAATGAGCCGTGAACTCACGCGCGAAAACTACACGAGTCTGTTTGGAGCCACGGAGGGTGACCGTCTTCGGCTCGGCGATACCAATCTCTTGGCCAAAATAGAGACTGATCACACTGTTTACGGTGACGAAGCAGTCTTCGGTGGTGGCAAAACGATGCGGGATGGCATGGGTATGCAACCAGGAACCACCCAAGCTGAAGGAGCGCTGGATTACGTCTATACGAATGTTGTCCTCATCGATCCGGTTCTAGGTATTCAGAAGGGTGATCTTGGCGTGCGGAACGGCAAAATTGCTGGATTTGGAAAAGCCGGAAACCCTGATACGATGGACGGTGTCGACGAGAGCCTGATCATTGGAGCAGGTACCGATGCAGTCCCAGCTGACGGGCTCATTGCGACCCCCGGTGCGTTCGACATCCACGTCCATTTCAATAGCAAGGAGCTATTTGAACACGCACTTGCTAGTGGCGTGACGACGATGATGGGCGGCGGGTACGGCGGCGGAGCAACAACCTGCACGCCCGGTCCAGAGAACATCAAGCGATTTCTACAAGCTGCTGAGGAGTGGCCAATGAACGTCGGCTTTTATGCAAAGGGGAACTCAAGTGCTCCAGCGCCGATTGTCGAGCAAATTGAGGCCGGGGCCTGTGGGCTTAAACTTCACGAAGACTGGGGATCGACCCCGGCTGTCATAGACACAGCGCTCACTGTAGCTGATGAAGAAGACGTTCAGGTGTGTATACACACAGACACGCTCAACGAATCTGGGTTCGTTGAAGACACATTTGAAGCCGTTGACGGACGAACAATCCACACCTTCCATATTGAGGGTGCTGGTGGTGGCCATGCTCCTGACGTGCTCGAACTCATCGGCTTCGAACACATGCTGCCATCATCAACGAATCCGTCAATGCCTTACACAGTCAACACGTTTGATGAGCACCTAGATATGGTGATGGTGTGTCACCATTTGAACCCAGATGTGCCAGAGGACGTCGCCTTTGCTGAGTCACGGATCCGCTCCGAAACGATCGCCGCTGAAGATGTGCTCCACGATATGGGCGCAATCAGCATGATGACATCAGACTCACAGGCAATGGGGCGGATGGCTGAAGTTATCGCGCGGACGTGGCAGACTGCCCACAGTATGAAAGCTCAGCGGGGGCCGCTGCCAGCTGATGAAGGAACTGAAGCTGACAACGCCCGAATTGAACGGTACGTCGCTAAGTACACCCTCAACCCTGCGAGGGTCGCTGGCATCAACGACTTCATTGGTTCGCTGGAACCAGGGAAGATGGCAGATATTGTGCTCTGGGAGCCCGAGTTCTTCGGTATCAAACCAAAGTACGTTATCAAGGGTGGTTTCCCGGTTCACTCCGAAATGGGTGAGGCCAACGGATCGCTAATGACCTGCGAGCCGGTAATGCAGCGCTCTCGCGCTGGAGCAGTCGGCAAAGCAAAGAACGCACTAAGTACCACGTTTGTCAGTCAGGCCGCGTATGAGAATGGTATTGCAGAAAAACTTGACCTCGACTCGACGGTCCGCCCCGTAGAGGGAACTCGAGATGTCGAAAAGAGCGATATGTTACATAACGACTACTGCCCGAACGATATCGATATCGATGCCCAAACCTTCGAGGTCGAAGTTGACGGCGAACACGTTACCTGTGAACCCGCAGAAGAGGTTCCACTCGCTCAGAGGTACACTCTATGAAACTCTCACCAAAGGACAACGAACGGCTCACAATCTTCATGACTGCTGAACTGGCCAGACGGCGGAAAGACAGAGGCATTGCGCTCAACCACCCGGAAACAGTTGCGTACATTTCTGACTGGGTCTGTGAACGAGCCCGAGAGGGAATGAGTGTTGCTAAAATACGGAAGGAGGCAACCAGCCTCCTCTCTCGAGAGGACGTCATGGAAGGCGTTCCTGAGATGGTAGACATGGTGCAAGTCGAGCCAACCTTTCCTGATGGCACAAAACTCGTAACGGTTCACGAACCGATCCGAGCAGACAGCACGGAGCAACTCGACTAATGGGCCACAGAGACGTCGCGACTGTGGGTCTTGGAGGACCAGTCGGTTCAGGTAAGACAGCGATGGTCAAACAGCTCGTACCGCGCCTCGATGATGCAGGGTATAATGTTGGGGTTATCGCCAACGACATTATGACACAAGCTGATGCAAAACAGCTGCAGGAGTCATTTGCTGGTCGACTGCCGACTGACCTCGTTGCTGGTGTTGAGACAGGCGCGTGTCCACATACTGGGATTCGTGAGGATCCGTCGATGAATCTCGCTAAAATCGACGAATTCACCGAGCGACATCCAGACCTTGACGTAGTCTTGATTGAGTCAGGTGGTGACAATTTGGCGGCAACGTTTAATCCCGAACTTGCTGACTACTTTATGTTCGTCATTTCGGTCGCCGAAGGCGACGATATCCCAGCCAAGCGTGGACCAGGGGTTACGCAAGCCGACCTGCTTGTGATTAATAAAAAGGATCTTGCACAGTACGTCGACGCAGATCTCGATCTGATGGCACGCGACTCCGACAGGGTCCGTGGTGAAGAGCCGACTGTTTTTACAAATTGCAAGACAGAAGAGGGGATCGACGAGGTTGCCAACTTGATAGAACGGAGCGTTTTGTTCGCGTGAGAGCTACCGTCGACGACCCAACCGTTCCATCAGCTTTTCAGGAGTATGCAGAACAACGCCTGCCGCAATCACCGGCGTTCGGACACGGAAAGGATGGAGTCGCCGAATTAGTTTTTGCTCGTGAAGGCACGAATCCGACTCGAATGTTGTCAGATTATGTGACGGTGCCGTACCACCTCACCGGAACCCTCGATAGCGACCCAGCACCAGGGTTGACAACAGTTTGTCTGCAGGATCCGACCGGTGCCGTTACTCAAGGCGACCGCCATACCCTCTCAGTCGAGGCCCGTCCAAACTCGCGCGTGCACGTGGCAACACAGAGCGCGACAAAGGTTCAGAGCATGAAAGCTAGTTATGCCCATCTTGATGCGACACTCATTGCCGACTCAGGAGCGCATGTTGAATACCTGCCGGGTCCAACAATTCTCAATGAAGACGCCCGATGTCTTCAGACTACATCAATCAAGATGGCCGAAGATGCGACGGTCATTGTTGGCGATGTATTCGTCCCGAATGGACTTACACATCACGAAGCATTTGATTTTGACCACTTTCATACCCTCACCGAAGCGAGTGTTGATGACTCACTAGTTTGTGCAGACGCAGTCGAACTTCGCCCTAGTGAGCGCGACCCACGCAACCTGGCGACAGTTGGTGATTTCGGCGTTATCGGAACATTATATGTGCTTGCACCCGGCACGGAGGTCAGCGTACTGGCTGACGCAATCTACGACCGACTAGCCGACTCAGTTCATGACGTCACAGCTGGCACTTCAGCGTTAAAAGATAACGCCGGCGTGACGGTTCGTGTCCTCGGAGATAGAAGTGCCGATGTGACTGCTGCAATCGATGCCGCATGGGACGAGAGTAGGCTGGTACTGCTTGATGTTGGTGCGCCGGTCGGAGGTGACAAACGATGAAACGCGTGGACGGCATCGTCGGCAGCACCAATGACCCCGATCTCGGCGATAAAATTGCAGCACATGAGGCCGCAGGCACACTCGAGACGGTCACACTCGACAATGTTGACCGACAAAGGTCTCGACTTCGCGTTGAATCTGATGCCGGAACCGATCTCGGCGTGCTGGTTGACAAACCCGAACTCTCTGAAGGCGATATACTCGTGCTCGAGGACGACTGGGCAGCAATTGTTACTTTTGAGTCACGCGAAGCATTTGTGATTGAACTCCCTGAATCAGCACTGCTAGCCACGATCGTTGAACTCGGCCACCGGATCGGCAACCAACACTGGGACATCTCTGTTGAGAAACAAACGGTGTACGTCCCGGTCGAGGCCGATAAAACAATCATCGAAGACGTTCTCGGGCCGTACCTCCCGGACGACACTGAGACGTGGTATGAAATTGTCGACGCCGAGCAGTTTATGAATGACGCGTCACCAAGCCACAGCCATGGGGTAGACCACGAGCATAGCCACGAGGACGGTCACGAGCACAGTCACCACCAGCAGACTGGCTATAGCAACGACGAGGGACACAATCATGACTGATTCAGTAGCCTTTTTCACCGCGTTGCGGCTTTCGGATTCAATGTTACCAGTCGGTACCTACACCGCTTCCTACGGCATTGAACAATACCTCAATGAGGGATATGTCCAAACGATCGACGAACTGGGTGAGCTGATCGAAGGGTATCTCCGGGGAGTGATTGGGCCTGCAGAAGTGGTCGCCCTTGGCCATGCTCACGGGTCAACAGCCAGCGGTAACATCGACGGGATCATCGAAGCCGACGAACGACTTGGGGCTGCAACTCTCCCAGCCGAGTTCCGTGAGAGTTCACGAAAGGCCGGGGGAAAACTCCTGGAACTGCTAGCCGATGCTGACGACTATCCGTTCGGTGGGCTTGTGGCTGATGGTATCGTCGACGACTACATCACCGCTCATGAGGCTAGTCGAACTGACGGTCACTATCCAGTTGTTCTCGGGCTGGTCTGCGAGCAAGCGGGCATTAGCCGATCGGAGGCGGCAGTGGTCAGTGCGTACTCAACGGTGACTGGACTCTTGGGGGCCGCCCAGCGACTCGGCCGGTTCGGCCATACCGACATTCAAGGACAACTCTCAGCACTGTCTCCGGTAGTCGAAACCGTTTGTGACCGGTATCACGACGCCGATCATAGAGAGATGTACTCGTTTGCACCACTTGCCGACGTGATGGGAATGAGTCATGAGAATGCCAACCGACGGCTGTTCATGAGCTAAGTACTCGTCTCCAGTGTGAACTGAACAAGCATTGCCAACAAATATGCTCTGAAATGTGCGGCTGTGGGAGATTTCGAGGCAGTTTCTCTTGTTCACTGCCTCATTTCGCCTCATATAAATCATGGACATTCATCATGGTGGTTACCCGACATACCTGTACTACGTGAACGGTCTTGTGGTCAAGCCCTAAGCCACTCACCTTGCTTATGTGTGAGAGCTACATCCTATTTAATATCTACTCAAAGTATATGAAAACTACTAGCTAGTAAATGTATCTCACAGACTCTTCGATAAAACTGTTCCCGGTGTCTGACCTGTATGCTTTCCCTTGTTAACAACTGCTGTCCCATTTATGAACACATAGTGGATCCCACTCGGAAACCTTTTGGGATTCTCATATGTAGCTTGAGAGTCTATTTCCTCTGGATCAAACACAACAAGATCTGCGTCATTACCTGTACGAATAATACCTTTATTTTCAATCCCAATAATCCGAGCTGGTAACGAAGTCATCATACGAATTGCCTCTTCTATTGAGAATGTGTTTAATTCACGCGAGTATCGGCCAAGCACACGAGGATACGTCCCATATGTTCGTGGATGCGGCTTACCACCTAATAGGCCGTCAGTTGCAATTGCTGAGTTTTTATACTCTAAGATGTTAGTCACATCTTCTTCAATGGAATGATATGAATACTGTTCGACCTCAAGCTTCTCATCTATAAGTAAGTCAATAACTGCATTTGGCGGCGTCACGTCCATGTCGGCTGCAATATCAGTAACGCTCATTCCGACGTAGCTATTATTTGCTTCTGTTTGAACGCTTGTGATCACCATTTCGTCCCATGAAGGCTCGGTTTCTGTGTCGAGATAATTTACTACCTCTTCTCGACTTTGTCGAAGTTGGTTAATTGTAGACTCAGCATTCCCAGACCGTACCCGCGAAGGAAGAAATGACGCTAGCATCGTACTGCCCGCTGTGTACGGATATTGGTCTGCCGTCATATCTACTCCCCTTTCACGTGCAGACTCTATAATTTCAATAGCGCGTTGAGATTTGCCATGTTGCCTGCTCCCTGCGGTTTTGAAATGCGACAAGTGCAGCGGAATATCCTCTGCGGAACCGACATCGATAAATTCATCAAGCGCACTCCATATATTTGAGTGTTCGTCACGGATATGTGCCACAAATGGTCGCCCATACCCAGATAGGCAACCTGCTAACTCTTGAACCTCCTCGGTACCTGCATTGACCTGAGGGGTATAAACTAAGCCCGTAGAGAACCCGAGTGCACCTTGCTCTAAGGATTCGAGTATCAACTCTTTCATCTCATCAAGTTCTTTACTATTAGGTTGTCTATCAGCCATGCCCATAATATTGAACCGAACAGTTCCATGGCCCACCAACATCCCTACATTTGGGGCGACATCATTGTTTTTTATAGCATTTAGATAATCACTCGTGGACCCCCATGTCCACTCCTTATTCGCACGGCCGTTGAGCCCACTGAGATGATCTTCCCACACTTTATCTCCTCCCTCCCTGTACATCGGGGCCATTGAGAAACCATCTTGACCTAATATTTCCGTCGTAATTCCCTGCATGGTCTTTGGTTTTAATTCAGGAGATGAGAATAACCGGAGATCAGAATGAGAATGTAAATCAATAAATCCAGGACAAATCGCTAAACCATCTAAATCAACCCGTGTTTCGTTGTTCAAATTTCTATTTTTTTGACGTGACACGCCAACAATTTGTCCATCATTAATTCGTACTGCCCCTCGAAACCAAGGTGATCCAGTACCGTCAATAATTTTGGCATTGTCTAGTAACAAATCAGTCGACATAGTTGAGATTCAAACCGCTTTATTAAATAGTTGGTGATAATCAAATATAACTGATCGATCTTGTATAGAATACAATAAATTTGCCACATTGCAAAGTACACATGTTTATATATTAAACGAAAGTATAGATATGTATGCTTTCCATTGAACTTGACGGTCACGTATTTGAAGCGACTATACACGAGACAAAAGCCCCAGAGTCAGTCGCCGCTGTAAGAGATCTCCTTCCGATTGAGTCGGAATTGATGCATGTGCGGTGGAGCGGTATCGCCACTTGGATACGATTAGATAAAGAAAATCTTGTACATATCCCGCGTGAAAATCACACAGTATACCCATCACGTGGTGATATACTCCTTTATCCCGGCTATCGTAACGAGCCAGAAATTCTGATTTCATGTGGCCCCACGTGTTTCAAGAGCCCTGCTGGAGAGCTTGCTGGAAATCACTTTGCGAGTATCAGTCCGCATAACAAATTGAAATCGGTTGAAGAGAAAACTCTCCAAGACGGAGCTCAGGCCGTCAGGATAAGGGAGCTCTAACCACCGTGTGTTTACACAAAATAAATTCATGATAAATAGTATTATTACATATTACTGTCGGATTTAAGTAGATTAAGACGACTGTTAGCGTCCACTGCCCATAGACCAATTAACCCTACAGTCGATACGGCAATTACACCTGCTAACACGCCAAATGCAACACGAAAGTCAAGCAGATCAGCAGTTATCCCCACCACAGTGGGGGCAAGCGCACCGATGCCCATAAGTAGCGTACGTACAATCCCGAGCCCTCCTCCTGATAGTTGCTCGGGAAGATGGTCCATCAGATACGCCCCACGAACCGGCTGGAATCCATGGGCACCGATACCAACAACTGCGATGAGAAATGCAAGTAATCCAATCCCAGCGTTCGGTGCAAACACGATCCCCCACATTGCAACAGTAGCAGTGATACCTAACATAGACATCAATGAAAGTCTACCAAATCGATCAGAGATATCCCCGGTCACAAGCTGAACAAATGTCACCCAAAAAAAGACTGAGTATAACAAACTTGCTGTCGTATTTGATACTGCAGAAACTTGTGACAGATATAGTGGAAGAAAAGCAACAAGCCCGTTATGTGCAAATGAAATGCCAATGGTTGCTATAACAAAAACGGTGAAACGAATATTAGAAAATAATGTGATATAATCAGCCAATTTAGCTGGAGATCGGCTCGAAGCAGTATCACTACTAGAGCTAGATCTAATGTAGGGCTTCCGATGGTTCTGAAGGATAAAAGCGCCAGACAAAATGAGGCCTGCAATCCCAGTAAGCAAAAACACGCCGCGCCATTCCGATGTTGGCATAAACGCAAAAAACGGAGAAAGAACTGTAGGGGCAGATAAAAAGACAACAACTATACTCGGGGCTGCGACACCTCCAAAGGATCCAAAAGTATCATGTACACCCAGTGCACGCCCCGGCCGGTCGGAGTAGATGCGGGCAATTAGCCGAATTGCGACTGTCTTGTGAACCCCAGTTCCAGCACCGATGACCAGCATGGCCGCCACTAGAAACGCAAAGCTGAGATCTAAAAACAAACTAAGAGCTCCAAGTCCTGCTACCGCAACTCCACTTGCTACTACATACACTGATCCGAGGCTGTCTGCAATCATGCCACTAGGAAACTGCATCAATGCGTATATGATCATAAGTGATGTGAATGCAGTTCCAAGTACAGCATTACTGACACCGTAAGCTGATTGTAATGAGTCGAATAATGGTGGAAAGGCGTACCGGACGAATTTTGCTAAAAACCAAATTAATGACACGAGAACCAATGCATCATACTTTTTGTGATTTTTAAAGAGCATTAATTATCGTTGTGGTACTCCTCTAAAGTAAAAAAAGCACTATTTTTAAATTTTGCTGGACATACTCGACTGATAGTGTAGGTTAACATCATATAATCAGCTAGCTATAGTGTATTTTAGGTGATATAGAATGATGTGTATTCATTATTGCGAAACTAGCCTCTTCCGAAGCACATCAATTTCATCTTCAATGGCACTAGAATCTGCAGCACCAACGAAGCGGCTATCAATGCTTCCATTAAGCGTAAATAGAGTTGTCGGCCCGATACTCACATCATATTCTTCTTGTAATTTAGCAACATTGTTTGGTCCATAGACAGATAACGCTAGAACATCCTCAGGTGCGTCCTGTCCGAATATTTCACTCAAGTTATCTTTCATTGTTTCACAAGACGGGCAGTCATCACGCCATATGTATACAATACACCGATCACAGAGACTAACGAGTGTGTCTGCTTCTTCCCAGCAGAGAGGAACGAACCCGTCTGGCGTTCCGTCTGATTCAGCTAAGTCTTCTTCGTCAGTAGCGAGCAAGATTGCGGTTACTAATACCTGACCTGGCGAGGCATCTGTGTTCCAATCGCATAATGTTGCGTATGTCGCGTTGAGTACAGGGCCCAATTCAGCTTCCTGAACTACTTGCGGGATTTCCTCACCATGGATATTGTTCTCACTCAACTCATTTTGTCGTTTTTTGTCCAGATCTGAGAGGAACTCATCTGTTGGGATGATTTCGTTATTCACAATTCTGAATGCTCCCGAAGCTATCCATCCATCTAACATGTCCGAATTACTTGTCATTGGTAGTTAATATAATAGTTTTAATATTTCTCGGCAATTCGCTGCTGTGGTGCAGCTATGGATTAATACTGGAATTATCAATGCAACCGAACTGATCTTCAGAGGGGACTTCTCCCTGAGGCCAGAGCGGTTCAAGATCGGCATCTGGTGGGTAATGGAGGTTTCCATCAGAGTCCCAACTCCACCCTTCTTCTTCTAACATAGCTCTTGCCGCTTCGATATCGCCGGCAGGGTCAGGATGCTCGTAAAGCATATCCTCAGGGGGGAATATTGGATGATTCGTCGAAATGTAGGTTGGAAACATTTCTACACCAACACGATCGTCAAACGCTGTATTCACAAGTTGTTCCCGGTTGATCGATGCACCGATAGCCTTTCTGAATTCGGTGAATTTACAAGGAGCGGTGTGACACACATATTGCAGATTATATGCAGTATGGGTTCCCTCAAATCTCGCTTCAGCGTTCTCGATCTCCTCATTGACACGGGTAGCATTAGGAGGAGAGATCTCAACGCCGATGTGCGCTTCTCCTGCCTCAAGCGCATTGATCATGGACTCTTCGTTCCGGTATGCTTCAAACACAACCGGCTGAGCCGCTTCATACTGTGGATGTCCGTCATGAGGCTCTGCTACAACTCTCTGACCTTGCTCAATTGACGTGACTCTTAGTGGCCCAGAGGACACAATTGGGGTCTCGAAAGTAGCATCACCCGGGGATTCAACCGCTCCAGCCTCTTCGAACGAAGCCTTATGAAGAATACCCCATCTCATCAACGTAGTTTCAGCGAACGGGATGTATGGCTCGGTGAAGGTAAATCGGACTGTCTTCTCATCAACAGCCTCTATCGCATCATACGGAACTGGTGCCGCACCTGGGTATGCACCAGCATCTCCACCTCGGAGTATCTGCTCAAAGGTGAACTTCACATCCTCGGCAGTGACAGGGTCTCCGTTGGTGAACACAGCATCATCGAACAGTTCAACAACAATTTCCTGACTGTCGACTACGTCTACAGACCCAAGCAGTTCCGTCACCTCATAATTCTCGTTGTACTTATGTATTGGAGAGTTTATCATGTGCTGCCACATCGCCTCGGGCATTGAGGCGGTGTGGGTCATCCAATTAGTTGTTTCAGTCGCAATGGGATCAATCCCAACAATGAGTTCCCCGTCTTCCATTAGTTCCGACTTAAACATCCACTCTGCATTTGAACGGGCTAACCCACCAGTGCCCACTCCATCAATATCGACCATATCGGTTCTCCATGCGCCGATGTTTGCGACAGGACACAGGTTATCAATCGCACAGTCTTCAGACATGTATGCGACTGTCTCGTGAAGGCCAGTAGTTCGCTCTTCAGGAGTTTCGGCAGTTGTCTGTTCAATCAGTCGCTCTGTGTATTCACATGATGCGTAATTCGAGGTATTGCTCTTTCCGTTAGCACCGGCCCAATCCAGCCGCATATTGTTGAGCAGCTCTTGTGGGTCCAGTCGATCAGCTGCAGGAACCCACCACGTAAATGAGATATTGTTTGCTCGATTTTCATCATTAGCCATCTGCCCTGTTTGGGTTCCGAGATCTTTTGGGACGATATCCACCTGTGTCCCAAGTGACTCAATTCCCTGTCGGATAAGCGGTGCCATCTGTTCTTGAGTAGTGGTGAAGCCGCCATAGTCAGACCAGTACTCCATTTGAATCGTTGATACACGCTCTCCTAGGTCTTCACTAGACGAGGAATCGCTTTCCGAACATCCAGCCAGGCCAACCGCCGACGCACCGGCGAGTCCTTGTATAATACTTCTTCGATCAATTGTCTGCTCCCGACTCTCGTCTTGCCTGCTATTAGCAGCCATACTGTTATATTATACTAACATATTATAAACCTGTGGGAATAGGATAAAAACCAATACAGATTAAAGAAGATACACGAAAGTAGTAGACAGAAGATCAGGAATATATCGAATCTTCATGTAGAAACTAAAATCGGACTATCCCTCAAGCCGTATACGCGGATCAATGACTCCGTAGACGAGGTCGACAACAAAATTAGACGTAATCACAAATGCTGCAACGACAAAGAAAACAAACTGCACGGTAGGGTAATCTCTGGCGAGCACCGACTCAACAAGTGTGAATCCGATGCCAGGCCAATTAAACACCGTTTCTATCAGGACGAGTCCACCAAGTGCTCGTGCAAGTGACACCGGGTATATCGTGAGAACTGGGATACTAGCATGTTTAGCAATATGCTTCAACCGGCTTATTGTTGGCAGACCGGTGAGACGGTAGTACTCGGTGAAGTCTTCACCCATCACTTCAACAACACTATTTCTCATTATTAGTGTTGGAATGAACAAATAGCGGCAGACGATGGCCGTAAATGGAAGAATGTAATGAATCGCAAAGTCTTGGCTGAGGTAGGGCTCCCACCAAGCCAGCTCTTCTGTTGAACCCGCTGAAAGCATTCCAGACGTAGGAAAGAAGTCAAGCCATACAGCAAACACGACGACCAAAATAATTGAGGTAAAGAATGCCGGGGCTGACCCGACAGCAATAACTGGGATGGTACCAAAACGTTCAAATCGACTACCCCGACTGTTTCCTGCGATTGTTCCGATAACAACGCCAAGAATATAGGTGAATGTCATTGCAGGGGCAACAAGAATGAACGTGTTAAAAATTCTCATTTTGGTGAATTCCCAGACATCAACGCGGTACACCGGGGATTCACCGAGGTTCCCCTGAGCAAGATTCGCAACGTAGTGGTAATACTGTATGTAGATCGGTTCATCAAGTCTCCACTGCTCACGAATTTCCTGTAACGCTTCCTCATTGGCCCCCGATGCCGCCATCTGGGCAGTAAAGTCTCCTGGCATTGATCGGAAAAGGATAAATAGAGCAGTCATGACAAGCGCAAGCATGAAGACTGTCTGAAGGGTGCGGGCTGCGAAGTATCGTCTTAGTGAACTCATTTGCTTCCCTCACGTTTCTCGCTGGTACTGTGTACTACTGCCATACTAAACAGCTGTGTGGTGCTCTGTGGAGTGTTGTAACTAATCATCGGTGTACTGGAGTGGAGCTTCTTGCTTGCCAGTGCCGCTCGTCTCGTCATAGTGGTGGCAGGCTACGTGCCATTCTAGTTCAGCTTCTATGGCTGGTGGAGTCGTTTCACAGACGCTCTCAAACCTGTTCTGAAGCGTCTCAATAGCAATTTGTTGTTCATCATCTGCAAGGGATGTAAGTGCAGCACGTAAGGTCGATTCGTTTTTCCCAGTGAGTTCTTCAGAAAAGTACTCACTTTGTATCGCGTCAGCCATTGCTGTTCGTTCGCTGGTGCCGATCATACTCTCAATGCGGTCAAGTCCTACTTGTTCTCGCTGTAATAACTGCATGAAGCTCATTATTTCACGATACACAGTTTGATTGATGTCAATATCCTCAGGTGGTATGACGCTTGGGCATCGATCGCGGAACCGACAACCCTCACCAATGTCGATGGGATCCCGAGGGGCACCAGACATCTCTGTTCGCTCTCTGTCATATGTTGGATCAGGAACTGGGATAGCGGAAACAAGGGCCTCGGTGTACGGGTGCTTCGGGGATTGCAAAAGTTGCTCTGTCTTAGCAGACTCAACAAACCTTCCAAGATACATTACTTTAACAGATTCGGCAATATATGAAACAGTTGAAAGGTCATGTGAAATATAAATCATTGATACGCCAAAGTCATTTATTAATTCTTTCATTTTTGTCAGCACCGCTGCCTGTGTTGAGACATCAAGCATTGATACTGGCTCGTCTGCAAGCACTACGTCAGGATCAAGTATCAGAGCGCGGCCTATCGAAACCCGCTGCTTTTCTCCACCGCTAAGATTGGATGGTTTCCGATTTAGGTATTTTTCAGCAGGTTGCAGTTCAACTTGCTCAAGAACCTCACGTATTCGTTCATCTTTGTTATCAAGTCCATGTATATTGAGCGGTTCAGCAAGAGACTCGCGGACAGTCATCTTCGGATTTAACGAGTTGAACGGATCTTGAAAGATGACCTGTACATTACGACGGTATTCTTTCCAGTCGGCTTTGCTAAACTGAGATACGGGTTTTCCTTTGTATATTACATCGCCCGAAGAGATATCCTCAAGTCCAATGAGTGTGCGGAGAAGGGTTGATTTTCCACATCCACTTTCCCCAATAACGGCAACCGACTCATTATTTTGCAGGGTCATTGAAACATCATCAACAGCTTGTATCTGCGACGGACTTCGCCGCATGATAACATCAATGATATCTCTGTTACCCTCAAAATATTTCTTCAGGTTTTTGATCTCGAGTACGGGTTGCTCGCTCATGATTAGTCCACCTCTCCGGTTTGTGCTACATCGTTCTCCATGTGATCGTTTTCTCTGTCCGTCAGCTCAGACTGATACATATCGTACGCTTCCTCCTTTCGCACGCATGCAGCCTTATGAGTCGGGTCGTCATCAGAGACTGATTCGGTTTTGGGTTCACCAGCTCGACACTCTGGTGCGGCCCACGGACAGCGGTCAGCAAAGCTACAGAAGTCGACTTCGCCGATCAGCTCCGGGGGATATCCCTCAATAATTTCTAAGTCACGTTTCGGTTCACGAACATCTGGGAAGGCTTCTTTAAACATAAACGCGTACGGATGACGCGGATTTTCGTGTACTGCCTCTGTTGTTCCTCTCTCAGCAATTTGACTGGCATGCATTATCGCAACGCTATCACATGATTCAAATATAACACTAATATCATGTGTAATGAGTAGTAGACTAACGTTTAATTCGGTCTTCAATTGATCCATATACTTAAATATCTGATCTTGCATAATTACATCCAAGGCCGTTGTAGGTTCATCCGCAATAACCAGCTCCGGCTCCAGGAATAGTGCTAACGCGATAATAGCGCGTTGTTGCATGCCACCTGAAAACTGATGCGGATAATCATCGATTCTGCTCTTTTGTAATCCGACAATATCGAATGTCGTCTTAAGTTTATCACGTATCTCACCATCTGGGAGATTGGTGTGCACCTGACCAATCTCAAGCGCCTGTTCACTGACGCGTTGAAGAGGATCTAGGCTGCTCATCGCGCCTTGAGGGATCCATGAAATTTCTTTCCAGCGGATTTGTTCACTCAGTTCCGAGTCAGATAGTTGGTCGATTCTTTTTCCACGGTACTTAATCGAGCCCTCAGAAATGACCCCGTTGTCATCTAAGCCACCGATGATGGATTTAGCCATGGTGCTTTTGCCTGACCCCGACTCGCCTGCAAGCCCAAAGAACTCACCTTCTGAAATCGTGAACGAGGCGTTAGAAACTGCTGTAAGCATCCCTTCTTCAGTTTCATACTGTACTGTCAGGTTGTCAACTTCTAGTAATGGATCACTCATACTAAGCTGCTATCACATCTGTATCCGTTTCACTGTCACCGTCCTCGTAACCCCGGCCGAACATGAACGTGGCCAATACGGTAAGAGCAATAAGAAATCCTGGAGGGGCTGACCACCACCATGCCGTCGACATATATCCAGAATTGAATGCGTTCCGTATCATTACTCCCCATGAGGGAATGAATGGGTCAGCGACTCCAAGAAAGGTCAAGCTGGCTTGAAGCATTATCGCGTACCCTACTCCTAAAGAGAGAAAGAAGATAGCCATCGGCGCCACGTTTGGCAGTATGTGCTTGAAGATTATTCTTGGAGTGCTTGCTCCACTAGCCTTTGCGACCTCAACGAAAGGATACTGCTTGACCTTCAGCGTCTGTGCACGAATGACACGGGCCGCCCCACGCCAAAGTATCAATCCAATTACTGCAATTGACGGAATAAATCCCACACCCAGGAAGGTGATAAGGACTATACCGAATGGAATAAGGGGGACACCGTAGACAAAATCAGTGAACCGCATAAGAACGGTTTCTGTCCGTCCCCCAACGTAACCGGCAGTAACTCCAATGACAGTGCCAATTGAAAGAATCATTCCTCCTCCAAGAATTCCTGTAATTACTGTTGGACGCGCACCAACCAGTAAGCGGCTCAACACATCGTACCCGTTAAATGTCGTTCCAAGTGGATGAGCCAGAGATGGAGAGGCCGCTCGCAACATCTCTCCACTTTGTTTATCAAAGTGTATTTGTTCAATTCCGTACGGGGCCAGCATTGGACCAAATAACCCCATCATTAGTATTGTACTCAGAATTCCAAAATACGCTGCGGTCATTCGATCGCTTATCATGTTACGGACACCTCCCAGTAGATTCCTGAGAATGTACGAGTCCCGTACTGACATGCCCTTATCTCGATCAGTTATTGTTCTAACAATTGGATTGTCCACCACTTTTTGGACGATTTCCATCACTATCGTGAGGGTGGTTGTTATTTAAAAGCTCTTTGATCATATAGCCTTATATTATGTTGGTATGATCAGCATAGTGCACATAGCCTATGACAGATCCTCAATTATTTTTGCCTAGATTAATTCACTGTTCGCTCTTGGGTAGAGGATTGATGGTCAGCTCTCAGCAGTAGCTGGAAGTCACAGCGGGCAAGGGTGACGCGACTGCGTCACCTGACGAACGATATTCCCAATCAAGACGTTCGTCTCGGAGCGTCGGGCCGCGAATCTGTGATTCGGTACAGCAGCTATCGGGTGTTGCAGCGGTATCTGTGTAAGGATTGCGACCGCACGTTCAACGATCAAACAGGCACGGTGTTCGAACACTCTGCGGTGGAACTCAGAAAATGGTTCCTCGCGGTCTACACGTACATCCGTTTCAACACGAGTCTCAGGCAGTTAGACGTAGAGATTGACGTTTCTTACAAGACGATCTACCGGCGCGTCCAGCGCTTTCTGCGAGCGCTGGACGCACTTCGGCTACAAGTCGAAGGCCCGGTTGAGATCGATGAATCTACATGAAAGCTGGACTCAGAGACCGCAAGCGCGACAGCTGGTCGCGCTCGCGTGGCCTATCCACGCGCGGACGTGAAACATACGCTGAGGACAAGCTCCCCGTCTTTGTTCTCGCAGATCGAAGTAGTGGTAAACGGTACGTGATCCCGGCGAAAGCCGCGACCGAATCGAAGATTCGACTCCTGCTGGCCGACCGCCAGCAGGAGTCGTTAACCGTCTACACAGACGGCTTTCGGGCATACGATCCACTTGAGGAGGACGACGCATTCACGGGTGAATGCGTCGTTCACAGTGACGGCGAGTACGTTGATGGAGACGTGCACGTGAACAATTGCGAGAGCCACGCGTCGCTGGCGCGACGGTGGCTCTCGCCGCATCGAAGTGTCTCTAAAGACAGACTCACACCGTATATCCGAGCGTTTCAGCTCCGTCGAGAAGTGTTCCGCAAACCGGGGAAAGAAGCGCTCAAAACCATCCTCGAAACTGCGCTATGACTCACCAACAATCTCCGCCACAAGAGCGCAATCTGTTATAGAAGGATTAGCGGTCAAACCCTCACATGAGCAACCAGGCTAATTGGATAAATTGTGCCCGAGGATATCATCACATAAGCTGAATAGCGGGTTATGAAACTGTTAACCAGTGTATCTTGTAATCGGACATGACAGAATAGGACCAAACACTCTTTGCCGTGCTAAACACTACGCGAACAATTGACTGAGTTCAAAAGTCAATCAAGCGTAGGTTTTTCAAAATACGGGCCATCACTTATTTTAATCGGCTGACCGATTCCAGATGCTATCGCGTTATTGTATACGTGAGAAGCCCAAGCGACATCCTCAATTGGCAGTCCTAATGATGAAAAAATTGTCATCTCACGAATGGGTACCTGATCTTCACCACCCACAATTTCGTGCAGTGCTCTTAGGTTACTTATATAGCTATTTGAACTGTTCTTGAACTTGGTCACAAATGCTTCGGTAAATTTCCATCCAACCTGGCGATGAAACTGTAATGGATGCCGCCGAATGTCACAGATGATCTGATCTGAATCATAACCGCTCAGGTCCATCTGTAAGTCTCCGAGTTGGATAACTGTTGAGTGAGATGTGAGCCAAGAAGAATCAATTTTCACACAGGGATTACGTGATGCAGCGGCTACAATGATATCTGAGTCTTTTACAGCCCGTTCTAAGTCCTCATCTTCGTTAATATCTACATCAAGTTTCTCGTCCATTTTACTCCTGAACAATTTAGATTTTTGAATATTTGGGTGGTAAATACGCATCTCGTTAAGCGAACTGAATGTTGTATCCATTGCCATAGCTGAGGTTTGACCAATGGCTCCCGGTCCCAGTATTGTTACCACTTCTGGGTCTGGATGGATGTGCTTGGCACCAAGCGCAGCCATCGCGCCAGTTCGCATACTGCTTATTATTTCACCATCCATGATGGCTATTGGCCGACCAGAATCAGAATCACTTAGTAATATTAGTGGGCCTGACCAAGGTGCATTTAATTCTTCAGGCCGAGGCGTGACCGACCCATACCACTTGACACCAACTGTATCTATTTTACCACCTACGTAAGCAGGCATCGCCCCAAATCGGCTCCCCGATCGTAGGCGGCTGCGCTCGGGATCAGATAGATTAGATGGGAAGGTGGTCATGTGTCCATGGAGGTCCTGCCCATTTTCACCCATGACAACCTTTTTTTGATTATACAATTCGAACACTAGCTCCATTCTATCGATACACTCTCGCATATGTAGTGCTCCAGCCTCTCGCACTTGATTTTGAGAGAGGAATCGTATCTCCTGTTGGTCAATATGAACCATACGTCAAGTACAAAAGAGTATGATAAAATAGTTTGCAAAATATCGTCACTATTCTGCTGACTACAGGCCACATTACAACCTCAAAAATATATTTAGGCAAAATCATTCCATATCAAAGCACATATATTGGGCGCTCATACAAATCACTCTGTGTTACATACAGAACCACTTGCCGATACTGCAGACAAGTTGCGATTAGGACACATTGATACAGACACCTATCTAAAGAATATAAAGGATCGCATAGGCTCAATAGATCCATCGCTTGAATCGTTTGTTTCTGAAGAGGATAGGTGGGGCCGAATAGATCAAAGAGTGGAATTACTCCAAGAACAGTATCCTACGGTAGAAAGTAGACCACCGCTGTACGGAGTCCCAATTGGTGTGAAAGATATATTCCATGTAAGTGGAATGTCCACCCGAGCCGGTTCGGGACTCCCGGCTGACCTGCTGACAGGACCGGAAGCTTCCGCCGTTACAACGCTGAAGGACGCAGGTGCAGTAGTACTTGGTAAGACGGTAACAACAGAGTTTGCTCATATGTCACCCGGCCCTACGCGCAATCCACATGATAAAAACCACACCCCGGGTGGGTCAAGTAGTGGTTCTGCAGCGGCTGTAGCGGCTGGACTATGTCCCATGGCTTTCGGAACGCAGACGATTGGATCGGTGATCAGGCCAGCTTCGTTTTGTGGTATAGTAGGGTACAAGCCAACGTATGGACGGATTTCAAAAAACGGCGTTATTCCTCTTTCAACCTCTGTGGACCATGTTGGAACATTCACTCAGGATACAGAAGGAACAGAGCTCGTTGCTTCTCTACTATGTGATTCATGGAGGTCACTCCCTTCCCCCGCGAACAAACCCAGACTTGGCGTCCCACAGGGCTCCTATTTAGAACAAGCAGAAGAAGTAGGACTTGAAGCGTACGAGAGTGCTCTGGATGTCCTTTCTAAAGCAGGGTACGACATTGTACGGTTGAACACGCTTGAAAATATCAAAGACATAAATACGCGACACGAGGAGTTGATTGCAGCAGATGCCGCGGTTGCTCACGAGGGTTGGTATCGAGTTCACAACGAGAAGTACGCAAAAGAAACTAAACAGCTCATAGAGGAGGGGCTGGAGTCAACGGCGAAGACGATAGCAGTTGGGCGGCGAGGCCGCAAAGAACTTCGAGAAAATCTCTTTCACACTATGGATGAACACAATGTAGATATGTGGATTGCCCCCGCAGCCCCTGGCCCAGCGCCTGGAGGGATTGATTCAACCGGGGATCCAGTAATGAACCTACCGTGGACACATTCAGGGCTCCCAACAGTCACTGTGCCGGCAACTACATCTGATAAAGGACTTCCAATTGGGATTCAGTGTTCCGGAAAATTCGGTGCCGATGAAGACGTGATCAGATGGATGCATAATATTAGCGATGTACTCAGTGAATAATAAGTAACCAGCCACATGCCATTGTGATGCCGTACGGTAAGGACTAAGAACGGTATTTAATAAAAATCTACAGAGAAAACAGGGAGAGTCCCCAGGGATTGACCCGAGGCGGTTCATCTTCCTGCCGTAGCGATAACTGCATTGGCAAGCGTATTAGCGGCCCGATAGCAGTCATTCCAGCTTGTGTACTCTTTAGGTGAGTGGCTCTTACCATCCTCACTGACCGCAAACACCATGCCAACGTCACAAACGTCCGACAAATGCGAAGCATCATGATTGCCACCGCTCAACAAGTGGAGATTATCATACCCAAGTGTCGTCGCAGCTTTTTTGATATTATTGGTGCAACGACTGTCAAATGTGACGCCGTCAGTCCTCGTCGTTTCTTTGAGGGTGTACTCAGCTCCTTCCCTCTGTGATATTGCACGGGCTTTAGATCGGAGGTGGGATACAGCTCTTTCAATTACTGCATCACTGGGGTCTCGAATGTCCCAGGTTACGGTCGCCGTGCTTGGGATGATATTAATTGAGTCTGGCTGTACATTAATAGATCCGACTGTGCTCACGGTCTTTTCTCCAAGTGTGTTTGAAAGCCGCCTGACAAAAAGTGCAAAGTCAGCGGCGGGAACCCCAGCATCAACACGTAAATGCATCGGCGTGCTTCCCGCGTGGTTTGCATCTCCCTGAAAAGTTACCTCTCCCCACGAGCGGGCTACAACACCGTTGACTATCCCCACGTCCTTTTTTTCTTGTTCAAGATACGGTCCCTGCTCAATATGGAGTTCATAATATGCATCATATTCTTCTGTGGGTTTTGCAGGCTCATCTCCTTTATACCCAATGCGTTTAAGTTCTTTTTCAAAACAAATACCATGGTCATCTTCACGTGTGTATTGATGTTGCAGATCAAATTGGCCGGTCCAGACTCCACTACCTTGAAGTCCCGGTTGGAATCGAGTTCCCTCCTCATTTGTCCAATTTACTATCTCTATCGGGTGTTCTGTTTGAATGTCCTTCTCATCAAGTGTGCGAAAGAGCTCAAGAACGGCTACCACCCCAAGGGCTCCATCGTAAATACCCCCGTTTGGCTGTGAATCAAGATGTGAACCAGCTAACACTGGAGAGACAGACGGATCGGTCCCATGCCGGCGAGCAAATATGTTCCCCATCCTGTCAACTCTGACATTTAGATCAAGATCCTGCAGCTCACTAACAAACCAATCCCGGACCTTCATATCTGCATCTGAGAGCGCTACTCGCTGTAATCCCCCTTCTGGTGTTTGACCAAATTCTGCCTGCTTTTTCATCGTGCTAGCAAGTCTGTCTGAGTCTAGACGCACTGCCATATGAGAGGAAATCGGGGCGTGATGATTTAGTTTTATCGCATATCATTACAAATTCATACGATTCTATTGCGCACAGTTATATTAAACAGCAAAATAGAGTGTTAACCCCCCTGTGCCTGAGGACGGAGTATGCGTTTGTCTCGTATTATAAGAGAACAATTTGATCTAAAGATGTATCTTTTTGTTCAGCTAACGTGAACAACTTTATTTCTAAAGTATAAATACAATTCACAGTCATTCACTAGCAAGAATCGTATCGAATTTAAAGTAATGTTTGAATTGTTGCAGAATTTATAAACTCACGGTTAATAACAACCCTGCAACGAGGGCATAATAATCGTTCAGCAATCCTGAATAGAATACAGAGGATGTTGTCGTTTAATACAATAAAAAAATTTATGACAACAATTTCTATTCAAACAATAAACTTTGTCATAGACACCTGCTGATATTAGTAGCACCAAGGTATAATATTCATTATATGGGAACAATTAAGTATACATAACTAGAAGCGATTACTATGGGAAATAATAACAATTCAACTGACACTAGACAAACAGTGGTGAGATCCATAAAAATAATTGAATTACTGGCTAGGGAACGCTGCCTTGGGGTTACACAGATTGCTAATGAAATGACCCTGGCAAAAAGCACTGTCCATGCGTATCTAAAAACTCTGGTGTCCTGTGGATATATTGTTCGAGAAGATGAAATGTACTGTCTCGCGTTTCGGGTTTCATTGCTTGGAGAGTCTGTAAAAGACCAGAGTCGGCTGTTTACTGCAGGGAGAGATGAACTCAAAGAGCTAGCCGACCAGACCGGTCTTTACACACACTTGTCCGTTGAAGAGCATCATAAAAACATAAATATATGTCAAATAAAAGGAAATGAAATTAGCAGATATAAATATCAGAACAACAAAGTGCGACATCCGGAGCCACTTCACTTTACCGCTACGGGAAAAGCGATATTAGCTTCACTCCCAGAAGAAGAAGTTGCACTTATTCTTGATCAACACGAGTTAACAAGACAAACACCGAACACAATAACTGATATAAACAGGATTAAAAAAGAATTAGAACAAATCCGGAAACAAGGGTATTCACAGAACGATGAAGAGGAGGTAGTCGGATTTCGTGCGGTCGGTGCACCCGTCCGCGACAGAGCTGATGGATCGCTTGGAGCTGTTAGTGTATCAGGCCCAAAAAGTTTGATTGGAGAAACGCGATTTAATGAGGAACTCCCTAAAAAAATCACTCGCGTAGCCAATCTGATAGAGCTTGAACTGAATATGGACGAGGGTAGTCTGGACCATTTCTAGATGTACTCTTTTCCACATGAAGTTTGCGACACTGCCGGATCTGAAGGCAAAGCGGGGGGCAGTGACAGACCAGCTCACAGAGCTCCGCAATCGGGTCAACCAGATTGAACAGGAGGCGGTCACCAAATTTAATGAGCAGATGGGAACCATACTCAGGTTGCTCGGCTACGAGAGTCTCGAGCGTATCTGGATTGAACGCAAGGAGACAGAGGTACGCAGGGGACGCCGAAAGACATCGGAGTCAACTTTTGACTTTCACGTGGTTCTGGCCACTGATGCCGAGGCTGTCTACGAAAACACGATCGAGCACGTCTCAGAAAGTTAACGTGAAGTAACGGGATTAGTGTTTGCGCTTATCGGCTATCTTGTCCACGACGTCGGTGAGACAGTGCCGTTTGTGATCTTAGACTCACTCGAGGCAATCGATCGCGATCGCATTGCCACCCTGATCGACCATTTTCAATCTGAGGCCCCGCATCTTGTCGTGGCGCTACTCACAGAGGATGCCGCCGAACTCCCCGCCGAGTACCAGTACATAGAGTCAATAGCATAGTTGACACTCGTTCGTCTGTAATTCGTGCAGCCATCCGGCGGAGGAGGCACATCCGTCGTCAGTAGCAGCTCGCCGGCGGACAGATATGATTTGTTCCCGGCCCGGGCACACGTCGATCACATACGCCGTAGCATTACATCGGTACTATTGTAATATGGCGTGTATCGTAGTTAACAACAATGCCGCGCTACAAGTAAAAAATTGAGCGAGTGATTGCAGCCTACGATTTGGGCGAACTCAGACGGGAGCTTGAACGAGCGTGGGCAGGCGACGCGGGAGAGCGGACAAGCCTCCGTGATCTCGCCGACCGGTTTAATCAGGCCGCCCTGACAGCGGCGCTTGAGGATACGGCCGCGTCACAGACCGACCGGGAGATACAGCGGTTGTACGCGGATCTGAGAAGTGACAGCGCCAGCGACGAGGTGGCTGAATGCAGAGCACTCGAACGACACGGTATCGACACAGTCGAGGCCGAATTTGTTACACACCAAATAGTTTACACGTATCTAACGGAAGTTCGCGATGCAACGCTGCCGACGGAGGAAGGTAACCAGATCGAACAGCGGATCAACGCCATCGAAAGTCTCCAAGGACAGCTAAATTCGGTCATTGATACGTCGCTCACGACGTTATCAAACAATGACGAGCTCGATCACGATGGGTACAAAGTGCTCATCAATACGCAGTTGTTATATCCATATTGTGGGGACAAGTATGCCACTCACCGAGCTACTGCACGCTGGTGGCTGCAGATATAGTAAAGACTGACTTAGTCGACGCTTCACGCACGTCGTCAGTGCGGCTACGGCGAGGATAGGCGGTCACTGGGTCGCATTATGTGGGTGCACGGCCACGTCGGTGACCGGTTCACGGCCGAATGGCCGCCACGTGCACCCAGTCCACTCATCCTGAATGCGCCACTAGCCGAGTCCATCCTCGCGTGGGTCAAACCGGTAGCGTTGCCGTGGGCTCTGCATCGGCTGAAAGGTAATACAAATTCTGTCAACTTTAAAAATAATATTTAAACATAGTATACGTAGAAGTAATTGCTTACATTTGGGATAAATATTTGATCAAGAGCGGTGTCGGTCGCCGTCGTAAGTTCGTCAAGTGAGTCGAAAAAGCGGTTGCTAAGCGCTGCTTGGAGCTGTTTCCAGCATTCCTTGGCAGGATTCAGTTCCGGCGGATACGATGGAAGCGTCACAAAATCGAGGTTGTCACGGGCCGCGAGGTCCGTGACAGCCGATGCCTGAAAATACGGTGCGTTATCAAGCACGACAATCAAATCCTCTTCAAATTCTTCACATAGTACTAAAATGAAATTTTTTGCGTGATCAGCGGTAATGTATTCGGTAAGTCGTAAAGAAAAGCGATCGCCGTCCTCGGTGATCGCGCCTAACAAGAATATCTATTTCTATTGGCCAGATAATTCGACGGATAGTCGCGTGCCGCGCGGAAACCATGCAGAACGCGGCTCAAATTGAATTTATTTCTTTGTCTGATCAATACAGACTAATGTGGCATCCGTCTCTGGTCGTTTTTTTTTTTGATTTTGTCGTGAAACGCTTCTTGCTCGTTTTTGTCGGACTCGGCCGCTGTACGGCGTGGTTTTGATAGCTCAATCCTGACTCTTTCAATAGCCGCCGACAGCTCGGGAGTGAATACTCGACATTGTAGGTTTCTTCGAGAAATTCGTTGGCAAGCGCCGGCGTCCACGCCAGCGCGTCGTAGCCGATCTCTTTGGGTGATTTGTGAACTGTCTGTTCAAACTATTGCTACAGTTTTACTGATAATTTTCGCTTTCGACCAGACCGATGAGCATCAATTACAGCCTCTTCCAGTGGCTCGTCAGTATCAAGTCTGTTGGGCCCACTGTAGATCGTTCGTAGACCGGTATCGTGCCACTCGGCAAGCTCAGTCTGCGTGACGCCGTTTTGTGCGCAATCGCAGCTAACAACCGTTGAGTCGGCTTGTTTCTGTCGACGTTAGCAAGCGCTTTTTGAAGTTCTTCGACGGAGATCTTGTTGAGGTGGTCCATTATGTGTATGATTTTCTGTGAAAAAGTTCTAACGGCTATTATAGTACTACGATGCATGAGAGCCTGTTGTGTAGATGGTGAAACTGTCTTGTCACTTCCAAGTGCTGTAACGACATCTGGTCCTAACTCTTTACACATATTTTCAGCTATCGCCTCGTTGTATTCAGTATCATAGTGAGAAACAGATATTATTGTATCATCGTATGATCTGAGTATACGCTGTACTGAGACATCAGTCACTTGGTCGCACATGCTGTTCCGGTGAAGGCTAACAGGTGGCTCATCTAAATGCGATTTACCTGAACAAGAATCTAGATGTTCGATGCGGTCGGCAAATTTTGTGAATGCAGCGCATTCATCAATCACTCGGCCTTGCTCTTGCTGGCACGCCTCACGTGCGTCTCGTATATATGATAGGGTAGCAATTGTAATTAGGCCGGAACTGATAGCAAGGATGATCACGCTAAAATCGCCTACCAAATGTAGAATATCACACGAAAAACAATCACAAGCATCTATACTATACTCTATACTTCGCGTCCAGAATATCGCGGTAGAGAGTAGAAAAACTTGCACAATTATATTATCAAGATACACGGTAAAATAACTTGTGACTGTCTCTTCAACGGTGTCCGGATTGCCGTGTTGAATAGGTGCTGAGTCACGGTTAGAACGCTTCACACAGTGGTCTATGTTGGTGATGCCGAACATCAAGACGATTTCACGGAACTGCCAATATCAGCCCAGCACTCGCACGACATCGCCGAGCGAGCGCTTCGGCATGAGAGCGCGGTCGTGGTTCCGTGAGTTCCGCGACATCGCGCTGATGTGTGTCGATATAACATCAAACGCTTAGTCAAATAATAAATCTCTCCGCCTTACAGCGATTCAACACAGCCTATTGAGGATAAGCAACCCGTCAACGTTACAACGCCTTCTGCCGTACAGCTCGCCATGGTTTCTAAAGGCGACTACGCTCCGGATTTCACTGTCCCGCTGGCTGGTGGAAACAGCTATAACGATGTGTCTGAGTTCACATTATCAGAGGTGGTTGGAGATGGACCTATCGTACTCGCATTTGTTCCAGGCGCGTTCACAAGCGGCTGTACTGAGGAAATGTGCTCCTTTGGGAGCGAATTAGATTCTTTCGAGGCGCTTAATGCCTCGGTGTACGGTATCAGCGTAGACCTCCCATTTGCTCAAAACGTCTGGATAGCTCAGGAAGGACTCAATGTTCCGATGCTCTCAGACTGGAGTCACGAGGTCATCAGCTTGTATGACGTCGTCTACAACAATATGTACGGGTCGATTGAATCCGCTCAGCGAAGTGTATTTATTATCGATTCGGATGGGATTGTCACGTACCGGTGGGTCCATGAGGATGGTAATCCTCAGTTCAATCCGTTTGTCGCCGATATCCGAAAGCGCGTGAAAGAGACGCGTAATTAGGTAAGAGGGTGTCATAGAACTCTTGTCACACCGTGATGATCGTGCTTCCCGGATTGTCTCCGCGTTCGTAGTTGGTGATAGCGACGACGAGGCGAAGGCACAGCGAGAGGAACACCTGTGCTCGTGCATGGACGCGGCCTCGGG
>NZ_JBSPSR010000011.1:0-55902 GCF_059623105.1 Halorubrum orientale | reverse complement strand
GAGATAAAACGCCGAACTGTCTGTTTCTCAAACTGTTTCAGCAACGCCTCAGCAGAAACTGTCGACGACTGGATCAGCTCGCTCAGCTTCGCATGGAATCAGCTTATCTGAACACTACCGACAGACGTTTCTCAAACTCTTGGTCCGTCCTCTCTCGAATTTCGTGGCGTACCTCATCTTGGTCGGATTCAATCCCGAACTCGTCCTCAAACGAATCGAACCCAAGCATCGACAGAATATCCAAGAGGAGCTCGATTCGTCGATCCTGCAGAGTCTCGTAGGTCCAGAAGGAGTTGAAATACGCCACTACATCGGCGTCCACATTCGAAACGTCACCGCCATCGTGCTGCTCACGGAGTTTGTCGAGGGAGTCGCGATCGACGTTGCTGTATTCGGCCGTGAAATACCGATTGGGGTAGATACTGGCGAAACCGTCGATCTCGGAGTAGTACTGCGTCATCTTCTCGGCGAGTGGCCGATTACTCGCCCCGATATTATCGGTGTCACGGAGCAGGAGGAAGTTCCCGATATCGTCGATGAACCCCTGCGTGATGAACTCCGAGATATTGTCTTTCAGTCGCTCCTCCTCTTCGTCGAGATCAGAGCGCTGCACCAGCTCGATATAGCGTTCGATCTCTGACGCGATCTCGATGTCCGGCTCCGAGTCGAGTTTGAAAAACTCCCGAAGCCACGTCGGGTCTTCCGGGTCGCTGACGGGAGTCTGCGGGAGGACGTGTTCGAGATGGATGTTCCCCATGTTCAGGTCTCGCTCGACGGCACGACTACTGTCGTCGAAGTGATCCTGGGCGATCTTCCCGAAGAGCAGTCGCGCCGTTCCGGTACTCCAGGACTGCGTCTGAACGACCGTATCGACGAACCGGTCGCCGAACAGCGTCGGCGTAGAGGAGCGCATCTCGGTGATGAGGTACTCTCGAGAAGCCTCGTATACACTATCTGGAGTGGCGTCGGCAGTTGGTGCGAGATTGAACTCCTCGACGGCCTCGATGAAGACCTCGCGGAAAATACTCGGACGTTCAGAGATGAGGAGGCGTCGCAGGTTGAGTTTCTCGATGGTCTCTAGTACGCGATGGAATTGTGCTGCATCCCGTTCCGATTCAGGATTGGTGTGATAGTAGAGCGCCAGGACGAATGGCCGCCACTGGTCCATCTGCTGGTTATTGAGGCGAACAAGGATTTCCCGACACTGCTCTCGGTGACTGGCTAACTCAAGGTCCTCGGCGGCGAGCTCCGTGGTTGTGATGTCTTGGTAGTAGTCGACGAGGTCGTGCGCGTAGTCGAGGAAGGCCTTCGCTTCATCGAGATTCCGAAGGCGCGGGACGACATCCGAGTCGATGTTCCTCGTGTCGAAGGCGTTGGTCAGTTCGGCGCTCGCGTCACCAATCCTGTCGATGCCATCGTCGACGATACTCAGATAGATCGAGAGGTAGTCGTCGATGGCATCACCATCGGTTGCGAACGCCACCACGATGTCCTCCCACTTGTCGACGTACTTGTCTTTCACGTCGGTATCGAAGAACGCGTTCACGACCGCCGCCCTGATACGGTCGATCTTCGTCAGATCGACGCCGCGGTCGTTCAAAATCTCGAAGATCTGCATCCGGAAGTCCGACTCCGCCTCTCGAATCAGGTACTCCCCGACGTGGTAGGAGTTGTAGACGTAGTTAAGGATATTCACGAGCGCTCGCACAGTCTCGTCCGGCGTCTCGGCGTCGGCGACGACGCCGCTAATCTTCTCGTTGTAGAACTCGTAAGCGTTCAACAACCGCCGGTGTGAGCGGTACAGTTTGAAGAACGCCCCTGAGGACAGCGAGTCAGTATCCAAGTCCGCGAGTTCATCGTCCGTGGTACCGAACCGGTCCAGACATTCCGAGACTTGTACTGCATCGCTGTTGTTCCCGTGAATGCTGAAGTCGGCCTCGTTCTTGAGGTAGTCCACCTGGGCGGAGGGCCCCATCATGAGGGCTTTGAAAAATTCAGCGTCGTGTTTGTTCAGCGTGAGCCGAGGCTCACGTTTGCCGAACATCTCCTCCACATAGAGGATATCGGTGATTCGTCCGATCCCGTAGTCCCGAAACTCCGCCAGGGTATCGTCCTCGATAGAAGCTGGGTCGACGTCCTCGAGGTGCTCCATAAGGACGCGCAACAGCAGGTGTGTCGTCGTCAGGCGCTGTTGGCCGTCGATGACCTCGTACACCTGTTTGTCGTCGTTGACCGCGAAGTACATCGAGCTGAAGAACACGTCCGACACTTCGCGTCGGTCAGCGACCAGGTCGGCATTCACGAACTGCTCGATGTCCGACCAATACTGTTCGTGGTGGATGTTCTTCCACGAGTACAGTCGCTGGTACTCTGGTACGTTGAACTTCTGATCGGTGAGAACCTCCCCCAGAGTCCGTTTCTCCATCTCGAAATTCTCGGCCGTAATCGGCCGAACTACCTTCCCATCACCGACATTCCGGGTATCGAGATCTCTGCCATCGTAGTCGATGTACTTATCATACAAATCGTCAGCCTCGTCCGACATTATTGACTGCTGTTTGTAGTCCGTCCATTTACCGTTGTGGGCGGGTTTCCGGGCCGAGTCAGGTCACCCCAGAAGGTTAGCTGAATACAGGCGGTAAGCCCCCTTCCTCAAGGAGCGACCAGCGGGAGCGAGTAGGGAGGGGATACACCGCCGTCATCGTCTCTCATACACTGCTCTCTATCACTACTCCATACCCCACGTACCGACACATTTATGTTGAAACAATGTATAAATACAGCTGATGGATCGCCACGAAATCGAAGGCCACGAAGTCATCAAAGGCGAGGTGAAGCCAACCGGCAATGGCGCACACGTCCTCGTTCCGAAAGACTGGCGCGGAGTAGACGTGAAAATCGTCCGAACGTCTGACCCCGACGAATAGATACTCGCAATGCACTACGCCTACAGGTTCCGACTCAATCCCACGCCCGAACAGCGTGAGCAACTGGATTACCACCGTGACACCTGTAGGCAACTTTACAACCACGCACTCAACGAATTTGAGCAAATCCCAGACTCGGCGGGGACACTCAACCAACGAGTGCGACAGGTTCGGGATCAACTCACCGACCTCAAAGAGTGGTGGAATGAGCTGAACGATCTGTACTCGACGGTTGCACAGGCAGCTGTCATGCGAATTGAAGACAGCATCAAAGCTCTCTCCGAACTGAAAGAGCGGGGCTACAACGTCGGTAGTCTCAACTGGAAAGCCCCACAGGACTTCCGTAGTTTCACGTACGTCCAGTCTGGTTTCGAGTTCGATAGTAAGAACGGCCAGCCTATACTGTCACTGTCGAAACTCGCGGATATTCCAATTGTGAACCACCGAGAGATTCCCGACGACGTGACGATCAAAGAGGTCACAATCAAGAAAGAGCCGACCGGTGAGTGGTTCGCCTCATTCGCTGTCGACGACAAACAGACACCGGAGAAACCAACCGACCCCGAGCGGTGTGTTGGGATCGACGTTGGAATACTCAAATATTCTCACGATACCGATGGAGCTGCTGTTAAGTCGCCTGACCTGTCCGACGAACGCGAGCGGTTGGAACGTGCCCAACGTGATCTGTCGCGGAAAGAACACGGCTCAAACAATTGGGAGAAACAACGGAAGGTCGTTGCTCAACGCCATGCTGACCTGAAACGGAAGCGACGAGACTTCTTGCACAAACTGTCGAACTACTATGCCACCGAGTACGACTTGGTGGCCGTCGAGGACTTGGATGCGAAAGGGTTGGTTGAACTACCGGGCAACTCTCGAAACCGAGCGTCGGCGGCGTGGGGGACGTTCAAGCGGATGCTCGAATACAAATGCGACCGTGAAGGCACGCACTTTGTGGCGGTCGACCCGAAAGACACGACCAAAGAGTGTGCGTCCTGTGGCGTCAAAACCGAGAAACCGCTGTGGGTTCGTGAACACTCTTGTCTTTCGTGTAGGTTTGAAGCGGATCGGGACGCGAACGCGGCTTGGAATATTCTTTCTCGCGGTCTTAAAGAAGTAGGAGTGGTTCACTCCGAATCAACGCCTGTGGAGACTGCGCTCCCTGTGGACACCGTTGTGTCTGCAAAGCGCGTCGTGGAAGCAGGAAGCCCCACCCTCAACGAGCGAGGCCGCAAGGCCGAGCGAAGTAGGGTGGGGTAGTTCACCAACGCGAAGTTCGGCCGTATTGAGTGCCACGAGGCAATCAACGCGTTCGCTCGCGAAATTCTGCTGACGGCGAAACAACGGCTGGAAGCCGGCGGCTGGCGGGTCGTCCACGGCATCGTCGACTCCATCTGGGTGACCCCGGACCCCGACGTCGACGACGAGGACCGCGAAGACCTCAAAGCACTCGCGACGGCAATCACGGAACGCGTCGAGATTCGGCTCGAACACGAGGCCCACTACGACTGGGTGGCGTTCGTGCCGCAGCGCGAGAGCGACGCCGGCGCGCTGACGAAGTACTTTGGAAAAGTCGCCGGCGACAACGACTTCAAAATCAGAGGTATCGAAGCCCGACAGCGTTCGACCCCGCCGTTCATCGAGGACGTCCAGCGGAACTGTCTCGACAGGCTCGACGCGACTCGATCTCCGGACGCCGTCCTCGATTGTCTTCAGGACGCAATCAAGCGCCTCCACGCTGGAACGGTGCCGGTCGAGCAGCTCGTCGAACGGAATCGTGTCTCGAAACCACTCGAGGGATACACGCAGAACACCCAGAACGTGGCGGCGCTAAAGCGGGCTCGCGAGCAGGATCTCGCTGTCCACCCAGGACAGGACCTCGAGTACGTCGTCGTCGACGACGAGAAGAACTCGCGAGATCGGGTCGCGTTGGCTCACGAGGAGATCGAGTCGTACGATGCGTCGTACTACGAGATACAACTCGTCAGAGCTGTCGAGAGCGTGCTGTCACCGCTCGGCTGGGATCGGACGGAGATTCAACGCGAAATCGCGGAAACCCGTGAAACGAACTTGGCCGCCTTCACCGAGGTTGAAACAACTTAACCAACAGTGTCAGGGGTTTCAGGAGAGGTGTTGGTTAATGACGAACGGGAAGACGGATTGGAAGCCGGAGAGGATACGTCGCCCACACACCCCTCGTCCAGAGTGAAAACCAATCAGGTGTGTGGGGGAAGGTCCACGGGAAACGATGGCTCTCGTGGGGAGAGATCAACGAAAATCACGGTGAGACAGCCTGAGACGTGGAAACACGAGGGAAATGGAACAACGAGCACGAGCAGCGGTTCAGAACCACCCGGACGAATGCCGCCCTTGTCCTCCTTACTGTGCTGAATGCACTTGACGAGTGGTAAGAGGCAGGTAGTAATAAAACTTCTAAGTAATACTTTGGAAATTGGTATGTTTGGTGGGTCGACGATTGTGAGACGACTGCTGTAATAGGTGTACTCGTCCCACGTCTTGTGATTTCGGTGCTTTCCTGCCGACTCGTCGTGTGGTTTTCGCCGGTCCCACCGAGGGACTCTTTCACCGTTTCACTCTGGACGAGGGGTGTGTGGGTCCAATCTCGTCGTCCGTGTATTGTGAAACGTTGAAGGAACAATCGTCGTTTTGACTATTCTCCGGCCAGCAACCCGTCCTCTAAACCAGGGTCGGGACGGGTATCTCCTGATCTCCACCGTCAGTACGGCTTCAATATACCCGATTCCGATTGATCCGATTCCACCCTGCTTTGCTTCAGCTGGAGATGCGGCCTGTATCTGTGGGTCTCCTACCGACTCGTTATTCACTCTTGACCAGGGGTGCCGACGAACGCTCGTCATCATCCCTCGATGTTCCCATTCAACGTCAGCTCTTCACGCCGGCGTTTACACTCTGGACGAGGGGTGTCTGCCGTGCGTCAGACGCCAAGCGCCGTTGTGTTCTCTCATAGAACTGATTGATTCCTCCGTTCGGGAGATACACTCTGGATGGGGAGTGTGGTCTCAACCAAGTGCTCCGGTCCTGGGTGGAGAGCTATTCACTCTTGACCAGGGGTGTGACAAACCCGCTTCAGTCCGGCGTTTTCACTTTGGATTAGGGGTGCCGGTCCGAGTTTGGAACTATCGCTCCGAATCCGATTTCACTCGGGACCGACTCGACCCTTTGTGAGGATGATACGGCAGCGACAAAACATCAGAAGACGACCATAGCCCGATTTACACTCTGGTCGAGGTAGCCAAATCATTAAGTAGGTCCCATCCGCGATGTCTGATATTGATGGCTGAGGAACCGCCCCAACTTTCTGACTTCGACGGCCGCTACGAGGATCCCGCTGACGATCCCCTCTTCGATTTTGATGAAGACGACCCCGACCGAGCCAACATTTTCGCTCGAAAGGAACTGCTGAAGGTGGGTCACGTCCCTGAAAGCGGGCGTATCGTCGGCCGAGATGGCGAGATCAAGGCCGTTGCCGCTGAGCTCAGGCCGATCGTTCGTGGTGATCCACCCAACAACGTGATTATCTACGGCAAAACGGGTACGGGGAAGTCACTGGTCGCCCGTCACGTCACCGAACGAGCTCGACGAGCCGCGGAGTCGAACGGTGTGTCCGTGGGCACGGTCTACGTCGACTGCGCGCAGCACAATACACAGACGCGTGTTGCCAGGACGGTAACTCGGTCACTCAACGAGACGGACGAGACTGACTTCGATATTCCACGCGCCGGGATCGGGAGCGGTGAATACTACGACTATCTCTGGGAGATTCTGGATACTGCCTACGAGTCAGTCATCATCATTCTCGACGAGGTGGACCGACTCGATGACGATGATATACTGATGCAGCTGTCGCGGGCTCGCGAATCGGGGAAAGCAGATTGCCACTTGGGCGTCATCGCAGTCAGCAACAAGATCGAGTATCGCGACCAGCTGAACGAACGCGTCAAGTCCAGTCTTCGCGAGGAAGAGTTCGTCTTCCAACCCTACGACGCGAATCAGCTGCGCGAGATTATGAAGCACCGACGGGACGCGTTCCACGATGGCGTTCTCTCGGATGATGTGATCCCGCTGACGGCGGCATTAGCCGCCCAAGAACACGGTGACGCCAGAAAGGCAATCGAGATTCTTCGTCACGCCGGCGAGCTAGCCGAGCGAGAAAATGTCGATACAGTCGTCGAGGAACACGTCCGCGATGCCCAGGAGTGGGCTGAAATTGATCGTTTCGAGGAGCTCCTACGCGGCTCGACGACCCAGGTCAAATTCATCCTGTATTCTCTCGCGCTGCTCACCGAGGAGAATCCAAACGAGGACGGGTTTTCGACCAACCGGATTTACGAACGGTATCAAGCGACGACCGAGAAAGCTGATGCGAAGACTCTCAGCGAGCACCGCGTCTATGAGTTGTTGAAAGAGCAGGCGTTCCTCGGTGTCGTTGAATCAACTCGGACCGGTGGTGGCCGGGGTGAAGGCAGTTATCTCGAGCATCGGTTGGTTCAGGACACCGGTATCGTGTTGAAATCTGTCCTCCGGGACAGTCGGCTGGAAGACTTGGCTTAGCTCTCAGTTCGGCCGTTCACCACACCCCTGATCACGAGTGTATCTCTCGACACGTCGGAAACGTGGGGTGGGTGTCTTCCTGCTTCGAGTTTTACTCGTCCGGGTTGACCGGGCCTTTGTACTTGGAGCGAATTTTTTCGCCATCCCGCCACTGCCAGTAGTAGTAGCGATTTTCGTTGATCTCCTTGATCGTGATCGTCGCTTTGCCAGGGACGTCGTCCGGGAGATCGTCTGGTCGCTCTTCGACATCGTCTTGACCTGCCGACTCCTCGAGATGGGCCTTGCGAGTTTTGTGCTCAGCTAGCGCTTCAGCGTAGCGGGCAACGTGCTGGAGCTGCTCAGACGAGGACCGATGAAGCGTATTGACGAGGTCTGTCGGGAGTTCAGCTGGCGGCGTCGGTGGGTCATAGGACATCAGCGGTCGCCTCGTATTAACCAACAAAACGAGTATTGGCATAGATGTGTTGGTTAATTAGGTCTTGTCTCGCCACCGACGGGGAGTGAATAGCAAACTATCTGCGAGTAACACGTCGACTAATGTGAGCGGGGGACGTGGATGAGACACCCCTCTATCGATGTGTTTGTGGTACAGTCTAGCAGAGAGGCACTCACGAGTCGTTCACCACTGCTGTGACAGACCAAGCAGCGTGGCAGTTCCCTTTCCTGTCAACCAAAGATGCACGCCTCTCCCTCGGTAAGACACACACCCCTCTATCGATGTGTTTCTCCGACGTCGCCAAGCAACGTCGCTGTCTTGATACAGACAACGCGTGATGCATGTCGATGGTATCACTACACAGACAGCGTCTAGAGCACGTACAGCAGAGTATTCTCGCTTTATCGCTTTATGACCGACACACATAACAAAATCGTGATAGCAGAACACATCGAACACATCGATAGAGGGGTGTGTGTGTTGTGTGTTAATAGAAAAGAAAGAAGAAGAAAGAACAGAGCGAGCAACAACTGGTTAATATTCGTCTATATCGTTTCTGCCCCAAATTGACGTAGCTGCGCGTGTATGAATCCTCCCTCGAGGAACCGTTGCCGGAACCTTCCCCCCTCCCCGTGATTACGTCAAACACATCGATAGAGGGGTGTGTGTCTCCCAAGTCGATCGCTTTAACACATCGTTATTGGATCACGGTACGAGCGGCAGCATGCCAGCTCTGGCGGCTGTATTTAGCCGCTATATCTGTTTACACGTACAATCACACTTCGATAGAGGTGCAAAGCTTTTTGACACCAGACTGTATCATTTGGACTATGGTCCTCGACGACTCTGATGAGCTCTCCGGACAGTCGAGATCACCAACGGACGAGTCTGAAACCCAATCTGACCTGACGAGCGCAGCGGAAACAGATGCCTCACTCGACATCAACGATCAGAGCGGACCTGCAGAGTCGTCGAGTGAACGGCCCGACTCATCCCAACAATCTATCGAGGATATGCTGCTGGAATTTGACGACCAGCAGGGACTCATTCGCGAGCGGTCATTACTTGACCCCAATTTTGTGGTCGAAGAAGACCGTATCGTGGGACGTGATGACCAGCTCCAAGAAGTGACGAAGATGCTTCGCGTGGCACTCGGTGACAACCGGCCGCCGAACTTGTTCTTATACGGCCCATCTGGGACGGGAAAATCACTCATCACGAAAGCCGTATGTCATAGTATCAGCCGGATCTGTAAGTCTCGAGATATTCGGTTCGGGACAATCGAAGTCAACTGCCAGGACTTAGATACGCTTGGTGTTGCGGTGTATGAGCTCGCCCAACAGGCTGCAGATGCGGCCGGTGTCTCAGTTCGGGTCCCGAAACACGGTGTGGCAACAAAAGAAAAATGGGATGAGTTGTATCGAATCGTGAACGAGAATTTTGACTCGGTCGTGTTTGTCCTTGATGAACTCGATATGCTCGTTGGGCGGCGTGATAAGCAGGACCCAGCGTTCTCCCGCCTGTTGTATCAGCTCTCTCGAGCCGGTGCAAGCGACGACCTCCATGCCTACATCTCGGTTGTCGCCATCTCAAACGACACAAAGATGATGGAGGCTGTGGGAAGTCGGGCAGTGAGTTCGTTCACTCCGGAAGATGTCCACTTTGATGATTACGACGCCGACCAACTCAAAGCCATTCTTCGGCGGCGAAAAGATGCGTTCCATGACGATGTTGTTGACAGCGATGTCATCCCGCTTGCAGCGGCGTTCGCCGCTCAGACACACGGTGACGCACGCAAAGCGATCGACCTGATGCGGGTTGCCGGTGAACTCGCCGAACGCGAAGGTGCCGCTCGCGTGCGCGAGGAACACGTTCGCGCGGCCCAAGCAAAGGTTGAGAAGAATCGTGTCCTGGAGGTTGTTCGTGGGATCAGCACCCAAAAAAAGCTCTGCCTATACGCTACTGCTGCCGTCGCGTCACAGGCACCCGATGAAACAGCGCGTAGCACGACTGGATATCGCGTCTATCAATACCTAACTGACGCAATCGATGCCGACCAGTATCATCAAGAGACATATGTCAACAAGATGAAAGAACTTACCACGTACTCACTCGTTGATTTTGAACGGCGGAGTCACGGTCCGAGTTCGGGTATGTTTCTTGAATTTCAATTCGGCGAACAACCGGACACAATCCTTGAAACCCTTCGTGAGGACTCTCGTATCGATATGATCTCTGAGAGCGAAGTCCACGCTGTTGTCAAAGCGCAACTTCGGAACCAAGCGTGACTCTCTCGTGAGACTCGATTGGGAACTCTGTAGTGACACTTCGTCGCTACGCTCACCTGATTACTTGTCGACATATCTCCAGACACCCCTCTATCGATGTGTACACCCGGTCTGATAGCAATTCTCACGAGACTCTCGATTGGAATATCCGCCATACATATTCTCTCTGACAGATCATAATACCCCCCTCTATCGATGTGTAACCCTGCGTTTTATGCCCTCATACGCCCCTGGAAGTGGAAAGCCAGCCTGCGGGGCACCATACAAATAGTTCTCTTCACCCGCTGGAAGGAACTATTTTTACAGAATTGCAAGGAGAATGCCCCGAGGCTTGACCTCGGGGATGAATCCGACACTCCGTGAAACAAACATTAAGTCGACACAATTCTAACCAGTAAATAGCGATGGAATACAGTCACCGCTACCACGCTTACCCGACACAAGAGGTAGCGGAGCGACTGGACTATCACATTGACGTTCATCGCCAAGCGTACAACTACGCACGCTACGAATACACCCACGTTGACGCTGACGACATAGGTTCAGCGTACAAACACCACTACCGACTTCCCGCCTGGAAAGACGAGTTCCCTGTATTCTCTGAGGTTAACTCGAAGGCTCTGCAACGAACTGTTACTCGGTTCTATCAGAACCTCTCGAATCTCTCCGACAAGAAGCAAAACGGGAACACGGTTGGGATGTTGAAGTGGAAGTCTCCGACAGAGTACCAGAGTATGACGTACTCGCAGTCTGGCTTCAAACTCAAAAACACGAGTGGCCGACACGCGACGTTAGAACTCTCCAAAGTCGGAGACATTCAGATTCGCTACCACCGCACGATTCCTGACGAAGCAGAAATCAAGGAAGTCACCATCAAGAAAGAGACAACCGGCGAATGGTTCGTCTCCTTTGGACTCGAAACCGATGACGCTGATCTTCCCGAGAAGCCCGCTGTGGACTCGTTGGATACGAGCAACAGTGTGGGAATCGACCTCGGCATCCTCAACTATATTCACACCAGCGACGGCAAGACCGTAGACTGGCTCGACCTCGAAGACGACTACGAGCGACTCCGACGAGAACAACGGAAGTTCTCTCGAAAAGAGAAGGGGTCGAACAACTACGAGAACCAACGCAAGAAAGTCGCCAAGGTCACGCGTCACATCAAGCGGAAGGTGCTGGACTACCAGCACAAACTCACGACGTGGCTCGTCAAGACATACGACGCCGTGTTCGTGGAAGACCTGAACGTCCAGAGTATGCTTCAGGGCGATGGAAACGCTCGGAACAGGCAGGACGTTGCGTGGCGTCAATTCATCACGCTCCTCGAATACAAAGGCGACTTGTACGGCACACACGTTGTCCAAGTTGATGCTTGGGGAACGACGAAAGAGTGTGCGTCGTGCGGTGTGGAGACGGCGAAACCTATCTGGGTGCGCGAGCATTCGTGCCCGTCGTGTGGCTTTGAGTGTGACCGGGATGCGAACGCTTCGTTGAACGTCTTGCAGAGAGGATTTTCTGAATTAGGGCTGGGGTGGCCCGAATCAACGCCCGTGGAGACTGCGCTCCCTACGGACACTGTTTCAGTGTCTGCAAAGCGCGTCGTAGAAACGGGAAGCCTCGGGGCTTGACCCCGAGGCGATTCACCAGACACACCGCTATCGATGTGTTTTCTCTATTAGTCTGCAGACACACCCCTCTATCGAAGTGTTACTTAGGCCTATGGTGACTGGCACATTGTACTGTCTCGCCACTGCCAGTAGTAGCCATTTTCGTTGATTTCCTTGATCATGACTGTCGCTTTGGCAGGAACGTCGTCCGGGAGGTCGTCTGGTCGCTCCTTAGCCTCTTCCTAAATTGCCGACTCCTCGAGGCGGGCCTCTCGTTCCTTATGCTCGATGAGCGCCTTAGGTACCTAGCAACGTCTCGGAGTTGCTCCGGTTCCGACTCGTTGAGCGTGTTGACGATCTCCATCTGGAGGTTCGCCGGTGGGGTCGGGGGTTCGGACGTCGGCTACTCTCGCGTTAACCAACACAGCCCACGAATCCATATGTTTGTTGGTTAAGACGATAGAGACGGCTCTCGTGCCCGCTGGCTGTAACACTACTTGAAACTTTTTTATATATAAGTTTCGTACTATGTTACACCGTGCTCCGGCGCATCGAACTCGAGGTCCTCGCCACGGTCGACCGCGGCGACACGATCTCTGAGCTCGCGACGAAGCTCGACCACAGCGAGAGTTACCTCTCTCGTGCTGTCGCCGACCTCGTCGAGAGGGGGCTCGTCTACACGGAACGCGACGGCCGTCGAAAACGAGTCGTCCCGTCGGATGCTCGCGCCGTCGAACTCTATCGGGACCTCGTCCGCCAACACTCCCACATCGAGTTCCCCGAGCTGCTGACCGGGAAGACACTCGAGGTGCTGTACTACCTCGACCAGCCGCGAACCGTCTCCGAAATCGCCGAGCTGAGCGACAACTACCGCAACACGGTCAACCGCGTCCTCAAGCGTTTTCGCGACCGTGGTCTTGTCGGGACGGCCGACGGCCGCTATGACTTCAACGCCGACTTCGACCGCCTCCACGAGTTCGCCCGTGAACTCGCACACCATCTACATCGTCAACGCCTCAAAGCTGTCGCCCCGAAGGGCACGATTCTCTGGGAGGACTATGACGAATTCCTCGCCCAGGCTGAGACGGAGATCGACGCAGAGGCGTTCCACGAAACCGGCCTCGCTCGATTCGCGGCCTTCGACCTCCAGTTCCTGCTCACCGGCCATCGCTACTACGTCTACTCCGAGGACCTCGACGGAGTCTCGGCGGCGGAGCTCTGCTGTCACACGCTGCTGATCGACGACGGCAGCCGCCACCGCTCGTACTGTCTCCTCCTGCTCAGCCACGTCGACGTCGACGAGGAGGATCTCCGAGAGCAGGCGGCGAAGTATGGCCTCGAAGACGAAATCGACGCCTTGCTCCGCTACCTCGAGACGCACGGCGAGGTCGACGACGACCGGCTCCCGGAGTGGGACGAGTTCCAGGAGTTGGCGGCTGACTACGAGGTGCCACTACCACCATGAGACCAACATTCGGACGTGAGTACATCGAGAACGAATTCCAGCGAATCGGAGACGGGCTATCTGAACCGCTCACGGTCTACCTGATCGGTGGTGGCGCGATGTCGCTGCGCGACCTCAAGGGGGCGACGAAAGATATCGACCTGGTCGTCCCAGATGGCGACGCGTACGGTCAGCTGTGGGCCGTCCTGATGGACCTCGGGTATGCGGAGGTTCAATCGCTGGATCCAGATTACCGGGCGCTGGGAGCGACGAGCTGCGTCGAGAACGACGATGGGTGTCGCCTCGATATCTTCAACCAGCAGGTCGCGAACAAGCTCGTGCTCACCGACGGTATGTAAGAGCGCAGTGAGCCGTTCCTCGACACAGATCGACTGACGGTCCGGCTGGTTAGCAACGAGGATATCTTCCTGTTCAAGGCGATCGCAGGCCGCGACGACGACATTGAGGACATGAATATGCTCGTACAAGCCGGCCTCGATTACGACGTCGTCCGGGCTGAACTCGAAGCCCAAATCGAACGCTTAGGGGATGATCAGTTCGCCACGTTCGCGAACGAGGCGTTGGTCGAACTCGAGGAGCGGTACGGAGTGACCACGCCGATCGAGGCCCGCGTCCAGGAGCTCACGAATAGGTACTACCGGGGGCTCGAAGTCCTCCAGGCACTCGATGAACCGATGACCGTCGACGAACTGGCCGCCGAACTGGAGCTGGATACCGACGAGGTTCAGGACCGGATCGCGTATCTCTCAACGTTCGACCGAGTCCGTCGGGATGGCGACACGGTCCGACCTGTGGAGTAGCTCAATCGCTACCCTACGGGGAAGGAAGGCGGCCGTCTGGGCGGGGAACGCGGCCCCGTTTGATCTCGTGATCGACGCGACGCAAGTGTTTGCAGCCGCCCTCGGGTGAGCGCTGCTGCCAGTCGGGACAGGTACACGATTCGTCGATGACGTCGACTTCGTACCTGTTACCGGACGCGGACTGCACCTCGTAGCAGCCACCTTTCGAGAGGAGCGAGACGTCCATCGCTTCGCTGACGGCACGCCTCGTGCGAGGCTCAAGATCGTCCTTCGACTGTGCGTTCTCGTCGACGACCAGTCGGTCGCGAACGTCGCCCGTTCGGCCACCGTCCGGAGCGACGGCTTCCGCAGGGCCACTGAGCCGCTCGTGGAGCAGTTCCTCCACCGGATGGCCTTCCGGCCACAGGTAGTGGACCTCGCGGCGCTCGCGATGGTCGTAGGAGCCGCACGCCGCTGCGCTCCCGGTCCAGACGCGCCAGGCCCCGAGCGCGGCCATCATGTCGACGATGTCGCGGGGAACCGTCTGGTGGTCGTCCGGGAAGAACACCCGGAAGCGGGTACACGCCTCCTGCGGCGGGACGGTCTCCCACCAGTCTTCGCTGGAGCTCCAGCTGTCGTACATCGCCTCGTCGCTCCCGTAGCCGACGGTCACGCCGTTGATCGGCGTCCAGTCTGCTGGGAGGTTGTCCGCCTCGCCTTCAAGCACCCGGAGGACGGTGTATCGGAGGTACTCGTGAGCTTGGTTGTCTGTCGTTCGAGCGACCTGGTCGTGCTGCTCGGCAACGTGCTCGGCTTCCTCAAAGACCGTCGTGAGATATGGTTCAGTCATCATTCGACGGAGATCTGAATGCGCCTCCGCCCCTCGGCGGGCGCAGAAAACTTAACCAACAGAGCGGAAGGAATCCATCACTCTGTTGGTTAACTGAGTGAGGACGAGGATTCGCTCTCGAGAACGTCGATGAGTTCTTCTGCCGTTCGACTAATCCGGCCGAGGCGCTCGCGAACGATCTCGGGATCGTCCGACTCCCACGCAGCGAGGTAGAACGCTGACCCGCTCGTGTCGAGCCCGCAGTAGCGCCCGACGACGTACGCAACGGCTTCGGCCTCGATTTCGCGTTTCGCCCGCTCGGTGTCGTCGTCGACATCGAAGTGGAGCAGGGCGTGTGCGTACTCGTGAATCAGCGTCCGCGCGAGGTCGGCCTCGTTCTCCCGATCACGCACCTCGACGAGCGGCTGAACGTCGACGAGGCTCAGCTGCTCGCAGATGCCCTTCGCCTCGCCGTGGGTCCACTCCTCGGCTGGAACGATCCGCACCGTCATGCCGAGGTCATCAGCGGCGTCAGTCAACTGTTCGACGAGATCGCCAGCGTCGCCGGTCGCTTCTGTGTCCAGGTCGGGAAGCGGCTCGCCTTCGGTCTGGGAGACGTCGAACACCGGCGCGGGCTTGAACCCGACCAGGCCCTCGGACCACTCCTCGGGCGGCGTCTCGTCGTACTCACAGTCGCTGTCCTCGTGGTAGCTCGGCGAGTTCTCGCACTCCGGGCACTGCGTGGTGATGATCGGCGCCCAGATCCAGATGGCCGACTCGCCCTCCGTGACGTGGCGGTCGAACTCCTCCTGCCACGTGCGGTAACCCGCCACCCGGCTCGCCTCGGGACACTGCCGCTTGATGAGGAGCGTGTTCCGGTAGGAGTAGTCGTGGAAGCGACTCTGGACGTCAAGCCATTCTTGGAACTCCGCGCTGGCCTGCGCGTCGTCGACGCCGGCGACGAGGTCGTCGATCCATTGTTCGATGGTACTGTTCATTTCGTCGGATCGTGTGTCGGTCTGGTCGAAGGAGACCGACGAGTCTCTGGTCGTGGACATCGTGTTCACCGAATCGAGTTCACGGCGACTGCGTCTGTTCAGATCGCGCCGCATCCCTCAGGGGCGTTCAAAAAACCGCTCTGTCGGTCAGCGGAGCTCGTGGCGTTCGTCCGCGAAGCCGACCTCGACAAGGTACTCAAGGAACTCGTCGAACCGCTCGACGTAACTGGGCGTGTCGGTCGCAAGATGACGCGTCCACTCGATGGCCCATTGGAAGGCGGGATCTGTGCCGCCCTTGCCGTGAATGTACCACCACCGGGCCGCTTTCAACACGACCAGCGGATTCGTCGGCGGCTGCTCACCGGCGAGCCCACGGGTGATGGATTCGATTTCGTCGGGGACGTCGGCGGGATCGACCTCCGCTGATTGCGTGTTGTCGATATCGACCGGGATCTCGTCGATCGAGACGTTGTCGGGACTCTGTTGTTGACTCACTGGAAGTCACCTCTGAGAGCTTTCGAAGGAGCCCTCGCCCTCTCTGGGGGCACGAAAAACAGGTCGCGAAGTCACGCCGGCGGGAGGGAGACACTCTGTTCGCCGGCGATAGATCTGGAGCAGGTCGTAGTAGTATAGTCAATATTTGACATATTTCAATAACCTTGCTGAATACAACGCGCGAATCGCTCACTCACATGGTCTGCATCCCCGTGACGCTCTCGGTACCACTCGGGTAGTTCGGTGTCGGTACGCCCATCGACGCCAGCGAAGATGGTTCTGGACTCTGGATCTTTCATCTCAGTCACCTCAGAACAGGAACGGTCATCGACGAGCGCCTGCATCGTCTTGCGCCCTGCGCCCCTCTCCCGGGCGCAAAAACAACATCTCACGAACTACCATTCGACCTGGAGCGTGTCCTCACATCCTCAGCTGTCTCCGTCGGTGCGCTCCTGTCGGTCGTTGTATCGCTCCAGTTCGCGCCCGATTTCTCGAGCGCCTCGACACCTCGTTCGAGGAGCTGGTGGGTGGCTCGCTGCAGTCGAAGCGCCTCCATCAGTGCTTCCTCTCCGGGGGTTCGATGAGGTCGTTGCTCTCTTCAGCGAGTTCCCGGATTACCTGTTCCACGTCAGCATCCTCGGCAACCGTCCGATGTGCGAGCGGGGTAGGATATGCCCGGTCGCCTTGGCTGCAGAGGACGGCCAGCCACTCGTCGGTTCCATCCCCGAGTACGATGTAGTGGTCGCGATCAGCGCGCTGGAAGACCCGCCGGTCCAGGCAAGAGACGGCTCGCCAGTTCTCGGGGAGCGTCGGTGACGGCCGTCCGCCGTCGGCGAGGGCGACGACGTTGTCGGTAAGGGTCGCCATCGCGGCGTCAATCTCCTCGCCGGCGAGGTGCCAGCACGCCGCGGCACCGTTGCACTCCAGCTGTGAGACCACCTGATTCCGGAACGCGATGTAGTGCTCACGGGCGAACTGCTCATCGTCGTAGTAGTCGAGGAGGAGCGCGCACGCGAGCTGGGCGGGCCCACTGCCTCGATACCCGATTTCGAAGCCGCTTGGACTGTGGTTGACGAGTCCGAGACTGCGGTCGGGTGTGAGCTCTGTGTCTTCGGGACGACGAGTGACAACCAGATCTCCTCGTCGACGTCGGCCGACGTACGCCGTCGTCATTTGAATCGCCCCCGTTCGTCCCGCTCGCGATTGGACACGTCCCACTCGTGGTCTGTTGGTTTAATCTCGGACCCGAAGCCGTGTCGTTCGGCGTGTTCGGTGCGACTGAGGAGTTCGAGGTTTTCTGGTCTGTTGTCCCACCTGACACCATTCTTATGATGAACGTGCTTGTCAGCGACGGCGTCGAATCCTCGCTCTGCCACCATTACGAGTCGGTGAATACCGACCGAGTCTGTCGTCCCACGATAGTTTGTGGCACAGATGACGTAGCCACGGTCGGTGAACACGGCGGGATGCCGTCGACGGTTCGGGGCCGCCTCACGTGCGTCTCGACGAGGAATGTCGAACTTCTGCATCCACTTATGCACCGTCGGTTGCGTACAGTCGAGCTTATCTGCGATCTCGTTCGTACTCAGCTCCTGTTCCCAGTAGAGTTCGTAGAGGAGCGATTCGTCTCGCCAGGGGTACTCTGAATCGGTCATGGCTCGGTAACGGGGAGTGGCTTCCCCCGCGCCCCTCTCGGGGGCAATAAACACTACCGACCGGAATCACACTTGAATCCCAGATCCAGTTCATCACCGACCCGAGCAGGTCTGCAGACAGCGTGAGTTACGGTGGGAGGTGACGGTCGTAGATATTCCGGCGATGCCCGACCGCCTCGACGATGGGGACATCCTCGTCTCGGTCCCACGTGATGATCGCACGGTAGTCACCGGCACGATGCTTGTAGTACGGGTAGCCGGTGAGCTTTCGAGTCGGTGGGAGGTCCAGTCTTTCGCCTCGTCGAGTTTCTTCACCAACCGCTCTTGCGCTTCCGATTCGAGCCCCTCCAGCAAATCGAGTGCTTTCGGTGTCCACTCGACCTCAGTCATCGATGCCAAGCCGGTCCTTCACGTCGCCCTGCGATACCGTCTCGCCCTGCTCCCGCTGCTTGCGGCTCTCGGCCAGATGCGCCAGCGCCTCCTCGGACAGCTGCGTTGGCGGATTGACGGCGTCTCGAAGCGCGTCGCGGATGAACTCGGATTTGTTCGCGTAGCCACGCTCCTCCCAGACGTCGTTGACCTGTGCCAGCAGCGACTGTGGCACTCGGACGTTGATTTTCTCCATTTTACCGTCGCCGCCGGCGTCGCTGTCAGTGCTCATATGCTGTGATACGCCTGTATCACGTAAGTAGCTTCGGTTGGATACGCAGACTGTGGTTGACGAGGTCCAGACTGCGCTCGAGGGAGCGTCGCCGATGCTCCGAGAGGTTCAGTACGACGGCTTGGCCGTCGACGCGGAAGCCGACGTACTCGACTGCATCTCGGTGGGATTGACCGGGCGATGCGACTGGAACCGATTCCGAACTGGCCATAGGTACATTCCCATTCACTCGTTGCTCGCGGGCGGTTTGGTGACCCCCGCACCCCTCTCAGGGGTTCAACAAACAGGACAGTGTTCGGCACGTATTTGACAGTTGCTACGTACTGTCCACGTAATTCGGATGGCTGTACTGGACGACCTCTCGGGATTCGAGTTCGAGGACGTGATGGAGGATGTCTTTCGCAACCTCGGTTACGAAAATGTCCGCCAGGCTGCGAAGACGGCTGACGAGGGTCGCGACGTCATCATGGAGGAGGTTGTCGACGGCACGCGGCGTGCGATCATCGTCGAGTGCAAGCACACGGGGACGGTCGGGCGGCCGGTCGTCCAGAAGCTCCACTCGGCGATCGCGACGTTCGACTTCGACGGCCCGAAACGCGGGATTGTCGTCACAACTGGCCGGTTCACGAACCCTGCCCAGGAGTATGCCGACCGCCTCCAGCAGAACGACGACCCACACCCAATCGAGCTGCTCGATGGCGAGGACCTTCGGGAGATCGCCGACGAAATCGGTCTAGACCTCTACAACGGTCGCATCGAGATCCTCTGTGACGAGACGCTCCGCCCGTACGATCCGGCGGCGGATGTCGACGCACCTGTCCAGGAGGCCTTCCGCGACATCGTGAACATCGAGGCTGCCGATCTCCCAGAACCGCACTCATTGGTGACGTTCCGCCCGGTGGTTGCGGTCACCGCGGACACGAACGCCGTCTTCGAGACGTCGGTGGGCGTTATCCACCGGATCAACGATCAGACGCAATTCGTGGTTCACGCTGAACGCGGCCATCCGAAGGTGGCCGACGACGAAGTCGCGACGCTGGTCACCGAGAACTTCCACGCGACGGTCTCCCTCGATACCGGGCAGTTTACCGAGGTATTCGACGACGTCGACGAACGACGGTTCGGCCAGACCCAAACGGAGTACAAGGAGTGGGCTGTTGACCGCCTCCAGGATTACCACACGACGACGGTGACCTACACCGGCGACAATAACGTCACGTACAACAAGACGTGTGAGCCGAATCTCTCAGACATCTCAGTGCAATTGATTGAGCCGGTGTATCTACCTGAGGTTCGGCAGACGACCGAGATACTGGAGTACTCGTATCCGTACGAATACTATGCTGCTGGCCCCTCACGGGCCACTCTGGAGGACGGCATCCATCGGTGCGTCCACTGTGACACGAGCGGCGTCGACGAGACGTACACCTACTGCCCGAACTGCGGGGCCATCGCCTGCTCCACCCACATCAAGACCGAACGGCTCGAAGGGGAGCCGGTCTGTACGGGCTGTGCGGTGACCGAACGGTTCGCGCTGAAGACGAAGTACTTCTACGACGACCAGAACCTCAAGGCGTTCCGCGAGGAGTACGCCGCGATGCCCCTCCACGAGAAGGCGATGGAAAACAAGCTGCTGGCTGGCGGGAGCGTGGTTGCGACGCTGCTGCTCGTCGTCGGACTCCTCGTCATTGGCGGCATCATCTAAGCGGGCTCGGTGTTCACGCCGGCTCAGCGACCAGCTCTTCGAACGCGTGCTCAAGCGGGCCGTGGAACTGCCAGCTAGCCCGGTCGAAGGGCTCGTCGGTCGGCCCATCCCACCGGGGGAACGCGGAGTGTCCACTCACCTTGACCGTCCACTCAGCCGGCTCGTCGAACGGATTCCGTGCCGGAAGTTCGACGACGTAGAGGTACTTCTCGTCGCTATGGATGCCGTCGCCCGGATTCTCGACACCGTGTCCCAGCAGGAACAGCGGCTGGTCCAGATGCTCCATATTGGATGGGTCAAGGAGATCCACTGGCTCCGCTGCGTTGATTGTTCGGTCTGGATCACCATCCAGATACAAGTCGATCGTCGAGAGCTTGTCGAGGAACACAAACGACGCTGCCGTGTACCCCGGTCCTCGCTCGCCACAGGTCGCGTCGAGAAGATCCTTCAACTGCGCAAGATCGCGAAGTACGCTCTCCGGGTAGCCGTCAAAATGGCGATACACTTGGGCGACGCGGTCGGCGTCGCCTTCGGTTTCACTGGTCTGTTCGACTCGCTGGACGAATCGCAGTTGACTCTGTGTCGACATCGGTACTCGCCGGCACGAGTGCGCCGGCGCCGATCACCGGCGCACCACAAACACTGATGCCAGCTACTTACTCGATTTCCAGATTCCCCGTTCCTCCTTCAGCATTCTCACTATTCTCATCCCACTCGAGTTCGAACTCGATGCTCAGCTCTCCAGGGCCATCGGCCGGACCTTCCCGTTCGGCTTTGACTTCGAATGTCGGACGTTCTGGAGGGTCCATCGTGGCGGACTCTTCCCCCGACCTCAGGGTGATCGAATCTCCCTGTTCGAGCTTTTCGGCGACGTTCCGGAGATACGACGCGATTTCGTCCCGGCTCTGGGCACTCTCGGATTTGAACAGGACTTCTTCAGGCATACACTTTCACTTACACCCCGTACTCCGATAAGTGGTCCTCTCGATATCCCAACGAAAATCTTCTCGCTACGCTAGGTGGGAGACCTCCTCAGGCTCCTGGACGTCGTCGAACTCTCCGCGCTCGACAGGTATCCAGTCCTCCCCCGGCTCCGGACTCCACCAATCGACCTCGTAGGCGCCCGGTGCGCCGAAGACCTTCACGCGTGCCGATCCATCGGGCAGGTCGCGACGCAGTTTCTCGTCGACGTGGAGATTCCAGGTCGTGGTAGAATCGAAGCAGGCGAGCACGGCCTCCTCGTAGCCGCGTGTCTCTCGGGATTCTTGGAGTTCGACCTGGGTGTTGCAGTTCTTGCAGAACACCCCCTCGAACGGGATGTGAGTGAAGACCTCCTGCCCGCAGACGGGACACCAGAGGAACTCGAACAGTGCCTCGCTGTGTCGGTCAAGTACTTCGAGACTCATTTGTTGACTCACCCGGTCGTCCCGGGCCACCACCTCGTGCCCGGCCGAAAAACAGCGCCCACCGCTCACTCACTCACCGTTCGGCGCCGTAGACGATGCGTGAGGGGGCTTCGTACCCACAGTCGGGGCAGTCGTACCATCGCTGGATTTTCGCCCCGTCTGCTGCCTTCTCGCCGACGCGAACGTCGTCGTTCGGACACTCCGGACAGCTGAGGACCGGCGCGGGCCGCTCCCGGAGCTCGTCACGGAATGACGTCGCGTCCTTCGTCTCGTATCCCCGCGACCAGTCCGGGTAGCCGTCGACGAGGATCACTCCGCGCCACTTGTACCGGTAGGAATCCGGCGCACGATGCAGGACGGCTCGCGCACCGGTCTCGGTGTTCCGATACGCAAGCGTCGGCGAGCGGCTCTCGCGTCGCCAGTTGGTGATGCGGGGCATTGGTTAGAAGTGGACGTCAGCGGGCACGATCCAGAGCTCTTCACTCTCTTCGAGGAGTCGACCCAGCTGTCCACGATGGCGAATGCCGGTTCCGTGTTCGGTGTACAGGAAGATCGTCGGGCCGTCGTACGCACCGACCTGATGGAAGGCGTTCCGGGCGAGGTCCTCGTCGCGCATGATCTCTTCGTCGGAGAGCTCGTCAATGGCCTCTTTCACCCGGTCGAGATTACGCTCGAATTCTTCCTTCGTCGCCTCCCAGCCACGCTCGAGCAGGTCTTCGCCGTCATCGGAGTCGACGGGGGCTGCCGTCGGCAACTCCCCCCATCGTGCCTTCCCCGCAACGGACGTGTCCTCCTCATCGAACGCCACGTGGTAGTCGAAGACGGCGCCGGCGTGTGGGTCCGTGCCGACCAAGCGGTCGAACACTGACTTTCCGGTGGCCAGCGCGTCGTCGTGCGTCGATGCCTCTACCAGAGCGTAAATCACCATATGCATCTTGAACACCTCGAAACGCCGACGCACCGGGTATCGTTGCTCGCTCCAGCTACGCCGGCACCCATCGCCGGCGCTCGAAAAACTCTCCTCGTGACGGCGGATTCTTAGGATTCGTCCGCTCGTTCGACAGTGATGGTCAGGTCGCCCGACGCGTAATCTGCCTCGAAGTCGACCGCGAACGCATCCGCCTCATAGGCGGCGTGGTAGGCGCGGTGGCGTTCGAGCGAGCCAGTCGCCTTGAAGTGGAAGAATGCGGCCGCCGTGTAGGGCTTGCTCTGTGTTTCGACCTGCGACTCGACGGATGCGGGGAGCGCGATCTGGGGCGTCTCCGTATCGATACTCGCAGCGAACTCTTTCGCTTCCTCGACGGTTGCTTGCGAATGTGCCGGTGTCTCGCCGGTGAGCACGTTCACCGGGGTTTCCGTCTCGTCGGTGAACAGGACGTCTTCGAAGGTGTGTGTTCCGAGGATCGCCTCGGGATCCAACTCGCAGTCGTGAAACGGGTCGTCCTCTGATGTCATCGAATCACGAGCCTACGGCGGGGCTCACCCATTCCGACCCTGAAAAACAGCAGCTGCCACGAAGCAGGTCGAACTAGGAGTGGTTCAAGCTCGCCTTCTCGAAGGGTGACTCTCCGGTCGGAATGAGAAGCTCCTGTCGGTCCCCGACCCGCTCAGCGAGCTTCCGTTTCAGGTACTGTCTCGCCGTCGACGGCGTGAAGACGCCCTTGTCGAGCATATCCCCGACGACGTCTTTGAGGGCCGCAAACTGGCCCTGCAGGTGGCCGTCGCCGACCGGCTCACCGTCGTACCAGCGTACCGTCGCGAGCGCGCCGTTCCCGACGGTCTCTCCCTGTTCGACTGTTTCCGAATTGTACTGGAGCCCGAACCACAGCGTCCGATAGGCGGTCACCTCGAACGTCGTCGACACCACGAAGAACGCCTCGTGGTGGAGGTAGTCGAGATGGTCCGCGACGATCTCGTCGAGGGTGAGCCCGGTGACGCGGGGTTTCGGCTCGACGACCGTCGACGGTCGATCCTCGCCAGCGAGATAGCCGTCGACCGCATCTGCTTCGAGGCCATCGGCAAGCTCTGCGAGGATCTGTGTCGCCCACGTGGAGTCGGTGTCGTCGCCACCGAACGGGCTTCAACTGTCATTTGGTATTTAAATCAGGTTCGCTGCGCCCCAACCACCTATCTCCGGTGTGAAATTCGGGATTTGTCAGTGAACTCCTGGTCTATCCACTAAACTGTGGAAGGCGAGTAGCCGCCGTTCCCGTTCAGCGTTCCTGACTTCAGGGCAAGGTGGTGGGTTGCCCCTCCAGAACCAGACGTGCGCCGGTTCTGGATGAGTTTGTGTGCGATGTTTCGCGCCGCATTGTAGTCGCTGTGAAGCTCTTTATCGCACCTTTGACACACGAATGTGTCGCCGTCACGGTTCGCATCGTCGGTAAATCCGCATTCGGTGTGACTACACCGCTGACTGGTGTAGGCGGGATTCACTGTTTCAACCACGATGCCTTCTGCTCGAGCCTTGTAGACGGTCTGTCGCTTCAGCTCACGAAACGCCCACTGTTGGAACTTACTGGCGTTTGAGATCCGCTCACGTATTCCTTCCAAGTCCTCGAAGACAATGGTGGTACAGCCCTGCCTTACGGCTTCGTTCACCAGTTGCTTCGATGCTCGATGTAGGAAGTCTTCACTCCAGTTTGAGAATTTCTCTCCGATTGACTGGAGAGTGAGGTGGGCGCTTCGTGTGCCCTGTTGTTGGAGGTTAACACGGCGGCGATTGTATTCGCGGCGCTTGTGATTCAGCAGGTCGGCGTTACCGATGAATGCCCCCGTGCTTGTGACGGCGAGATGCCCGTTCACGTTCCGATCGACACCGAGAACTGTTTGGTTCTCGGCTTCTCCCGACGACTCCTCGAGTTCCTGCGTCACGGACACATGGAGGTAGTAGGTATCGGACTGCTGGTCGTAGCGGAGTCTTGCCCCTTGCTTGTTCCACTCGTCGCTTTCCATATACTTCGCCTGTGGCGACTCATCCGGGTAGACGTACTCGGCGTGAACACGCCCGTTGCCATACGCAGCGAGCGAGCAGTACCCGTCAAAATAGGTTATCGCGCTGGTGGTGTAGACGGTCGTGTTCGAGGTGAACACTGGCTTCGAGGTTCGTTCACCCTCTTTCATCTTTTTGACGCAGGTTGAGAGAGCATCTGTGGCTTGATTCAAGGCACCAACACAGAGGTCCGAGTGTAACCCGGTATCCTCACGAATTTCGTCATAGACGAGTGGTTGCAGCTGTGTGCGTGTGGTAATTACGTACCCATTGTCATCGCCCTCCCAGCCCCGGTCAGCAAACCGTTGTGCGGCATCCCGGAACGTATTCATTGTCCGTTTCAGATCGTCTCGTCGATCGTCGGGGACAGAGAGCTTGACAACAGCGGTACGCTGAATCTCCATCTACATTCCCTCCATCAGATTGTGTCTGTATGGATACTCGCGGTCGGCCAAGGAACTGTATTCTCACTGGTCACAGTAGGCTTACACGATTCCGTACAACGATGAATGGTTCGGCTCTTCCATTTTAAATCGATTGTTGAGGAGCGTGTACTGTCCGTCTGTGCGTTTGTACGCAACAAGTGCGCGGTGTCCCATCGAGCAGTCACCTCACGAGGCGACCGCGACTGGATCGCCCCGCACCCCTCCCGGGGGACGAACAACCCTACTCGTCGATCGGCTCAGGGGAACTGAGGTCCGCGTGGAGGACTTCACCGTCGCGAACGACGTACCGCTTCGCCAGCACGGGGAAGCGGCACTTGGTGAACCCCGCCGTCTGGATATCGAACTCTTCGTCGGCTTCGAGGTGGTTGGCAAGTTCTCGCAAGAACCCGTGGGTCACGATGCCGCCCTCGTAGTCCGGGAGGCCGTTCTCCCGCGCCTCGTACACTTCGAAATCGTCGTACCCCCAGATGGTGAGCTCTCCGTCTTCGGTCACCTCCCAGTCGAGCGTCCCGAAGCAGTAGCTCTCACAGAGCTCGCGGACTGCCTGCGGATCCGATACGATCGCACCAGTCGACGTCGTCGCAGCTTGCAGTGTCGCCATGTCTGGACTTCACGGGGTCGCCCCCACACCCCTGTCGGGGGCGATAAACCGACGTGAGAGGTGCCTCCCGAGGCGTGGCCGGCGACGCCAGTTAGGAATCTGCGTGAGCGTCCGCCCCGGCTCCGTCGCCCGGTCGCGTGAGAAGGCTCACCTCCTCCAGGAGGTCTCTCGCGGTCTCGACTCGCTCTCGATCGGCGTTGTCCAATCGGTCGACGTCGAGTCGGTTGAGATTGCTGAGTATACGATGCATCCGGTAGCCCTGTTTGAACTCTTGCTCCATCGGAAGCGCCTCACCGCTCGCCGGCGCGGAAAGACGCCCCATCGAGACTGGCGTCGGGCTTGCAGGAAATCACGGCCTTAACCAACCAATCTCGACGGTACTCGCAGGGTGTTGGTTAATCGACGCCCAGCACGGGGCTACTCGAGGCTGGGGCCGTAGCGAGCCGAGCCACACACCCGACACTCCCAGATCGGTTGCCCCGTCCACGCCGCCTCCGGGACCGACTCATGCGTATTGAACCGATGGTCGGTCGCCCGTCCACAGGTTTGACAGTCGAGTTCCTGCGTCGTCGGTACCGACGACTCCTGGTGATCAGCCGCAGCCTCGCCAGTGGATTCGGTCAGCGCTATCGCTGGAACCAGCCACATCGCGTCGTCGGCGTCGTCGAGGACCGCGTCGAGACGCGACGCGCCGCGGATGCCGTCCCCACGCTGGTCGTAGAGGCGCGTTGAGGGCTGCTGCTGCGCCATGGCTCCCTGGCCATGCCACCCAGTCCGGTCACGGGCGACTCTGAGAAGCTGCTCTCCCTCCGCTGACGTCACCTGTACCGCGTCGGGGAGTGAGGACCATGGTCCGGCCAGCTGGCGCGCCGGCGCCTCGTCGAGGTCGTAGATAAGCGTATAGTCGTCGACGGCCGGCTCCGCCTCGTTGGCGGAGAGGAGGTTCGCTGCCGTGCCGCCCTTCGCGACGGCGCCGTAGAACGTGGCCGACTCGACGACTAGGTGGACGATGCCGAGGACCGTCGTCGACGTTGTCTCGTTCGTGCGAGTGGCGTCACTCCCGAGATGGTTAGTGAGACAGAACCGGCATTTCGTCTGGCCGGCTGGGACTGAGACCCCACAGGACCGGCACTCGCCGTCGGTTACCGTCGGCGCATCAGGGTAGCCACCAGCGCTCGTCGCGACGCGTTGCCGCCGGGGGACACCCTCACAGCCGTCGTCCAGCCTCGTGTCCGGAATGTGGGATGCCTCGCCGGCTGGCCGCAGTTCCTCGAAATCGAGATAGCGGTCACGCATCGGTTGGTGTAGTTTGTCCCGGATTCGTATTTCAACGTCAGGGCCAGTAGTCCGCCCTGTCTCCCGTTTGAGTATGGGACATAAACTATCTTATGCAAACATCTTATGCTTCATGAACAAGTAAATAAAAGTAGCAACTGAGGTCTCTATGAGCAGTAACGACACCAAGCACGTGCAAACTGAACTGAACGAGGACGAATACGAACGCTTCCGGGAGTTCGCAAACGAGCACGGCCTCTCGCTCAAGGAAGCCGGCCACGAGGCGCTTCTCGAGTGGATCGAACGCCAGCAGCAAGCCGATCCCAACGACCCGGCGTTCACCGTTCTCGACGACCTTGATGACGGGTCCCTTCCAGCGTCGTCAGCGACTGACGCTCGCGAGGAAGACGATCGCGTCGACGAGTGGCACGGCAGCGACGAATCGTTCACGCTCGCCGACGACCCGTCCGCGCAATCTTGACGGTAAATGGCTGTACCAGTCGACACCCCGATCGGCACGGTCACAACCGAACATTTTCGTCCAGGACATGTCCGCCACGAGGTTGTCGTCGGGCCGAAATTCCTGTACGCATTGTTCAACCCTCAGGACCAGATGCACGCCGTCTCGCGAGCGTTCATGGCGTTCGTCCGCGACGGTGATCTCCCCTATCGTCGTCTCATCGTTAACGATCACATCGTCGACGAGGCCGCAACCCGGTTGAAAAAGCAAGCGTCGATGCGGAACGCCGCGTCGTTCCTGACGACACTGGATGAGAGCACGCTGTATCAGTTCGAATCCGTTTCCGAGGACGTTTTCGATGATGCTAAAGCAACGTTCGTCGAGTGGACGGATCTGGATGCGTCACTCACCGATTTCACTGTTGCAGCCCATATGGAGGCCTTAGAGGTCGACTATATCCTTACGTACGACCGACACTACGATGCGTTCGACGTGACAACGCTTCCGTATCGTAATCAGGACTAGAGGTGCCAACCATGACCGAATCCCCGCGAGATGGGGTCCAATCGTGGACTGAGTCGATGAGCGCCCGCGACCGCATTCGAGCGGTCGCTGAGTCGCTTCGCGAACCCCGCTCAGTTAACTGGATCAGCGAGCAGGCCGACGCCGCCTGGAGCACGACCAACGAGGAACTCCAGGATCTCGTCGACGAGGGCCAACTGCACCGCGTCGAGGCTGGCGAGACCACGCGCTACCAGCCGGACTACACGCGCCTGCTCTTCGAGGAGATCCTGACGCTTATTGAGGAGAACACGCGCGAGGAGCTTCGCAATGAACTGGCCGCGATCACCGAGGAGATCGAGGCGTGGCAGGCGACCTACGACGTCGAGACGTGGGAAGAGCTCGAACAGTCGCTCGCCGATGGCGACCTCACAAGTGACGAACTTCACGAACGTCGTAGCGTGATCACGCGCTGGGAGATGAATCTGGAAGACTGCCGGCTGATCAAGCATGCGTTGGCGCTCTACTCGGACGTCGAAGCCACCTGCGAACAGCCGATCGACGTGGCTGACCGCGACACAAACTAACTCTCGTGATTTTCGAACTGGCGGGCCCCATCGAGTGCGACACAGCTACTCGCAGGACTGCTCGTCCGCCTTCTTCCGGAGGTCGACCGCGGCCTTCTCGAAGTGTTCCGCGAGGAACCGCGTTCCCGACGTCACCCGCTCCTCAAGGAATGCAACGGCGTCAGTGACCGCACCAGCGTCGCGTTCCGCGGTCGCGACACAGTCGACATACCCGTCGAGTGCCCGACTGAACGCACGCGAGAAGTGGTCGTAGGCGCCATCGACGCGCTCCATGTTGTCGTCGAGCGACTCGACCAGGGCTCGGTAGACGGTCGCCGCCGACTCGTACCGCCCCTGCTCGCGGAACTCGTTTGCGAGATCGAACCACTGCGTGAAGTCGATGGGCTCGAAGACGACGTAGTACTCGGGATTCATCTCTTCGAACCGCCGGTCGATCGAGGCACGAAGCTCGTCGACCGACTGTCTCGTTGGCTCGCCGACGTGGGCGAGAAACCGGGCGCGGAGATCCGCATCGGCCGCGAGTTCTTCACGCAGGAACGCGCGGAGTTCGTCGGCGTCGGCGCGGTTAAGTGCGGCGTCGAGTTGATCGCCGTCGTCAGGCGGTGGGTTGTCGACACACCGAAGCAACACGGCGACGACGTGCTTGCACGCTCTCGGCCCATCGTACGGACAATCACACCACGGGGCAAACCCGTCGGTAGTGAGGTCAACACGGATATCGTACTGACGGCTGCCACTCACAACGGCGGTGACAGTGGTGTCGACGCGGTGAATTTCGTGGATGTGACCCTTGTCACGGTATCGTTCACCGCGTTCGAAGACCGCGTCCGTACAGATGTCTCGAACCGTGTCCTCAGTTACGTCCATATGCGTGGACGATGGTTCCAGCGCGGACGTGAAAACCGATACGTTGCTCTCGCTTGCGCTCCGGATTAGAACGCCCCCCACTCTGAGAGAAGCAACGATACAACCGCAGTACAGCGGAAACCCGAAGCTTGAATGAAGTCCTACTCGGTCGCGAGTTCGTCGTAGATCTCCTCGTGCTCGTCGAGGTCCTGCCGGCCAAGGAGTCGAATGAGGTACCGCCGCGCCTCCTCAGCAGACAACTCCTCCAACCGCTCGGGGTGGTCGCGGTCAGTCGACATCCTCACAGTGGATTTGCTGCGCTATTCAGCCGATCCATTGCGTCATCCTCGTACGCTGCCCGCCACATTCCATGGACGGCACGCGTCACGAGTGACACCTCCGTCACGCCGATACAGGACGGTTTGGCATCAGTTGTCGCGGCGTCGGGCGTCGGGTGGAAATGGATCTCATTAGAGTGTGTGTTCGGGTGGCGATCGAAGCGCCAATTGACGTCGTCGCTATCGACGAAGTGGAACGAATCCATCCCGAGTTCGCTCCACTGGATATCGAGCCGAGCGCTCTCGGCATCGGCGAGCCCATCGCTGAGACTGATCTGCAGTTCCGTGGGAGCGACGACATCGTCGTACGCTGTGGCGTCAACGAGTGGTTCGAGGTTGAGCCAGAGGTCACGAATCCGCTGGAGCGCCGGGAGATAGATCGGCCCGAACTCGCCGGCGCGGTCGTCGCCGCTCATACGGCGAGCTGATGGCTGGCCTCGTCGTAGGCAAGTGCGGCTTGCGCGACGGCGAGATTCTGCCGCGTCGTGCGCCACGCGGTGAGATCGTCCCAGCCCTCCGTCTCGCCGCCGCCGAGTTGCTGGGCGAGCTCTTCCGGTGACACCACGTCGTAGCGGTCCTCGTAGCGCCGGATCTCGGCCTTCATCTCCTGGATGCTGTCGAGCAACTCCGGTCGAGTGACGTCCTCACGTAGCTCGCGGATCCGGGACATCAACACCCGATCACTGTTGCGCTTGTACAGCGTCGTTTGGCCGTCCTGTTCCGTCTCGGCGAACCCTGTGTTCACCAGCGTCTTGCAGTGGCGACGTGCCGTCGGCTCGCTCACGAGGGCCCGGTCGGCGATCTCGGCGGCCGACTGCCCGTCGTGGGTCTGTTCGACGATTTCGTACACACGTTCAAACGGTGTGGTGTCGTCTTTCCAGTCCGCTTTGACCTGATCGTTGACGTCGTCCCACGTCTCGGTCATACTGGGTGCTATGCGCGCTATGAACAAATAGTTCCCTGAGAAAACTATCTAATGGCAATAGTTGTGCAGGTGCGTTGTCAGGCTACCTGCTCCTCTAACGTCTCGTGATGCGTCCGAACCGTAGTTTGCGTGACGTTCCCTGTCTCCGCGACATCGCTTTGCGTCACCCATTGTCCCTGTTCCTGTCCCGCCTTGTAGAGGCAGGCCGCGGCGAACCCGGCCAGATGGACGCCCGTCGTGACGCCGCGCTCCTCGGCCTGTTCCGCCAGGGTTCGGGCCCGCTGTCGGATTTCGTCCGGACACTCGAGGTCCGAGGCGAGGCGCGGTACGAACATGCTGGGGGAGACGGGCTCGGCAGGCAGCCCCAGCTCTTCGTTCAGCGTTTTGTACGCGTTCGTGACTCGTGACTCCGCGACGCGGGCCATCTCGCTGACGTCGTCCACTAACCGCGAGAGGCCGTTGTATCGGCAGGCCCCGTAGACGCTAGCCCCGGCGATGGCCTCGATGGACCTGCCTCGAAGCAGATCCTCGTTCTGGGCGCTCCGGAAGAGCTGACACGCCTGGTCGCGAACCGAATCGGAGAGCTTGAGCGCACTCACAATTCTTCGAACTTCGCCCAAACCGTGTGCGAGGTTTCGTTCGGCTTTTGACTGGAACCGACCGCGACGCTGTTCGCGCCGCATTCGGGATAGATGCTGACGCTTTTGCCCAGAGAGGTTGTTCCCGTTCGCATCTTTCCCGCGACCGATCTCCGTCGAGAGGCCTCGGTCATGACGTGCCGTTGTAAGTGGAGCGCCCGTCCGTTTTCGCTCATGTTGGTCGTGAGCTCTCCATTCCGGACCGTGATCGATTCGCCGCTCATCAATAACGAGTCCACAGTCTTCACAGACGGTTTCGACCGAATTAGTAGTGACCCGGCCATCGCACTCCGGACATGGGTTCGTGCTGGTGTTTGTCTGGACGTCCTCGTCGAAGCCAGTTTCGTAGATCTCTCTAGTTGCCATTGGTTGTTTGTGAGATGTATTGATTACACCCCACACCCCTTTCTAGGGGAAATAAACAGCCGCGGATAGAGCGGTGTGAGGATGTCTGCTGGGCTATCGAAAGCGGAGTTCGCTGAGAAGATTCGGAACCTCGACTAAGGAGTGCCGTTAGTCTTGGAGTGTGGCGACTGTTCAGCCCGTTTCTTCGGCCTCTTGGCTGCGCGACATATTATACATCGCGAGCGCTTCGTCAACCGCCTCATCAAGACTCATTGCTTAACCTAATTTTGACTCTTCTACCGCTTGGATGTTTCCCTGCGCACCGTGGCGCGGAGAATCCTGCTCTTATTGGAGTATGTCGAATACTTCGACTGCTTTGTACTCTTTCCCGCGTTCTTTCCCAGTCACTTCCTCGATGAGGCCGTCTGATTCGAGGTCGTCGACGACCTTGTAGGCGGTCCGGCGTGAGACGTCGAGATACTCCACGAGATCTGGAGCCGTAAAATACGGATACTGGAGTAACTGCCGAGCGAACGCGTCCGTATTCGTACTGCCTGAGTACTCCTTCTCATAGCGCCCTTGGAGATCGCGAAGTCGGTGCGTCCGGTCGTACGATATCTCAGCTTGACTTCGGAGTCCTTCGAGGAAGAACCTGAGCCATTCGTCCCACGCACCGTCCTCACTCACCGCACGCATCCGCTCGACGTATTCGATCTTGTGACGATTGAAGTACGCGCTCGGGTAGATATACGGACTTTCGAGGTATCCTTTGCTTGCTAAATACAGAATAATGAGCAGTCGACCGAGTCGACCGTTTCCATCCGAGAAGGGGTGTACTGTCTCGAAAAAATAGTGGATGATAGCGGCGTCGATGAGGGGATGGTACTGCCCACCCATCTGTATGTACGACTCAAGTGAGTTCATGAGTCCAGTGAGTCCCTCCGGAGTTGGCGGGACGAATGGGCGTTGTCCTTGCTGTGGGCTCGTGAGATGAACCATATGGTCGCGGAAGTCACCGATGACGTCACCCTCGTTTCGGACATCCTCAAGCAGCATCGAATGGAGTTCTTTGATAAGCGAGAGCGTTATGGGTGCTCCGCTCTCGACCTTTTCCAGACCGTACGTGAGCGCCGTCTCGTAATTGAGGGCCTCTTTCAGGTCTTTCTCGATTGTCGCGCCAGCCCCCCCAGAGGGATGCTTTGTGTGGTACGCTTCGACATCTTGATACGCGACATCTGCTCCTTCAATACGTGCCGACTCAACGGCCTCGATACGTATGAGAGAGGTGTAGAGAACTGCGGAGAAGTCGACTGTCGAGCTGATGCCGTCGACACGACCGATTTGATACGCTGTATCGGCTACCAGATCCTGCGTTTGTTCGGAGAGTTCGAACTTCGGTTCTACCGGGAGCGGCTCCGGTGAATAATATGGATTCGGATGATAGGGAACGTATTCTCCCGGTGCACTATCGGGAAGCTCTTCAGTGGGCATCTCGCTGGTACCACTATTTGTCCCCACTGGTATAGGTGTTTTTATATCAAGTATACGAAAGGCCAGTAGTAGCTGTATCGTGGAAAAATAAGCGTGAATAGTATATCTGTGAACACCGGCAGAAATTCTATGTCTATTTGGTATATAAATGGGTATACTAATGTGAGAGTTTTCAGGGCTACTGTGCCACGATCGCGCTGCTGTTACACATCTACTCGAAAATCGAAGCGGCTCGCGACCAGAGATCGAGGCGGCTGACCGAACCATGCGCTAATTCCCTTGCTACGGAGGATTTGATGCGCTATTTTTTCAAGGCGAGAATCCCGAGGTTCGGCAGGCGCTCGACAAGGCGTTCTGGCAACCGGGGTACTTCCTCGCCACCACCGGCCAAGTGAGCATCGACGTACTCATCAACTACGTCGAGGAGCAGTAGCGTGTCTCAGACCGTCACGGAAACGTTGCAGGCGACGTTCGCGCCACCCACCGCGCACAAGCAGTCGAAACTCAACGATCTGCTCGAAACCTACCGTGACGGTCTGCAAGAAGCGTTCGACGCCGGAGCGAGTACCATGTCGGCGGTGAGCGACATCGTGACGCCCTACGACCTCCCGTATCAGGCCAAGGCCGCTCTCTGCAACTATGTTCCGAAACTCCGCAAGACGTACAACGCCAAGGAGTTCGACGACGGCCACCCGATACGGCTCACGAATCAAGCCGCGAAGTTCGACCACTCTGAAGAACGCGACTACGCGTTCACGTGGTGGGTTCCGCGTCCCGGCCGGGGAACGAACTTCTGGATACCGCTCCGCATCAACCCTGAACAGGAAGACCTCTGGCACGACCTCGTTTCGGAGGACGCGAAGGCGGGCGAAATCCGGCTTCAACAGCACCGGAAGAACTGGGTACTACACGTCACCGTCGAGTACCCGGTCGAAGAACCAGCGACAAACGGTGACGCCACGCACATCGGCTTAGACACCGGAGAAACCGCCCTCATCACGGGCTGTGCCCTCAAGGATGGTTCTCCGACTGACCCGTTCGTGTGTAGCGGAAGCAGAGCGAAGCATCTCCGCAAAGAGATGCACACGACCCTGAAACGACTCCAAGAGCGTGACGCATCCGAGTGACGTATCGAAGATCGCTTCTCGCACTACCAGAACGCGCTCACCGACATCGTGGAGAAAGCGTCTCGGCAAGCCGTCGAGTACGCAACGCAGTACGAGAATCCGGTGTTGGTGATGGAGGACTTCTGGCAGCAGTAGTCGTCACCCTTAACCACTCGCTGACGCTGTCGGTGCCACCGCGTCTGGCCCCACTTCTGTCGCTTCCACGCAGCTCGCTCGTCTTGTGAGTCACCGTACCCCGCACGGCGTTTCGCTTGTCGCCACAACTCGAAACGGTCGTAGTAGGTCGCAACGTGATACTGCCCCTCCGAATTCATCTCCTCAACCGTCGGGGCATGGCCGAGTTCTGAAGCAAGCCGATCGACTTCAGCAGGGAGTTCCGGCTTGGGAATATTCTGCTTGCCAGCGGGTTCAAGCCCCGCTTCAAGTACCGCGTTGGCCCACGACCCAAACCGATCCGCACAGGTTTGTTGTGAGTACGTACCCGTTCATCCATTTCTGGTGCAGTCGGCACACGCCCGAGCTCATTGGCTAAGTTGCGGATCGCCTCTATCAAAGCCTCGTCCGGTACGTGGCCTTCTTGGGCTGGTTTCTGCCCGACCGAGCGGATAGCGTTACTCCACGAACCGAACTCGTTACAGTACACTGTTGCAGAATACGACCCGTCTGTCTCCATCTCGTCTCGCGTGGGTGGCCGGCCCAGTTGATCGGTGAGTCGTTGAAGCTCAGTCTTCAGTTCGTCACGTCCGATCGAGGTTTGACCACCGAGGTGGCCACGATAGGCTGCAAGCGAGGTGAAGGTCTTACCGCACGTCTCGCATTCGTGCTCTCCGTACCGGTGTACGGAGGCAACATGTCCACCGAGATTGCTAACTCTATCGAACGTAGCACTACAGTAGTCGCATTCGTACATTTCTGTGTCACTCGCCGGCCTACTTGCGCCGGCACCCATAGCGGTGCCAGAAAAACTGTCCGAGAGGTCGTGGCTGCGCGCGCAGTGACCGCAGGGAGCGAGCACGGAGCGGAGGGTGGGGCGGTGGGGTCTGGGTCGGTCCGGCACCCAATAAAAAAGAGACTGCGTCAGCTAGCTACGCTTCCCACCAGCGGCCGCGCTCAGGGAAATGCACGGTGGTCCAGCCGGTGAGCGCCACTGAAACGCGCCCGTCGTACCAGTTCTTCGCTGCCTCTTGAATACGAACGCGCTCACCTTCGTTGATGTGAGGTTGGTCACTCGCAACCCAACTGGTGAACTTCGTTTTCCCACTGTCGTCTGCAATGAGCCCGACTTGAGCGATGGCTGGCGAGTTGCTCTCCCAGAGCACCTCTACTTGACCCTCAATGCTCACCTCCTTGCGATCGATGTCCTCGAGCTTCCCGATTGGAACCACCTGTCCCGGCGCCGTCTGTAACTCTTCGAACACCCGCACGACCGCACTTGCCATGTCCCGGCCGTCGACGACCGCTTTGGCCAGGCGTCGACTGATCGCGGCACGCGACCAGCCATCCAGCCGCGTCGCGAGTCGGTCTGCCTCCGTGTTCACTGTCGCCAGTTTATCCTGGGAGAGCTCCGCTCGGGGATCATCCCGCTCAGGGTCGGCCATCGGGCCCACGCTCGCGGCCCGCTTCTGGAACTCCCGCCAGCGCTGCTTGCTCCCTTGCGCGACGACCTCTCGCGTGCGCTGCTCACGACCATCCTGCGTTCCCAGCTCGGCCTGGGCACTGATGCGCTCCAGTTCGGCTTCCCGCGCCCGAATGCGCTCCTCCTGTTCGAGGGTGACGCCGTGAATCCGGTCCTCGCTCGTGTCCGCGATCCCGTCCGGGTGGTTCGCATCCACCTTCGCTTGCATCTCCTGCTCGACCGCGGCCTCGAACTCCGGCGTCTCGTCGACGACCGGGAAGCCGTCTTCATCGACCGCCTGACCGCCCGCTTTCTCAAATGCCTGTTCATCGACCGTAACGACCTTTCCGCTAGCGTTGTTACTAGACATTGGAATCGACCTGATTCCGAAGGCGCTCACGCGCCGACACCGCGATGCTCCACCATCGCGGTTTTCCGACGATGTCGACGTCCGATAGCACCGACTGCGCGCTCTCGCTCGCGCCTTCGCGAGCGCCCTCCCGGGCGCGAGCAAGAGCGCGCCTGCGTGCGGTGGCCCCAACCAGCACCGCGCGCCGACCCGCCCGGAGCGAGCGGCCAGCGGAGTAAGCGTGGGGGTGAGCAGCCACGCCGCGCAACCCCTCGCGCTTACCCGCTGGCGTCGAGGGCACATACATTTTAGCCCGGAACGGGCGCGGGCGGTGCGGAGAGCGCCCGCACGCCCGGAATGGTCGGTCGCGAGCGACGCGGAGGGCGGCAGCAGCGAGCGGGGCGGGCCGTGACGTACACACCTGTCTAGCCGGCAGCGACACGCGGCGATCCAGCTACTGTCCTGGCGGACTTAGAAAGGGCGAGGCCGCCTCGGTCGTCCCCCGACCCCGCAAGCACCGCAGGCACGAGGAGCGCAGCGGCGTCCTCGTGAGCGAAGGGAACGAGGGCCAGCGAGACGCAGTCTCGCGCGGTCGCGGGACGTCGAGCGGCCGAGGGCTTTCGAGTGCCGTCGCCGGCGCTGGCTGTTCGGCGTCGCCACCCGGAGACTGGTTATTCTTCGAGACGGTGGAGCAATTGTGTGACGTACGGACTGTTCTCCCAGCTCCGATGCGGGCTAATCGTCGTGATCAGCGTTCGAGCTTCCTCGTGACTCAGATGCCCGCTTCGAGCGTAGTCGACGATGAGCCGCGGCGTCGGGACGATCCCCGGGCCCTGTAGCACGGCGTGGATGAGTGGGAAGTTCGTCCCGCCGAACTCGTCGGTGAGAAACCCATCGACATCGAGCGCGTTCGCAAGGACAATCCCGTCGGTTTCGCCGTCGTCGAGCCCGAACGTCGGCCGAGAGTCCGGTGGCTCGTCGCGCTCGTAGGGGTCTTCAACCGTGTAGTAGCTGCGGGCCGCGAGGACGTTGTTCGCAGCCGCGGCGTGGATGTCCTGGTACTGCGTGATATCACGAGTTCTAGAATCACTTCCAAGGGATGACCGCATCACAGAAGGGAAGCAGATACTGGAACAGGTTTAAAACGCCGAGCCCGACGGCTGCATCCACACGGACATTGCGCGGCTGACGAGGGCGCTGGTGTCAGCGGCGACCGTTCGCAGTCGCTGACCGCTCAGCAATCGTTGCCGGCCCCGGTGTCGACTGTCGTCACGGCCTCCTCGTAGATGTCGATATTGTCGGGGGCAGCGAGATCGAGCGGGTCGTCTTCGAGGTCCGTTTTGAGAAGCCGGAGGCGCGTGGCGGACGTGGCACCAATAAGGCCTGTGAGCTGGTCACCGGTGAGCCCAGCATTGTAGTACGTCGTTGCGATCGCCTTTGGAAGCCGGTCTCCCCCGCTCATCGGTCGCGCAGCCGATCTTGAGCGGCTATAAACCGAACTGGATCCGTCTCACCAGCGGCAGCCATATCGTTTGCCGACTGGAGCTGCGAGTCGATGAGGCGGTTCTGCTGGCGCGACCACTCCTCGTCGTCGTGGGTCCGAACGTACTCGGCCCATCGTTTGATCATCACTCGCCGTTGCTCGGTGTTCCGGCGGTGATCGTCTTCAAACTCGTTTGAGTTCAGCATAGTAGTCCTCTACTCCAAGCTCGTTAACGTACGTTTCGAGCTGCTCCGTGTTAAATCGTTCCTCGAACGTCAGGTACAGGTGAAGTGCATCCTCGAAATCCTTTCCGCTGAGGCTGTCTGCAGCCTGTGCAAGTCGGAGTTTGTATGCAATTTGGAGTTCAAGCGGGCTGATCTCGATCTGCCCCTCATTAAATGTCACCGTGAGAGGATTCGAGAGGGCCTCACGCTCAACGCCGTTTGAAACAAACCAAGTTTCGAAGTTCGGGTACATTTCTCCGTCCTCAGCAATTCGGATGCGGCTGCCCTCGCTCAGCATCGAATACATCTCAGCAAGTGGCATTGCCATCCCCCAGTATTCTCGATCTTTGAGTTCCGTAACCAATTGCTCAGTCTCCGCTTCGGATAATGCCTCCAGGATAACGTCGATGTCCTCGGTCGATCGAGATCGCCCAGTGAGGATCGCGACGTACCCACTCACGATGACGTAGTTAACATCGCAGGCATCGAGGACCTGTGTGAACTCAAGTACATCTTTATCAAGCTCTGAAAGCTCCCGTGACACTGTGAGTGTGTCGTCACTGAGTTCCATCAGTTCGCTCCATGGAACGCCGATAAACTAACCGCTGCGTCATATGTGTCCGATCGCTCGGTTTGATGCTCATACGTTGACCCCTTCTTCGGTATCATGACCTACGTCCTCCTCGATGTCGTAGTGTTTGTGGACGACAGGCCTGAGCGCCTGCAAGATCATCTCCGCAGCCAGCGGCGAGATGTCCAGATCCTCAGCCATCAGCCGGTGGGTCACCTCGCCGCGTTCACGGGCGACGGCGTAGGTGAGCGCCGTCGCGAGCGCGGCCACGCCGTGGCGGTCAATGTAGGTGTCGATGTCGGCGTCCGTCTCGCGGCGGCCAACGGCGTCGATCAGCGCCAGCGTGATCGTGTACTCGCGGTCGCCGGCGGCCGTCGTCACGGTCAGGTCAATCTTCCGGGCGGCGTACCGGCGTGGCTGTTCGTCGTCGGTGACGTCGACGACGCCGGCGTCGACGAGCCGATTGACGTAGCTGTAAGCAGTTCCCTGTGCGAGCTCGAGGTCGTCCATTACGTCCTGGACGGTCGCCTCCCCCTCCCGAGCGAGGTACGCGTACAGCTGGGCGAGCTGTGGCTCCTCGAGAAGGTCAGCGACCGACAGGAAGTCTTGGACGATGTCGCCGTCGGCGCGGTTTGAGGTGCGTGACACGATTCGGTCTTGATTACAGTTTACAGCGAAACAGTAAAGAGTGTTTGGGGTCACCTCGGCGGCGTCGCGACCAGATGCTCCTCGAGATCGCGCGTCCAGTACGTCGCGAGCCCACCCGGGCTACAGCGGGCGCACAGCTGCAACGGGCCTTCCAGATGCCCCAGTTCGACCCGGAACCGGGTGAGTGCCGCGAGCGTGTCGACGACTAGCCCACAGCCGTCACAGGCGACGTGATCGCGCTCGTCGGGATCCGGCTCTGTCTGGATCGCGCAGTCGACGCAGATCGGGTGAGTGACCCGTTCGTCCTGTCCCCAAGTGTGGGCCTCGCCAGTCTCGGTGCCGGGCGGGGCGTTGCAAAACGCACAGCCAACGAGGGTCTGCTGCATCACTCGCCCTCCGTGTCGGCGTCGCGGCCGTTCGTCCAGCCACGGTGGAAGACGGCCAACTGTGTCGTCGAGTCGAACGTGGTGCCGCTCGGCTCGTGAACCAGAACCTTGTCCTCGGGAACCGGAGTGACGACGGCCGCGTCGATGAGGTCGTTGACCAGGCGTTGGGCCGTCGGGTCGTCGATATCCGCCGTGTCACCGCTGGTGGCGTCGCGGTCCTGGGCGAGCTGTTCCTTCTCGAACCGTTCGTAGTCGCGACTCGTGTCGTCGTGCGGATCGGGACCAGGCATGGTGAGTCACGCAGCGCACACTGTTGGGCGCTGCACGCCTCCCGGCGTGCACGAGAAACACGTTCTCGTGCGCACACCAGAACGCGGAGCGTTCTGGGGACGCCGACAAACAGTTCATGGCGTACAGATTCGGTACCTCCTCGGATCGCCCGGCCGCCAGGATGCACTCACTCGAGGAGTCGGGCGGTGGGTGGCGGCGAGAGAGTGGATCCTGCCCCAGCGTTAACCAACACGGTGTCGGTATCGGTTCGGAATGTTGGTTAAGCCTAACCGCTACGGCGTTCGGAGCTCTCGAACTGGCTTCACGACGAAGGTGTCTGGCTCGCTGGCTGCTTTCTCACCTGATCGCTCCGCCGACGTCGAAGGCGACTGCGTGAGCTGAGTGATGAACTCCTCACGAACGATCCGTCGAGGGACGGTGGTCTCGTGCCAGCCCAGCCGGTCGTCGAAGTGCCGTTTCTGGAACTGCTCGCCGACGTCGTCGGCGGCGACGTACTGCGTCCGCGTCGACCGCCCGACCTGCCGGGAGATGAAGACGGCGCCCACGGCCTCGTGCGTGAGCTCAACGAGAGTACACTCCACGAGGGCGACGACCGACGCGTGATCCCGGTCGGTCGGAACCGCCATCTCGAGGTCCGCCCACGGCGCCTGACTGCCGGGGGTAGTTCCTGCCTGATCCGCTGCTCGTGTCTTGCTGCGTTGGTCCGAAGCCATCGTCTATCGGGGGCACGTGATGCGCCCCGCCACCCCCTCGCGGGGGCAACAGACACCACCGGAACGCACCCTGTCAATCTATGCGCTAAATCTGATACTTCCGTAGTTCCGCTACCCCTGTGACGGCCCCTCGGCCTGAGAGAGCCGGCGGCCTTCGCACATTGCATATCGCCTCTTTCTTTGGACGAAAACCGCGATATGAAAGGCGAAATAACGACCTCAAATCGTAGAAGAACCCCGTCGGGCCGATTTGAGCGCGTAGAAAGCACCTCGACGAGTTCCAGGATAATACTGTGATTTGAAAAATTGCTCGACGGCGGGGTAACGAAGGAGATTACGGACGTATCTGAATACTTTGGAACCGTTGCTTCACCGGGTCTGAATCTCTCGAGGTTCTTCGGCTTGGCACTTCGAATCGCGAAATCCCCTCTATTCCACCGGTTTCGGTCGTGTTAGGTGCTGAAAATAGCTCGACGGGAATCAGAAGTTTCTGGTTCTGGTCTAAAGTCTAACTTTCGGTTATCTGAGAGACGTCTGGCTCTGTGAAATTGCTAAAAAAATTCAGATGGGGTGGTTTATGTAGTCGATTTAAATAAGGATGTTAGCGGGAATCGTCGTTACTGAGGTAGCTGTCAAGAAACTCTTTATCTATCTCGTACCCGGCTGCTGCGAATCGGTTTGCGACCTTGTACGCATGGGATCCTGGTTCATCCCCTGCGTGGATGGCGTTTGTATACAGCGTCTCTCGCATCTCGTCTTTGCTTGAACGGGCAACATTGTGCCATTCTCCATCAGGAACCGCTTCAATAACAGCGTGGTAAACGGATATCGCTGCAGTAGGGTAGGTCGCTGACTGTTCGCCTAACCATTCCTCAAGAATCCGCACATGCGGGGCTTGATGAACGAGGAAAGGAGCAGTCCGCTCCACAAGGTCCTGTTCGTCCTCCAGACTGGCTGCATCAGTGTGTTGAAGACATTGAAGGAAATATCTGAATTCTTTATGGTACTCGGCGGCATCTTCGATATCGGTTATTTCACTTTCGACTTGACCAAGTCGCCACTGCCAGAGCTCACGGATCGCGTCCCAGTGATCGTCGAGCGGGCTGTCCTCGTTATCAAGGACTTGTGAGAATGCATCGGCCACGTTTGCTGTTGTCTCCGAATGCATCATATAATAGAATTGTCGTATTAAACTCTCATCGTCGTCAAGTGATTCGTCTTCAACGACATACGCCATACCAATATGGGACGCTGTCGTCGCTGCAGTGATCCATCCCTCATCAGACTCATCTTCGGCCAGCAAATCTAATGCATGCCTGTAGAACGGCCGTAGCTCGGAGAATGCTGGTTGAAGGAGTGGGTTACCTCTAGTGTACCCGTTCCACACTGCCGAAAACAGCTGCTTCGCCTCGTTTTCATCGCCTCTTGGAAAGAGGTCGTCCAAATGTGACTGAATCAGATCTTTATCTGCTGCCCAGAACGTCTGGAAATGCCTGCCCAAAGCCGTCCGCACCGGGACAGCGCTATCTTCAATTATCCTTGTCTGGATTGCTCCTCGGAGAGGCTCATCTAACCCATCGTCACCTAAACAATCGTTCTGGTCCTTCCACCATATATAACTGACAACTGTACTGACCCCGTTTCTCCGTACTTCCTCTTCAGGGTCACCGACGCCACCTTTCCAACTCTGCGGCTGTTCTTCAATTGTCTCAAGACCGACCTCCGTGAGCAAATGAACCAACAGCCCCTCAACGCGGACTAAGTACTTCCTGGGGAAATCAGTCTGGTCTGACTGGATACCCTCTCGGAGAAGCCGGGCAATTGAGGTACGGCACCGAGACGGCCACTGACCTGGTTCATCTGTCACCGTCTCGCAAAACGATAGGACTGGCTGCCAGGAGAACCGCCCATCGTTCTGTAGCGCCTCAGCAAGCCCGTCCAGAACGACATCCGCGTACTGTGGTTTCGCCTCTTCCAGAATACTGATTCTCTCTGCGTACGAAGCTGGCTGCTCCTTAACCAACTGGGAGAGCTGTTTGGCAAACCCCCAGTGACTGACCTCTACCCGCTCATCATCATCGAAAGACCACAATTGGTCTTCAGGTGGTTTCCAGTCCACACACATCTGTAGGACGGTTTCAGCGGACCAAGTACGAAGCGTCTCAAGATCTTCCGGTCCTCGTTCATCCACAAAACCACCACGGACCGATGGTGTATACGGCTCGGACGCAGTCCTTTCTGGAACCCCGTATTTTTCGACTAAGAAGTCAATATACTCCTGCTGGTCAGCTGAGACTTCTCCATCAAGGAGATACAAGCGTTTCAATCGCCACCGCTCCACACGCTCCTGTACAATTTCGTCTTCAGACTGCTCACGATCTGGCGCTTCGTGGGCCGCCCGGTCCTCAATCCACTGTCTATCCTGTGGCCCTTCGCGGAGTACCTTGTAAACCTGATTCTGCTGGTCGTCGTCGAGAGAGGAAAACGCGGTTTCTACCAGTCTATAGAAATCATACTGGATATTATCATCGTCGTAGTTTGTCTCCTCTCCTAACTCATCGGCAACGAGGTCTTGATATGTATCAGGGTGCTGACTGAGGAGAAACAAGCCGATACGCCGGAACGCAGGAATAGGGTCCTCTAGATATGATGTGATCAAATCTTCCCGGCTATCTTCGTTTGGATCAGCACTAACCCACTGGTTGGCAGCGAGGCTCAGATACGTGAAGAGGATATGCTTCCGTTCACCGGAATTGTTCTCACCGTAATCAAGGTCCGGTATCGGGGTTCGGCTAGCTACTGATTCATAAATCGGCTCTCCTTCAGGATCCGTTCCGGCATCCAAGATCCTTCGTAATGCCTCATCTAATGCATTGAGGAACTCGTGGCCACACGCCTCAACAAAGATCTCACGTGTCTCCTGAAACAGCTCGTGGAGTTCATACTGTTCGAACTGCTCGTCCTGCTGCCAGTCGAGGTCGGCATCGCGTTGTGGTGCCCGAAGTACACCGCCTAACACGGTCACTGCGGCCTCTATCTCGTCATGTTCAACCAAATGCTGGATTAGCTGTATCGCATAGAAATCCAGTTGGTGGAACGACTCTGATTCTGAGACCCACGACTCGATAATAGTAGCCGTCTCAGCCGCTGCATCCGCGGGCAGATCGCCTGCGATGCTAATTAGCCACCGTCGCGTGTTCGGATCTTCGCTGTCGAGATTAGTAATAACCTTGACCACAAAGTCCGGGTGAACGTCGATGATGCTGGACAGGTACTGCATGTGAGGGATACCTGGATCAGCGAAGACTTCTTGATCGTAGAGTTGTTCGGCCCACGATCGATCGACTTTCTCGTCGAAAAAGTACCGTGCAAGCGGCTCTCGATCCTCCAAGGTAGACAGCACCGTCGACACGACGGTTTCCGGTACATCATCTGTCGGCCACGATTTGAGCTCGTCAAGAAGAACAGTCGCCGTATAGAACGGCAATCCATCCTCTCCTAATGCTCTTTCCAGAAAACCAGCTACGCTCTGCTGTTGCTCCTGTAACTCGATCAGAGCGGACAGGTGATGGGTGCAGAGAGTGGTGGACTGTGTCCCCTGTTCGAAATTAGTTTCATCAGACGCAATCTGGCCTCGAAGCTGATCTGTATAGAACTCAAACGCTGCTACGTGGATTTCACCCGGATTCGACTCCTGGCGGAGCAAGAACTCTCTGAACTTGTCGTGGATCGCGTACCGAGTCGTCCCGTCGGGGCCGGTCCTCTTGTCTTGGACGATCACCCGCTTGTTGAGATCACGTAACAACCGGCGGACACCAACCTGATCAAACCCGTCTTCGTCCGCCAATACAGCGCTACAAACATACTCATCTAGCTCGGTCAGCGGGGATGTCGCCTGGAGGAACCGCTCTTCATCTCCACCCAGCGCTTCCAGATACTCCTCTTCAATATAGTCACGGATGTCTTCCTCAGGGACCTCGATAGCGGCGGCGGGATCCTCGATATCTGCCAAGAGGCCCAAGTAGTATGGATGGCCACTCACCCGGTCATGGAGTTCCCGTGCCGTCGCTGGTTCCATTTCAGGTACTTCGTTCATCAGGAGTTCGACGGACTGTGCCTCACTGAACGTAGAAAGTCGGATTACCGGAACTTGGCCTTTGAACTGTAGTCGGCCTACTGACAGTAAGGTAACTTCCGGTCCAAGCACTTCGGCAATCTCGCTGAGAGAATCTTTTATTTTCTTCTCGTCATCGTCAATGTTGTGGATGTCATCAAGACAGATGAGTCGCTTATGACCGTCTGGGATGTAGTCAGCCATCTGATCCAGTGCTTCAATATATTGGAATCTATCTTCCGCCCACTCTGGGGGGTTTCGTGTCCATGAGACCCCGCCCCCGCCTCCGAACCCGCCAGCGCTAGCGCTTCCCGAGATACCGGTGATCTCTCGGTCGCCTTCCTTCACCGATTCTGGGATATCACCAAGTATCGTCCGGTAAATTTTCTGCGCCACCGTCTGGATACTGTGGTGAGAGCCTAACTCAACCCGTTCGACCGCGTATTCGTCACCGAACTCGTCCTCCACCCAGTCAAGGAGAAAGGTCTTCCCAACACCTGGCTCGCCCGCAATATGAAACAGATTTTTCTCTCCGTCTAGGCGATGAACTATCTGTTCTTGGACGCCTTCCCGTGGGACATAACTGACTGCCAAGGGTGACGAATCTGTCTCCACCTCCTGATCACCTCCGAAAAGGTCCTTGAGTTTCCTTCCGGCCCTCGTGATGAATGATCTCATCCCTCCAAGTCACCAGATATCACCCGTTTAGCACAACTGATACTAATAGGAAGGGGAGAATAGCCGTTTCTTATCTCGGACCTGGAATCGACTTTTATAGCGGTTATACCATACCTCTAGCTGTATCTGGCGTTGAGCGAGAATATGCATCACAAACGCTGGAGTTTCCAGCAGTAATTGTGTACGGGTCTATCAGCCGTTTCACGGGAAAGGGTACTATTCGATAGTATTCAAACTAAGAATGAAATCAGCAGTTCAGAATTGATCAGTAGGCCCAGCTGATTCCTCGTCGACTTGCTCGTACATCTCATCCGGGAACGGGAGGCTGCCCCAGATCGAGTAGGGACACTGGTCCTGGCCGATACAGTAGCGCTGCAGATCGTCGTTATCGCAGTTCATCGGCAATGGCGTGTCCCCGTCGATGGTGTTCGAGAACTCGTAGCGGACCTGGTACTCGGTCTCCTGTTCGTCGTACCATGGCCACCGGGAGAAGACGTCCTTGAGGTCCGCGACGATCTCGTCGAGGCTGCTGTCTTGGTACTGCGGCAGCCACATCACCATCCGCGCGAAGTTGTAGAGGTCCTTCCGGACGGGCTTCTTCTCGTGTAGCCGCTCCTCCATATTCGCCATACAGGGGAGTTCAAAGAGGTCCTCGATCTCTCGCACTTCGATCTGTTCGGCGCCGGTTCCGGCTCGCCCGATTCGGTACGTATTGACGCGCCCGCCGCGATCGATCGTGACGGCCGAGTGGGACTCGTGGTCAGCCAGCGTCTTCGCGAGACTGCTCGGACTCGATATCCAGTCCGTTACAGAGGATTCCCACTCGTCCTCGGCGTCGTACGCCGTAACAGCTCGATAGAGCTCCTTCGCCGTGTGGAACTCGCCCTTTTGCGCCACGTCGTCGGGCGCGTCACTCAGGGCCCGCCGGAGGACGCGGATCGTCCGCTCCCCGCGGTCCCAGTTCCGCCAGATTCGCTCGTGATGGCCGGTCTCGAGGAAGCGGTCGATCCGCTCCGTAATCGCCGACTCGTTTGTGGTCAACCACGATAGCTGGTCGTCGGAGAGCCCGTCTTCTTGCACCCGCAGGAGCTTCTTGAACGCCCGCTCAGCGTAGTCCCGATACTTGCTGTCGAAATCACCGACCGGGACGTACAGGTTGTTGTCCTTCACTTGCGTCAGTATCTCTTCGCCATCGTCACTCCCCGTCGACGACTCGTCCTCCCGAACGAGACATTTGCGTGACGCCGCCGCCATCGGGATTTCGAGGTAGAGGCCATCCCCGAACTCCGGCATCTCCGTGATGCCCGTACAGACCCGGCCCGGGTGCGGGCCATCTTCACCGGGCTCCTTGCTGTACAGCACGTCGGCGATGTCCTGTTGGAGCGACCCATCGCCGTGGGCCCGAATGAGGGAGGCGAGATTGTTGACGTACAGCTCTCGGATGTCGTAGAGCACCTGGATGTTCCGGGGCGACGCGTGCTCGAACTTCGGGTGCTCTTTCACACAGATCGCACTCAGCGTCGCGAGCACAGCGAGTGTCCCCGGTTCGTCGACGAACGGCTCGTTGGCGGCGTCGGCACGAACCTGCTCTTTGAACGCCGCCGTCCCGAACCGCTCGACGTCGTTCACGAGGTCCTCGGGTTGGTCCTCGCCGTCGACGACGTATCGATTGTAACCACGCGTAAACAGCTGGTTGATCCGGGTCTCACCGTACTCCAGCGGGAGTGCCGCAACCCGATACGCCATGTCCTCGTCGTCGGTTGGGGTACTCGGACTCATTCGTCGATCACCTCGGGTGTCGCCGACCGAACGTCGAACGCCGGGCTCTCGATTGGTTGGACGATGCTGCAGACGTCGGCGTGCAGCGAGTAGGGCAGGCGAGCGACACGCCGGCGGTCGGCTGTCACGACAGGGTCGATAGGGATGTCGTACGTCTCGAGGAGGAGGTCGTTCAACACCTCGCGACTCTGCTCGTCGTATCGGTGCGCCGGACCGGTATCCAGCAGGTAGACGTGGACCCCCTGCCCGCTGTAGACGACCATCGTCTCCTCGGCGTCGAAATCGTCCACGAAGATGTCGCGCACCTCGAACCCGTACTCGATGGCGCGGTCGACATCTTCGAAGGCGTACGGATACCCCTCGGGAGCAGCATCGAGGATACCCGCAGCGTCGAGGAGCGCATCGTCGTCCCGATCGTGGAGGTCCGCCGACACCAGCTCCTCCGCTCTGTCTCGGGCGATCTCTTTCGCGTCGATGTCGACGAGGAGGACCCAGGGTCGTTCCCAGTGATCCAGCGCGTAGTAGACGGCGTCGGGTCGTGGGTCCGGTTGCTCCAGCACCTCCGGATCAGCAAGCGCGAACTTGCTCCGCCCCAAGGGGTCGTTGCGGGCTGGATGTCGAATGAACGCAACGACGTCCTCGAAGTCGTCGAATTCGGGCGTCGTTCGGTCCCCCGACGCATCTGTTTGCCACGTATCCCGCCGGATGAAGTCCTTGGCCGGCACCTCGTCTTTACGTACCGGGTGGGACTCGCGGAAGGCGACGGCGTACTGTTTCGGGCCGGTCGCCGTGATGAATTCCGGCAAGTCGGCCAGATAGCGGGGGAACTCCTCGGCGTAGTAGGCGTAAATCTCCTCGCGGGTCGCCTGTCGCCAGGTCATGGGTTGAGCTCTTGATCGAGATTTTTGAAGCCCCGAACGGTGGTCAGGCCCGCAGCATCGAACTCGTCGACGGCGTCTCTGATGGTCGCGAACGACCGTGCCGCCCGCCCGCTGACCCGCTCGTCGATCCGATCCGCGTCGGCAAGGCCCTCCAATACGTCGAGCGCCGTCTCGCGATTGTTGAAGGCCCAGATCGCGTCTGCGTCCACCGCGCTGAGTTTGTCGTAATCCTCGACCGGGGCGTGCCGGTTGTTACTCGCGAGCTCTGCTTCGCCGGCCCAGACGAGATCGCCGTCCTCGTCGATGCCGGCCACGTCCAGTACGGTGCCGTCGTCGGTTTCGTAGTACGGTTCCACGCGAACCACGTCGTCCCGCTGCTGGAGCCAGAGCTCGAGGAGCCGGACGCCAACCTTGTGTGGCGTTTTCTCGCCGAGATCGCCCGCTCCTGGCCCCGCCTTCAATTCTCTCCCGAGGAGGTCTCGACCGTCCGGGAGGACGGTGTAGTACTTGCGCCCCGCCGCGGAGTCCGCGTCCAGGAGGTCCTGCTCCGTGAGCCGCTCCACATGGAGGTCGTCGTATTCGTCCCGAAGCTGGCTCATCCTGTCCAGTAGCGTGTACTCGTCGTCCTCCCGGTTCATCACGTCGAGGACCCGATTCAGGAACTGGACGTCGTCTCGACTGAGCCCGCGTTGTTGGAGTTCGTCATCGGGGACGGGTACGCTGCTTTCCTGAACGGGTGTTGCCCCGTTCTCCGGCCCCGCTGCTTGGTCAGCAGCTGACTCCTCGTCCGTCTCGGTGGCCTGTCCGAACAGGGGACTCATCGCTGCCTCGTCTGCATCTGGGTCGCTGTCCGTTGCGGGCTGGGTGGTCGACGTCGACGCGTCCTCGGTCGTCGATTCGCTGATGAACGCGGATTGCGTCGGATCCGTTCCTGAGTCGCCGTCGGTAACCGAGCCCGTCGTCTCGGCCCCCGAACTCCCCCAGCCAGTCTCTTCCGGAGCAGTGCTCGACTCAGTCGGCTCTGTTAGCCCGTACTGGGCCTGTGTCCGCTCGACCATCTATCCCGAGTCAAACAAAGAGAAACTGCTTCTCATCACCGTATCCCGGTATATCGAACGATTATCGTGGGAGGCTGATGGTGGCATTCACCGTGCCTCGTTTCAGCGCCTCTCACGCATCAACAGCGAACAGGGTACAAGATCGGTGTATAACCGCTTAGCCGAAACGGACACAGACACTCACGTCTACGGGATGCCCGACTGGACACCGCCACCGGAGTTCGACGTAACGATGCACGGTGGATGGGATGGCGACTTTCGAGATTCGTGGTTCGTTGTCCACGTTCCAACGGATGACTCACTCCCACATGCTGCCCTCGTCGCTATCGAAATTGAGTCAGGCACATGGAAATCGCTCTGGACATACGATACAGAACGCGTTCAAGCGATTAATCGCCATATCGAACGAAGGTTGTAAGCTATCAAGCCAACAGTAATCGGTTCGCATGCTCTTTCTCACAGCTAGTTTACACCTATTTCAATTGCAAACAACAGCTTGTGAACTGTTCTATGACACCCTCTATTCACGGTGAACAGGAGCAACAAGAGAAGATGGCGCAGCACCTGAGAGATAATCTAGACTCGGTTCTCGAGATCCAGTTGACGGGAATGATGCATCCGGTATCTGTGACACCGGACCTTCCCGAAGAAGAGATCGTTGGTGACAGGCCTGCGAAACGAATACTAGATGAGCGTGGTGCTGACATCGAGGTTGGCGATAGTGCCCGATTCGGTTCAGACGCAGTCCACGGGACGTTATCTGAATTCAGTGATCAAATCGAAGCTCTTGAAGCAGCCCTGCGCACGTTGAGTGGTCAACTCGCCGTTGAACGACATGATAGTGGATTTTCGGAAGAGGATATTCGCCAAATTGTCCGAGATGAGATGTACGAGATTGTCCGTGAAGCAGTTGAAGAAAATCAATCCAACTGAGCGAGTCAGAGCGTCTCCATAGCCGAAGACACCAGTCCGGATCATAGGATTGGCTTTATGATGTCTACCTCATCTACTGGAGATTCAGATCTACCCGACATCATCAATTTCTTCGAGAGCCTCCGTGGCCACGTCCCCCAACTCGCCAGCCTCAATATGTGAGTATCGTTCGCGAACCATCTCCTCGGAATTATCAAGGTACCTAGCCGCAACGGTATATCCGAATGCACGAACGAGGACCTCGCCCATCCCACGTCGACCACCGTGCGGAGCAAGATAGTCGTGTTTCGGATGGTCGATGTCGACTTCGGCAGCCTCTGAGAGCTGTTGGAGAATGGACCGTGCTCCATCCGTTGTGATTGACGGCAGCCGAATGTCCTCGTCGAGCGCCAGTAGGTAGTCGCGAGCGTACTCCTCACGGCGTTCAGTAATTGCTTCTGGGGGTTCCCCTCGGTCAGCGAGCTCATCCTGAACGAGTCCTGCGAGCGTCCGTTGGTCGAACGTCGGAAACACCGGCCAGCGCTCCGTTGGTGGGTCCATCAGCTGGCGATAGCTTTGCAACGGCGAGATCACCGGGTCGGGGAGACTCGCAGCGTCCCACTGCTGTTTCTTCCGGTAGACGTCCATACTCCCGTCGTCGAGGGAGAGATCCTCCCACCGGACGCCGCGCCGGCGTGGGTCGTTCGGATCCCGGAGCAGTTCCCCGACGCGGACAGCGGTGTACGCGAGAACGAACACCAGAACCCGGTCACGAGCCGCCTTCAGCGCCGCGTAGCGTGCTCGCTGCTTGTCGAGTGGGTTAGTATCCTCCGGGAGCGTCGTGTACGCCTTGATGGCTTCATGGGCCTTTTCGTCGACGTGGCGGATGATCGCGTGGCGCTGTTCGGACGTCCAGGCCTGCTGGTCGCCGGGCTTGCGGCCGTCATCCTCCGGTAACGGAGCCATCGCACTCGCCCGTTGCGCGTAGTGGGCCTCGAGATAGCCCTCGTTGACGCACCAGCCACACCACGCAGAGATATAGCGGTAGTAGGTTTGAACCGTATTCTGCTTGAGGCCCCGATCACCAGCGAGGTGCCGAGCGTACTCTCGGAACACGCGTTCGTCGAGATCGTCGGAGGTCGGCTCGCGGTCGACGTCGTCGGGGACGATCCCGGTCCAGTCGTCTCGACCGCGGTCGCCGGCGGCCCACTCGGCGAATCGCTCAAGCTCGCGGGCTGCATTTCGTCGGTAGTTCCCGCCCTCACCACCGCGGCCTTTCCCCTTGTCCTGGAGGTAGCGCTCGAAGGAGCCCGCAAGTGTCTGATCGGAACGGTTTCGAGGTGTACCCGGAGTCATGATTCTTCGTTCGCGTACTGGTAGGTCGGACGGACGTCCTCGAGAAGCTCTTCGATGATTTCCCAAAGGATCAGAGAGGGGGTCTCGTGTTTGAATCTAATTCCCCAGCGATCCTCCGTATTGGCGGTTGAGTATTGAAAATGCGCCTGCCCGAGATCAGGATGATCCTCATCATGGTGCCAGCCGGCGTGAAAGCCCGTGTTCGGATCCGTGTAGTTGATACGGAACCAATCGTCTGGATCCTGTCGATACCACTTGATGGTGAGTTCCGGTGAATCAGGGCCTGTCGAGGGATCAAGACGGGCCGGATCGAAAACCGCTCGCAGCTGCTTGGCCTCGATATCATCAGGAACGAACTCGACCGCCGTGATCTGTGGCACACGATCGAGGACATCCCGCTTTAGCTGCGCATAGAGGTTCGCGTTCGGATCACCACCTGGGTGCGGGACAGACATCCGTTAGCTGTTGGCCTCAGCAGGTTCTATCGTCGGAGCGAGGAAGTCCCATTCGCGGATGGCGAAGCCAACGATCTGGATCCGTCGCTGCAGGTGCTCCCACTCACGGGCAATCTCACGGCGACGGTCTTCCTCGTCAGCGTCAAGGGACTCGTCAGCGAGCGTTCCGCGAAGTTGGTTCGGTGACTCAACGCCGAATTCGTCCTCCCAGTCGCGGATCTGCGTCTTCATATCGGCGAGCCGGTCCGTGAGCTCCTCGACAGTGTGCCCGCTGTCCCGAAGACGCATCGCCTCCTGCATCGCCTGACGACGATAATCCGGGTAGTACGTCGTGTGGGTGCCGCTCTCATCACGATTGAGAATACCGTCGTCGACGAGCCGTTCGAGGACGCGCTTGGTTGGTTCGTGTGACCAGTCCGCTTCGGAGGCGATCCAGTTAGCCGTCCGCGGCTCCGACAGCTGCCGGGCGGTCATCCGAACCCGGTCTTCACCCGTGGTCTGGCGTTCCATCAGGCTCTCAGAGGACCCGTCTTCGGTCATACAACATCGTTCGAGCTGCGTCTTAATATAGGTTGAGGCCATTAGTCCTATATTGAATTCTTTCTTCGGTATCGTCCCGAGCTCAGCTGAGGAGACTCGGAGAAATCCCGAACCCCGATCTCGGTGCCTCTACCCTTGGGGAAGCGCCGTCATGAGGCGGTTGCAGCGTTCGTGCTTCACCGATGGCGTCGGGGTAGTTCAAAGTGGTCGTGATTATTGAAGTAATCATGACCAGCTTTGTAGAAGGCCGTAACACCTGTATTCAGTCGCTAGAAGACCTTTAGCCTCTTTATTGACGATTTCTGTGTAGCTATAAACTGTATGTTGCTATAGCAATTTCAATAGGGGCCAGGGACGAGCGTCTTCTTCACCTTTGAACGGGTCATCGCCGTAAACGACATCGCCACGGTCAAAAATCGGTGTCTCTTCGTCCGTCACCGTTCATCCTCGACGCTCGGGTGGGGTTTCTGCGGTGCGTGCTCGCGCCACGCTCCCTTATCCTCTGTACCGAGTTGGTCGTTGAATAATGCGGTCGCCCGCTCGTACCCGCTGTATCCGTCGAGGCGCTCGGTGTCGTCAGTCACCGCCCAGTACGTCGCCTTGTGTTCGACTAGAGCACGGTCTTTCAACCGTGAGAGCGCGGTGCTGACTGCACCCTCGTCGACGCCGATCTGGGAGGCGATTTCGAGGGTCTTGAACGCTCGAACCTGGTTGGCGGCGAGAAATCCGAGGACATGATCAGGCACAGAGAGTTCTTCGAGCTCATCCTCGCTCGTTTTATCCAAGGTGTCTCGGTCAATGGACATCGTTGAATAGAGGTACGTCATCCGCCGTGAAGAGTGTTAGAAGTGAAAGCTACGAAACTGCTGAAGGAGAAATCGCGTTGATTATGAAGCGATTCGAGAATCGTATGCATTGAGACAATCGGTCTCAACTTCTGCCGTAGATTAGGCGTTCACAGTTTCGGGGATAAGCCAGTCTTATCTTAGATTACCGTTTATATGGTGCAATTAGCTGTTTTAATCGTCTGTAACAGATATCTGGTACAGATATACTAGACAGTACCTCGTTGAAAATTCAGATTGCCATCTGGTAGTTCTCTTGGATAATAGCCCCATGTCTGTCTTGTTCGTCTGTAACAGCTATCTGTGACAGTCAGCATGAAGTGACGCTCTCTGGAGTCTTCTTCTTACTAGTTTTAGTAGTAAACACTGGACACGGATATCTGTTATGTATATCTGTACCAGATATCTGTAATACTGTGGACTCAGTTTATCTGATAATTTGATTTTGCTCGGTCAGCTACCGTCCCAATCACAGACATCTGTAACAGCTATCTGTGCTGATTGGCTGTACCATGTGGGTCAGTGAAACAGATTTATGTAATCTGATGCCTCCATAGCTCTTCTAGGCACTTTCTGAAATACCACATGACTGCTACAGATAACTGGTACAGATACACGTCTGTAATGTCTGACACAGATTTATGTATACTCAGGTCGATCGTAGCTACACATGATAACGGCTGTAGTGTACTCGGAGTCAGGGGGGACGTACAAAACGACAATGACCGCTAACCTCGCAGTCGCCCTCGAGCGAATGGGGGCGCGTACACTGGTGATTGACCTTGATCCCCAGGAAGGGAACCTGACGAGCTTATTTGACGCTGGGACAGCCCGCAGTGATCCTGATGCTGATAACCTCGTCAAGCACATCCTTGATATGCCTGATGGGCCGTTTGATGACCTCATCGAAACGACCGATGAGGGAGTCGATATCATCCCGAGTCATGACATGCTTGGGGATTTCACGTCAAATCTTGAGCAGAAGATCTCCTATGAGACCGGCATGAAAAACATGCCTCGAGAGGAGTACCCACGGTTTGAGCTGTTATACGACCTCCTGTGGAAAACTCACTCACTCAACGACACGTATGATGCTATCCTCGTTGACCCGAATGCACGGGCAGAAGACTTGCTGTACAATGCGATATTTGCTCTACGAACACTTGTCGCCCCAGTTAAGCCGGCTGGAAAGGGGAATCTCAGCCTTGATGGCCTCGACGAACTCGTCGGAAATATGGAAACATCACTAGATATCAAGATCGGGCTCTCGTGTGTTGTTCCCTCTGGCGTCGGCCAGACAAACGCGCATAAGCAGTATCAACAGCAATTTGCTGACACAGACGCGTTCGCGACACCGGTAACCATTGGCAACCGGGAGAGCCTCATGGACGCGATGTGGGAAGCACGTGGCTCGGCGTTCAAAGTTGTCGAAGAACGCTGGAAGACGTTTACTCACGATGGGGAAATGGTGAGCGAACCCGGCCAGCGTCGAGTTCGAGATAGAGAGGTTGAAACACTTGAAAAAATCCTCGAGCTGGCTCACTTTGTTGCCACAGATACGTTTGATACTGAGGTGGACACTGCAGTAGAGCTCACTATCCAAGACTACGACACGAAACGCATCGCGTTGACTGATGACACGCAGACGGAGGCCCCTGCATGAGTAACTTCAAATCCGGCTCTGGTAACCTTGATTTCGGGGCAGACAGCGATGATACGGATACAGAAGATGCCCCTGAGGGGACGACGAAACCGTCGTCAGAAGCGACGGGATCAACCCGTGAATCAGTAGAGACCACTATGGGGACCAATTCATTAGAGGAGGAGACAGCGGGAGGACCTCCTGAATCGGCCTCTCCATCAGACACCTCAGCGACATACCCGTATTTCGTCAGGCGGAGCAATGTGGGTGATGAGCGAGATACCCGGTTAGAGATTCATGTCCGTGACACTGTGGCGGCCCGGGAAGGGCAGTTTAGATCTGTATTAGCTGACGCACTTGACGTGAGTGAGGTTTCGAAAACTGATGCACGAGAGTTCGCTCTACTCGCTGCGTACGAGCATCCAGAAGAAGTGGCTGAATTAATGAAAGAGGAAGGATTCGGCACTGTGTAATACGATATAGCGAGATATTGTTTATATTACCTCATTAGAATTATAATATACTTTAGTATTAATGAAAACCGCTGGCTATTCACGTGATGAGTGAGGATGCTACACTATGGCAACCGATCGCGTGACAGTGTCACTCGATGAGGGAGCGAAGGATGCACTTGATGATCTCACCGAACGCACGGGACACGGACAAAGCGAGCTGCTCAGACGGGCTCTAACCTTCTACGCGGCTAATTACCAGGCTGCCACGACCGATGCAGGAACCAAACTAGGAGATTATCATAAAATGCTCTCAGGGGGTGAGCATGTGCTGCTTGACGTTGACTTTCTACACTGTTTTCTTGACTACGTGAGGGTGTCATAGAACTCTTCTCACACCGTGATGATCGTGCTTCCCGGATTGTCTCCGCGTTCGTAGTTGGTGATAGCGACGACGAGGCGAAGGCACAGCGAGAGGAACACCTGTGCTC
>NZ_JBSPSR010000010.1:0-69612 GCF_059623105.1 Halorubrum orientale | reverse complement strand
CCGGGAAGTACTGGAGTGAGAGATCCTCTGGGAACCGCGGGTCGCCGCCTACCCACTCATATGGGGGAATTCCCCCACAGAAATAGACGTGCGAGCGGCTGCTATCCTTGCCGACCGCTAGGCTTAAACGCACGACCTGGATATCGATACGTAGCGCCAAGGTGGCAGAGTTCGGTCAGACGCAGCGGCCTGCAGAGCCGCCCTACGCCGGTTCAAATCCGGCCCTTGGCTTCTTTCACCACGCCGACACAACCGCAGGTATCGACAGATAGGGTGCCCGTATTCCTCAGACGTGAGTCCCAGTCTGCGTGCCGAAAAGCGCCGTCAAGACGCGCTGGTACCCAACGCTAGGACTGTTCGTGTGACTCGGTGCGTGCTATCGGACAGCGTTGAGATACGGCATGCGTCGGACCGACTGTTTCAGATGCCGCCGTCAAGCACCTCGTGCGGGACGTTCTTCTCGCGGAGGACGGCTGTGTGTCGTGGCAGTTGGTCGGTCACCGCGGCGAGCAGCACGTCGAGTCCGCGGAGTGCGGCCTCAGCGACGCCGTCTTCGGTGCCGAATCGGATGTCAGGCCGTGAGTTGGCGCGCGTTGCCAGCGCGTACGCCTCAGTGCCCGCGGTAGCAAGCAGCCCGTCTGCTGGACGGTGGCTCGCGAGTACTGCTGGCTCTAGCGTGTCCTCTTCGGTGACGGCCGGCACGGGCAGGATCGTCACTGTACCGGTTTCGTAGTCGACGACGCCCTCGAAGTCGGCGACCCCGACGGCCTCACCTGCAGTCCCGGCGGTAACGGTGACAGCGGTGGCGGTGCCGCCAGAGGGGCCGGCGTGGAGGATACCGTCGCGCATCACGAGCTCGACGATCTCGCCGTCTGTGACGTCGTTGAGCGCGACCGCGGCATCAACGTCAACGCTTTCGATGACGTTGGAGGTCACGTGCTCGAGGTACCTTTCTATCCCTTCGGTTCGAGAGATGAGCCAGTCAACGCCTTCTTTGGTCACCTCATATCGGCCACGACCTCCCGTCTCAACGTAGTCGTTCGCGACGAGATCCCGCACGTACTCGCTTACGGCCTGTGAGGTGACGCCGATCGTCTCGGCGATCTCACTCTGGCTCACCGCGGGCTGCCGGGCGGCGATCTCGACCAGCACCTGATACCGTGTCGCGTCGCGCTTGTTGTTGAGGACCGCCGGCGGTGGACCCCCGCCCGAATCTGTCATTGGTCGCTGTTAGCGCCAGCGAAGTAAAGCGCTGTTGTGCTCATACGCAATATCTGCGACTTCGGATCAAATACAATTTATGTATAACAAACACAATTGTCATAATACCGAATGTATTTGCGTACAGTCGATGCCACAGAGGGCACATCTTCTGACTGATGCCAGCGCCGGCTTGATGAAGCCGGCTACCAGTCTCTCAGGAATATAAAGCGGATAGTTGATACGGCGATAGACGGAGCGGTCTTGACCCGCGTTGTCCCCCGTATCTCTGCGATCCAGATCGCAGCGACCAGGCCCGGAATCTGTTCTGAGAACGCGACGTTCATCACCTCTTACAAGAGCGGCAGCGTCACCGACGAGCTTGACGGATTCCATCGTGACGCCAGTGGTCGAGTCGGCGGTGCGACTTGCTTTGATCGCATCCGGTTAGTAACGGTTATACGGCGGCTGACCTACACGCGAACTATGCAACGACGCGCTGTAGCGGTATACGTCGCGTTCTTCCTGCTCGTCGGGAGCGCGGCGGGTGTCCTCGTCGCAACCGCTGAGACGCCCGAGATATCCTTCGCCAACCCGGACTACGAGCTGTCCGCGGGCGATACCTTCGAGGTGAACGGTACCGAGTACACCGTCGCCGACGTCTCCGAGAGTGAGGAGGGCGGCGGCCACGGCGGCTCGGCGCACGCGGTCGTGAGCGGGGTCGTCGAACGAGAGCGCTCCGTCGACCAGACGGCATCGTGGGAAAACGGCTCTACCGTCACCTACAACGGCCAGGAGTGGACTGTCGCCATCGACGGCTCGGATGCCACGAGTGTCACCCTCGTCGAGTCGGTCGACCGAACCGCGATACTCGAGAACGACACCGACGCGCGCAACGAGACGCAGACCATCGGCGGCGAGACGTTCGTCGTGGTCACCGATGGCGGTTCGGCGCGCGACCTCGTGCCGGCGAGTGCGTACTTCCCCGACCCGACGACCACCTCGTTCGCGGCCGGCGACCAGGTGACCTACGACGGTCACACGGCGACCGTCGACGCCGTCTCCGCCGACGCCGCGACGCTCGTCTGGACTGGCACGGAGACGGTGTCGATCGACGTGGCACAGGACTCGCGCGTCACGATCGGTGACACGGAATTCCTCGGCCACTTCCCCGACGCGTCGACGCTCGTCCTCTCAACTGACTTCGAGTCGTACGAGACACAGGTCGACGCCCAGCAACGACACACCGAACAGAGCAACGGACTGTGGCGTGTGGGTGTCGTCAGTCTGCTGTCGTCGTTGTTGTTGCTGGCGATGGCGTTTATGCCGTCCCGGTACTGAACCCCGTTCCCACCTCGACTTTTGGCTACGCTTCCTCGCCGACAGCGACCTCGGTTGATCCATCGGTGCCGATCCAGCACCGACCGACGACAACACCAGCTGCCAGTGACAGTGCGATAGCGACGCCGATCCACAGCAGTGCTGGGTGCCCGTGCCCCGCGTGCAGGAGTACATCCATGCAGTTGTGTCCGCGCTTGCAGTCAAAAACGCCTCGTCTTTGCGCCCGCACACGTACTCGAACACGCACACGCACCATCCACCACCACGGTGGCGCGCGCCTCGCAGGCCGCCGAAGGCGGGCTCGCGAGCGCGTGCGAGGGATGAGCGAGTCGCCAAGGGCGACGAGCGAATCGGCTGGGGAGGGTGTGGCGGTAATTGGTGTCCGGGTGTCGTGCGGTCGTGTTCGTCACGGAACCGCTACCACACACGTATCGAATCGGCTGGGGAGGACGTGGCTGAAAGACGTGCCCGGGTGTCGTGCGGTCGTGTTCGTCACGGAACCGCTACCACACACGCAGAGAGGCGGACCGACATCATCATGCTGTGACCTGCTCTCCTCTGCTACTCCCTGCTCTTCACCATCCTCGCCTCCTTCCGATAACACCCACGTCAGCCGGTCACCCGGTAGTCTCTCCCGGATTTATGCCGTTGACGACCGTACCTGCAGCCATGCCATCCGACCCCGATGACACCCCGATAACCGCTACGCCTTCCGACGCCCCAGCACACACCACCGGCACCGACCACGTGACAATCTGGGGGAGCAACGAGGCTGACACACTCGCGTTTTACCGCGACCTGCTTGGGATGCCACTCGTCTTACGCCAGCCCAACCTCGACGACCCCACACAAACGCACCTGTTTTTCGACACCGGAGATGGTCGGATCCTCACCGTGTTCGTGAGTGACGATCGCCCGTCTGCACGGGGACAACGCCCCGGAGTCGGTGCGGTCCACCACGTCTGTTTCAGCGTTGAGCCCGACGAGTACGAGACGGTCATGCAGGCACTCGACGACGCGGGCAAGGGATACAACGTATTCGACCGTGGCGTCTTCCACTCGATTTACACCCGCGACAATAACGGACTCGTGGTCGAACTCTCCGCCGACAAATACGAGATGCCAACCGACCGCAAAGGAGCGGTGTTCGCGGCCGCACAGCGACACCGCGAGGCAGACGGCGCTGACTTCGCACAGGACCGGCACCTCGAGGCGGCACTTGAGGAGCTCGGCCTCCCGGTGATCAAACACGACCTCCCGGACGCCGCCGCCGGCGTCGGTACCTGAGTGGCCTACGCCAGCCACTCCTCGGGCGTGGTGTCGTAGTCGACCTCGTCGGCTTCGATCTGTGCTCGAATCTCACGATCGAGGTCGTGTTCGGTCACCTCGCCGCCGTCGTACTGGAGGCGCACGCCGACCTCCTCGCCGGCCGGCTCGTTTCCGCGCCGCTTCGCCCGTCGTCGCTCGTCGTCGGGGTACTCCGTACGGATCGTCGCGAGGTTCACGGGTCGACCCCAGAGCTCGAACACGCGCTTGAGCGTGGCCTGCGCCTGCCCTTCGTCGAGTGCGACCCCGTTGTACTGGTGGCCCAACAACAGCTCGCCGCGGTTGCGGAAGTTGCCGTCGAGCACAACGATCGTGGGCTTCCCAAAGTTGGTAAACCGGAGCAGCAGCTTCCGTTTTACGTCCTCGGCGTCGGTGCTCGCCACCCGGAACTCCTCGCCAGCCTGGCTGTACTCGTAGGTGAAGTAGTTCCGCTCGCGGACGAACTCGTCGGTGAGAAACGCGTCGATAAACGTGACGTCGTTGTGGCTCTCACGCACCTCGAACATCCGACGCCACCCCGCAGTTCGGTCGACGTCGGCAAGCGCTGTCTCGACCGTCTCGTAGCGGTCGACGTCGAACATGTAGCGCGCTCGCTCCTCCAGTGTCGACCGTGAGATCCGTCGAAGCGCCCCTCGGTGTTCCGGCCGGGCGAGCACGTAGTGTCGCTCGGCGAGCCCCTCGTGGGTGAGTAACTTCCACGGGTACCGATCGATGTTCGGGCCAGCTTCACTCGACGTCTCCAACTCACCATCCCGTGCCGACAGCGCCCGGTCGACCGCCTCCGCATCGACCCGCGGGTCGCCAGCGGCTGCCAGCTCGGCGAGCTCGTCGAGGGTCGCCGGCCCGGCACCAGCGATCGCCGGGTGCGGCTCCAACGCGTCGGCGACCGCATCGAAGTCGACACGCGAGTGGAATGTATCCGGGGTGATGCCGTCGACGCGCAACAGCCGGTCGACGACGTCGCGTCTGGCGGCCTGCAACTCGACGTGTGTCCACAACTCGAACCCCAGCTTGTACGGGTTGAGCCCGGGCGAGCCGAGCACTCGTGACATGTGGTCAGCGTACGTGAGGAACTCGTCAGGGCCGGCAAAGCCCTCTCCGCCCATCATGAGTGACTCCCAGTACGTGGCCCACCCCTCGTTGAGCACCTTCGTCTGCTTCTGGCCGGCGAAGTAGTACGCCTCTTCGCGGAGGGCGTCGATCACGGTGGTCTCCCACGGCTCGCGGTCGACCGCCCGACCCGTCTCCGCGTCGTAGCGCTTGCCGTGATCACGGACGAACGCCAAGACGTCGGCCCGTGGGTCGTCGGGCTCCACGCCCGCCGCGTGCTCGTCGAGCCACGCCTCGTCGAACACCTCCGATTTAACCGCCTCAGAGAGACCGAGCTCGTCGATCCGTGCTTCGATCGCGGCCGCGTCGTCCGGTGTCTCTTCGGCTACGTCGGCCGCGACGTCCGGCTCGTCGGCGGCCCTGGCGGCGTCGATCGGGCTGTGTTGGTCGATGGTGTCTTCGAGCGTGGTGACCGCGTCTATCAGCCGTTCTACGTCTTCGCGGTCGACGTCCGGGCGTTCGATGATACTGGCGATGCGGTCGGCGTTTCGTTCGAGCCGTGCGGCCGCGTTCGGCCCGTCTTCGCCCCTGTCGGCGTACAGCCCGAACCACTTGTTGTTCGCGAAGAAGTCGGCGTGCGCCTCGACGTGGGTGATGACAGCCTTCTGGTCGGCCGTCGTATTCGACTCCTGAAGGAAGGCGTGGCTCGGATCGTCGTTGTTGACGATCTCGAACGCCTTGCCAAGCCCGTGGCGGTCCTGTTTTTGCTGTCGCTCGTAGTTCATCCCCCAACGCCAGTGCGGGTACCGGCGCTGGAACCCGCCGTATGCGATTAGCTCGTTCATCTCGTCGTGGTCGACGACCCAGTACCGAACCGGGTACGGCTCGAGTCCGAGCCGCTCCGCGAGCTCGCGTGCGGCTGCCGCCGGCTCGTCGAGGGTCGCCGCCTCTCGTTTCGCTTCGATTCTGTCGTCTCTCATGGGTCGTACGTGGTCATCTGCTCACTCGCTCGCGTCCTCAGTGCTGAGGATCTCGGCGATGGCGTCGGTGACGTCTTCGGGTCCAGAGACCCGCGCGACCGCGACGTCGTCGGCGTCGCCGAGGGCCCGTTCCACCTCGTCGGCGTGGCGGGCGTTCGGTGCGGTGCCACCGGGTTGGGTCTCCACGTATGCGTGGAGGTTGGCGTCTATCGACTGCATCAACGGGATCACGGTGTTCGTTGTGTCGTCGCTCACATTCTCGGAGTCACCGGCGGCGAACACGTATCGGTTCCACTCACTGTAAGGGTACTCCTCGAGGATCTCCTCGACGAGGCGGTAGGCGCTCGATATCTGCGTCCCGCCACCCGACTGCACGCCGAAAAACGCCTCGCGGTCGACCTCCCACGCCTCTGCGTCGTGGACGACGTACCGGAAGGCCGCCTCGTCGTACTTTCCGGTCAGGTACCAGTCCATCGGGGTGAACACCCGCTCGACCAACTCGCGTTTGTCCGCGCGCATCGAGCCCGAGGCGTCACGGACGTTCACGACGACGACGTTTCGCTCGCGTCGCTCCGTCACCTCGGGATGCCGGAAGCGCTCATCTTCGCGTCGGAACGGCACGCGTTTCAATCCCTCCTGTCGGATCCGCTGGGTCACCGGCTCACGATCGACCGCGGTCTCGAGCGCCTCGAAGTCGGCCCAGCGGTCAAGCGCCGCCACCGGTTCCCCGTGTTCCGTCTCGAGCGACTGCGCCGCGTCCGCGATCCACGCACGCGAGACTGGGATCCCCTCCCCGCGCGCCCAGGTGAAGACGTCGTCGACGTCGGCGCCCGCGACGAACAGCCCTTCGCGGACGTACGACTCGTCGAAGTCGGTCGCGAGGTGACGCGTCAGCCCTCGCTTGAAGAACTCGTCGACGTCGAGGGTACCGCGTGGCCCCGACCGTGCTGTGTCCGTGAAGTCGCCTTCCACCTCCTCGACGACGCGTTTGCCCTTTGGCTCGAGGTCCAAGCCGAGTTCCTCGTCGAGTTCACGGGCGAACTCCTCGGGATCCATCTCGTAGTACTCGTGGTCGTCGCCTTCCTCGCCTGGATCTCCCGACTCGTCTCCCTCGCTATCTCCGTTACCCGACTCCACGTCGACTGGCTGTCCCGGCTGTGGCTGTCCACCGTCTCCCTGACCGACGCCGCCGGCGTCGCGGCGGTCGTACTCGAACGACGGGAGATCGACGATCTTGATCGGGATACGGACACGGTCGGGCCCGGAGCCGCCAAGGTTGCCCTGGGTGATGAACTCGGTGAGATCCTCGCGACGGTCCTCTCCGACCTCGCGGAAGCGCTCGCGGTCTGCTGAGAGCCCCATCAGCGACCACCTCCATCGCCGTCAGCCGTGAGGGCTGCCCACTCGTCGCGGGCCGCCCGCATCACAGCCCGACTCGTTAGCTCGGCGGACGCCCGGCTGTAGCCGCGCGCCTCAAGTCGGTCGAGCGTCGTGGCCTTCACCGAAGCGGTCTCGGTGTCGGTCGGCGGATCAGCCCACTCTGCGGGGTCGAGATCCGGGAACCGACGCTTCAGGTCGGCGAGGTCGTTTGAGGTGAGCACGGCCTCGAGCTCGGGAATCGCGTCGAGTTCGACGTCGTCGACGCTGAACTCGTCGCCGCGATTTCGCCAGGCGTAGCGGGTGAGCGCGCGGATAACCTCCTCGCGCCGGAACGCAACCACGTCGCTGCCCGGCTCCGTCCCGCGGTAGTCGCCCTCGTCGAACCGACCGAGTGTCTCCGTCTCGAACACCTTCATCACCAGCGCGTCTGGCTCGGTCGGCCCCCGGTCGGTCTCGACCGGCTCGCCGGCGTCCCACGCGTGTACGTGCTCGACGTACTCGGCTACGGTCTCCGTCGAGACCCGCTCGGCCGCCAGCGCGGCGTCGACGACGTCGGCTCGCTGTTGCTCGCGCACGGTCGCTTTGACCGGCGCGAGTCGACTCTCGAACTCGGCCGCCTCGGCGCGAGAGAACACCGGCGCGTCGGCGAGCCCGTCGGCCATCGCCGTTAGCACGTCCCCGGGCGTGACGACCCGCTCGACCGGCAGTGTCGGGTGGCTCCGGTCGGCGTCGGTACTCAGCACGGCCGCGATCCGGTCGCGCGTGTACGTGACCGGAATGCCCGTCCGCCCGTCGTCGCCGCCGAGGTCGACGTCGTCGACGGTCAGCCGCTCGCCGTCACGGCGGACCACACCTGTCTCGTAGAGCTCGGCCTTCTCAACGAGGTCGATGTCGGCCGGTAGCGTCTCGGCGTCGAGGCGGGTGACGACTGCGTACAACGCCGCCGCGCCAACCGCGTGCGGGGCGAGTTCGCGCTCGCGTTTCGAGCCGTCGTCGTCGCGAACTGTGAGCGTTAGCGCCGCTCGGGCGTGTTCGGCCGCGTCGACGCCGTCGCCGCCTCGAGTGTCGTCGACCCGCCCGCTGCCGACCTGCCTGTCGTTGCTACCCCGCCCGTCACCGCCGACGTTCTGTGGCGGGCGATCGTCGTCGGCACCAGGAACTGCGTGCTCGCCGGCGACCTCCCGGCGGAGCAGGGCAGCCTCTAAGCGTCGGTTCGTGAGGTAGCGGAACTCGTGACGCGTGAGCCGTCGCTTCAGCGCCTTCAGCGGATCGGCGTCCTCCCGGTCAGCGTACTGGTCGAGCTCGGCCTCGAGGTCGGGGTTCGAGATGACGATGAGCTGCGTGTCGAGGTCCATCCCGATCCCCGTGTCGAGTTTTACGCGGCGCTCGTCCGGGACGTTGAGCAGTCGCCGAAGGAGGTCGCCGTGCTGGCTCGCGTCCTCGACGACGGTCGCCACACTGTTCCCCTGTGAGAGCACGCCATCGTAGCTGAACGCCTGCGGATTCTTTCGGCCGCGGGAGTCGAGCTCGCGCACCATACCGCCCATCCACGAGCCGACGAGCCGTTCTTTGGGCGTCCCGTCGTCTTCGGCGTGGAGCACCCCGATCCCCCGGCCGACGTCGACGACATAACTCGTCACCCGAAGGTGGTCGCGGTCAGTGATCGCAGAGAACCGGTCGCGACGCCCCTCGTCGCGGTACACCGACTCTAAGCGGTCGTACGCTTCGCGGCTGAACGGGTCGAGTCCGACCTCGATCGGGATCGACGCGTCTTCGTCGACCGCCGCCGCAATCGACTCGCGCACGGCGGCCGGGAACACAGACAGCGGGTTCGACTGGACGGGGCTCCGATACCACGCTGCGGCGTCGCCGCCGTCGCCGTACGAGAGCGACCGGTCGCCGGTGCCGGCCCCGGTGACGTTCCACTCGACGGTGTACCGGCGCCCTTCGTCCGTGCGAGAAAACGCCCGGAGGCCGTTTACCAGACATCGCTTGAACTCAGACTTGCCGGTCGCGGTGGGGCCGTCGATCCAGACGATGGTCTCGTCGTTGCCGCGGCCCGCCGCGGCCGCCCGGAGGTCGTCGACGAACGCGTTGAGCGCGGCTGTGTTCCCTAACACCGCGTGTTCCCCGTCGTTTGGCGGGTCGTCGAAGAACCGGTAGCGCTCCAAGGTCTCGCCCCGCTCGCGTACCGTGCGCGTCCCTTGTGACTCGATGGCCGCAAGCAGGTAGCGCGCCCCAGAAGCTGCTGCGAGCGGGTGCTCGAGGACGCGGTCGACGTACGACTCGAGACTCATCGGCGGGTCGTACGCCCCTCTGAGTCGTTCGTCTGCGGCCCGACAGAACGCGGCTCCGTCTGGGTCATCGCCGACCGCGTACCGGTCGGTCATGGGTCACTCCCCGGATACGATGTTCCAGCCCCCAGTCGACTCGATCGGTCAGTCACCGTTCTCCTCCATCTCGGCGCGGGCCACAGCGGCGCCCGCGTACTCAAGCACCTCGCCGGCGCCGTCCGCGGAGTAGCCTCGATCGACGAGCGCGTCGACCCACGCGCTGTGTTCCGTCTCGTCGAGGTCCGTCGCCGACACCAGCGCCGAGAAGTTGATGTTGTGTTTTTTGTCTTCCCACAGCTTGCGCTCTAAGGCGCGACGGAGCCGTTCGTTCTCTTGTGGGTCGAAGCCGCGTCCCTCGCGTGCTCGACGAGAGACCCAGTTCGACACCTCCTGTCTGAAGTCATCTTTACGGTCCGAGGGAACGTCGAGCTGTTCTTCGACCGCCCGGAGGAACGTCTCGTCCGGCTCGGTCTCACGGCCGGTAAGATCGTCGTTCACCGTCGCGTCGTCGATGTACGCCATCACGTGGTCCATGTACTTCTCGCCTTGCCGACGCAGCTCGTCGACGTCGTACGCGAGCGCGTGTCTGACGTCATCTATTGCACGGTCGCGGTACTCCTCTCGGACGACCTCGAGAAGCCGCTGGTAACGGTCGAGGTCGTCGGCCGCGATGGAGCCATGGCTGTCGAGGTTCGCCTCGAAGTGGTCGAACACAGACAGCGGCGAGAGGTACGACCGGTCGCGGTGGGTGGCGTCCATGATCGCCTCGGCGATCTCGTCGCCGACGAACCGCGCCGAGACGCCGTCCATCCCCTCGCTCACGTCCGCTTGTGCCGCGGCGTCCTCACGGAGCTTCCGGCGGTCGATCTCCTCGTCTTCGAGTTCGCCGTTGTACACCTTCGCCTTCTCTAAGCGGCTCACCGTCTCGTCGGTGGGTTCTTCGAGCCTGGTGAGCACGCCGAAGAGCCCGGCCATCTCGAGGGTGTGTGGCTCGACGTGGACGTTCGGTACGTCCGCGTTGGTGAGCATCTTGCCGTAGATCTCGGCTTCGCTCTCGTACTCTAAGACGTACGGATAGTCGATCCGCTTTGTGCGATCGTTGAACGCCTCCATCTTCTCATCGCCGGTCTTCTCGCGGTACTCCGGCATGTTCGTCCGGCCGACGATCACCTGGTCGATGTCGATTCGCGGGTTGTTCTTCGGCTTGATCGTCGACTCCTGGGAGGCGTGAAGGAAATCGTAGAGGAACTCCCGCTGGAGCTTCAACAGCTCCTCACCGGAGAAGAGCCCGCGGTTGGCGTTACAGAAGGCCCCGGCGTAGTCGAACGCCCGTGGGTCGGACTCGCCGTAGACGGCGAGTTTCGCGTAGTTGACGTCGCCGGTGAGTTCGGTTTCGTCTTGATTCTTCTTGTCTTTCGGCTCGAACGTCTCGATACACTCACGGCGGTTCTCGCTGGCGACGAGCCGGATCACCTCGACGTGATTCGACACCACCGCCGCCAGGTCGTCGTCGTAGTGGGCCAACAGCTCGTTCAGGTAGAACTCGGAGGCGGGGTCCGGGTGCTGGTCGTTTCGCAGCGTGTACGGCGCATCGAGTGTCTCGTTGAGATCGTCGAGGATCGCCTCGCGTTGTGCTCGCGGTATCAACACCAGTGGGTCCTGGTTCATCGGCGACCGCACCACGTCGTCGTCGGGGTCTTGATCGTCGATCACCGACCGGAGGTCGGTCCACCGGAATGTGTACATCCGCCCGGCGTCCTCGCGCGTGTATGCCTCGAAGTAGCGGCGAACAAGGTAATCGAAGTGCGACTTCCCGGAGCCGACCGGGCCCAACAGCAGTTTGATCCGCTTTTCAGGGCCGAGCCCACGCGCGCCGGATTTCACCTTGTTGACGAACTCGTGGATCGCCTCGTGGACCTCGCGGCCGTAAAAGACGTTCTCGCCGTCGTGGAGTGGGTCGTCTGCCGCCAGTGCGTACTCGACGACCCCGCGTTCGTCGTCGTATCGGGTGCCGTAGTGGTCGAACATGTCCGCGACCCGCTGGTGGGCGTTGCGGGCGACCATCGGGTCGTCGTACAGCGTCTCGAGGTACCAGTCGAACGAGCGAGCTTCCCGGAGGTCGTCCGGCACTGCCGTCTGGTACTCCTCGCTGAGCCGTTCGAGCGTTTGTTTGTCTGCCATCGTATCACGTTGCTCGGGCGGGAGGAGCAAGGACACCGGAGTCAGAGACGCATCGCTCTGCGTCCCAACACCACGACTCCCGGCCACACGCCGGGCACCAACAGGCCGCCGTCCTCGTCTCGGCCCGCAACCGAGGCTAGTCGTTTCAGAGGGACTCACACGGATAAGCATGTCGCCCGGTACCACGGCGCAATCTGTCGATTTTCACCGCTCCCGAGAAATGGTCTACTGTGTCGATCAACGGCCCGTTGGCGCGGTTCACGGGTATTCTGCCGGTCCAGGTGCAGGCCACTCGGGTTCGCGGTAGGCTCGTTGGTCCCGACTCTCAGTCGTCGGTCGGTTCCAGTCGCACCCGGGCGAGTACCGGCAGGTGGTCGGACGGGTATCGCCCGCGGTCGTCACGGTCGGCGAGCGTTCCAAACGCCTCGACCTCGACGCCCGGTGAGACGAGCACGTGGTCGATCCGGCGGTTCTCGATCAGCCCGGCGTAATCGGTGAGGCTTGTCCGCGGGCCGTGGCGAACCGTCGCGTCGGCGGCTGCGTCTCGCACCGCTCCGTCGGTAAGGACCGTGTGTGGCTCCGACCCGGGCGTACAGTTGAGATCGCCGACGAGGACGATCGGTGACGTCTCTTCTGTGTCACCCGCGTCCGCTCGCTCGTCGGGCGTCTCGGCGGCGATCGACGGCACGTGGTCGCCAAGCAGTCGAGCCGACTCGACTCGGGCGCGCGAACTGACGTGGTCGAAGTGCGTGTTGGCGACGAACAACGACACACCGGCGTCTGCCGTGTCTCCGCCCGCCGGTCGAATCCGTGCCCAGGTGGCGATTCGCGGATGGGCCGCACCCCATCCGGTCGACGGCTCGTCCGGCGTCGGCGAGAGCCAGAACGTCCCGTGGTCGACCACCGCCCACCGGTCCGTTCGGACACCGATCGGACAGCTCTCTCCCTCGTCGCCCGGCTCTCTGCCCCGACCGACGAGGGTGTACGCCGAGAGGCGCTCGCGGAGGTCACGCCGCTGGTTCGGTAACACCTCTTGGAACGCCACGATATCCGGCCGATGGAACCGGACCACGTCGGTCACCCCGTCACGCCGCTCGTGCCAGGCGTCGTGGACGTCGTGTCGATTGTCGTAGCGGACGTTGTAGCTCAGCACCCGAACCCGGCTCATTGCCGGTACCTCACGCGCAGCCGAATTAAACCACACGACACGTCGGACGCTGGGAGCCGCCCGTCGATGGCCGCACGTCGGACGATTTTAATCGCCTGCGCGCCCTACTCGAAGTCGATGACGCGCTCGTCGACGCGGCACGCCGATCCGGAGCACAACCCCTACGTCGAGGAGCCACTCCCGTCGTTCGATCCCACCGATTCGTTGTCAGAGACGGACGCAACGTGGCAGGCGAGACAGCTCCGGGCGGCGATCCGCGAACACGACACCCGATACTACGTCGAAGCAGACCCGCTGGTGAGCGACGAGGCGTACGACCGGCTCTTCGACCGCCTCCGCGAGCTCGAAGACGCCTTCGACGTGCCGACGGAGCGCTCGCCCACCCGCCAAGTTGGGGGCACCCCAGTCGACGAGCTGGTTTCGGTCGAACACGTCGCGCCGATGCGCTCTATCGATAGCGCGAAGGACGCCGACGCGGTTCGGGCGTTCGACGAGCGGGTCCGTGACGGGCTGGCCGACGCCGGCTTCGACCCCGACGACCGCCAGTACGTCTGTGAGCCGAAGTTCGATGGGCTCTCGATCGAGGTGGTGTACGAAGGCGGCGAGTACGTCCGCGCGGCGACCCGCGGCGACGGCGAGGTGGGTGACGACGTCACAGAACAGGTGCGGACGATCCGAGCGATCCCCGGCCAGCTCAGAGGAGATCCACCGGCGCAGTTCGTCGTCCGCGGCGAGGTGTATATGCCCCAGGAAGCGTTCGAGGCGTACAATCGAACCCGTCGTGAACGCGGCGAGGAACCGTTTGCGAACCCCCGAAACGCTGCGGCTGGAACCCTCCGCCAGCTCGACCCATCGGTCGTCGCAGAGCGCCCGCTCGACGCGTTCTTCTTCGACGTGCTCGCGTGGGACGCCGACGCCGACGGCCCCGACCGCCCCGACACCAACTGGGACCAGCTCGCGGCGTTCGACCGATTCGGCCTGCCGCGGACCGACCGGGTCGAGCTCGTCGACGACATTGCCGACGCGATCGACTACCGTGACCGAACGCTCGCAGACCGTGACGATCTCTCCTACGGCATCGACGGCGTCGTGATCAAACTGAACGACCGAGCGGCCTGTGCAGCACTCGGCGCCACCGCGCGGGCTCCACGCTGGGCGTTCGCGTACAAATTCCCGCCGCGCACCGAGACGACGACCGTCGAGGCCATCACCGTCCAGGTCGGGCGCACGGGTCGGCTCACCCCCGTCGCCGAGCTCGATCCGGTCGCCGTCGGCGGCGTCACGGTCTCACGCGTCTCGCTGCACAATCCGGCCGAGATCGAGGCGCTCGGCGTCGACGTTGGTGACCGCGTCCGCGTCTACCGTGCGGGCGACGTGATCCCGTACGTCCCAGAGGTTGTCGACCACCGCAACGACGGGAGCTACGACTTCCCCGAGACGTGTCCGGTCTGTGGAGCGCCGGTTGAGCGCGAGGGGCCGCTCGCGTTTTGTTCTGGTGGGCTCGGCTGTCCCGCCCAACTGGAGCGGGCGGTCGAACACTGGGCCCGCCGCGATGCACTCGACATCGAGGGACTCGGCTCCGAACGGGTCGAGACGCTTCGTGCGGAGGGACTCGTCGAGTCGCTCCCGGACCTGTACGAGCTTTCCGTCGCGGACCTCGCCGCACTCGACGGGTGGGGTGAGACCAGCGCGCAGAACCTGATCGACTCACTCGAGGAGAGCCGAGCGCCGCCGCTCGACCGATTCCTCGCTGGCCTCGGCATCCCCGAAGTCGGACCGACCACGGCCGACGCGCTCGCCCGCGCGTTCGGCGACCTCGACAGTCTTCTCGCGGCCGACGAGGAGACGCTACAGGCCGTCGACGACGTTGGGCCGACTGTCGCGGCGTCGATCCGGTCGTTCCTCGACGCCGAGGAGAATCGCTCGGTGATCGACCGGCTGCGCGAGCGCGGGGTGGAGCCGCAGCCGGTCGAGACCGAGGGTGGCGACGCACTCGACGGGCTGACGTTCGTCTTTACCGGGTCGCTGTCGACGACGCGGAACGAGGCGCAGTCGCTGGTCGAAGCGCACGGTGCGAACGCGACCTCGAGTGTCTCCGGCAACACAGACTACCTCGTCGCCGGGGAGAATCCGGGTCGGTCGAAACGACAGGACGCCGATGCCGAGTCCGTCCCCGTACTCGACGAGGAGGCGTTCGCCGAGTTACTTGCCGACCACAATATCACGTGGCCGCCGACGGAGTGAGCCGGTGACGTCACCGTCGGGCGAGCCACAACCCTTTATTGGAAGCCGCGGAAGTCAGGGGTATGACCGCCATCGAGCTGCGCGGCGTGCGCAAGGAGTTCCCCGGCGTCACGGCCGTTCGCGACCTCGATCTCACTGTCGAGACGGGCGAGGTGTACGGCTTTCTCGGCCCGAACGGCGCAGGCAAGTCGACTACCATCGACGTCGTCCTCGATCTGGTCCGGCCGACCGCGGGGACGGTGCGCGTCCTCGGCCGTGACCCCGCCACGGAAAGCGTGGCTATCCGCCGGGACACCGGTGTCCTCCCCGACGGCTTCTCGGTATACGACCGGCTTTCGGGTCGACGGCACGTCCAGTTCGCGGCCGACTCGAAGGTTGTCGACGCAGACGTCGACGCCGTTCTCGAGCGGGTCGGCCTGGTGGACGCAGCCGACCGTGCCGCCGGCGACTACTCGAAAGGGATGCGCCAGCGGCTCGCACTGGCGATGGCGCTCGTCGGTGAACCAGACCTCCTTATTCTCGACGAGCCCTCCGCGGGTCTCGACCCGGCGGGCGTCGTGCGCATGCGCGAGATCGTAACCGCGGAGGCCGAACGCGGGGCGACTGTCTTCTTCTCCTCGCACGTGCTGGGGCAGGTCGAAGCCGTCTGTGACCGCGTCGGCATCCTCCGTGCCGGCGAGCTCGTCGCCGAGGACTCGATCGAGGGGCTTCGCGAGACGGTCGGCAACGAGGCGACGCTCGAGGTCACCGTCGACGCGGTGACCGACGCGGTGCAGGGAGCCGTCCGTGAGGTCGAGGGGGTCTCACACGTGAGTGCGGCCGACGCGACGCTCACGGTGAGCTGTGCGCCCGCACAGAAGACCGCCGTCATCGACGCGGTTGAGGCGGCCGGCGCGCGCGTCGAGGACTTCCACACACGTGAGGCCTCACTCGAGGACCTCTTTTTGGCGTACACCGAGGGTGAGACGCCCGGGTCCGACCCCGACGCGTCTGCCACGACGGCCGGAACGCCGGAGGTGAGCAAATGAGTCTCCAGGCAGTCGCACGCAAGGACTTCCACGACACCGTCCGGTCACGCGGGATGGTTGCACTGATCGGGCTCTTCTCGCTGCTCGTGGCGCTGTTCGCGTACGTCGTGCGACCGCAGGGAGCGGCCGACCAGTTCGCCACGGAGCTGCTGTTGAGCACGTTCGTTGGCCCGGTTCTCGTCACCGGACTCGTGCCGCTCGTCGGCGTCGTCGTCGGCTACAACGCGGTGAGCGGCGAGCGCGAGTCCGGGTCGCTGAAGCTGCTGCTCTCGCTGCCGCACTCGCGGGCCGACGTCGTCTTCGGGAAGGTGCTCGGCCGGAGCGCCGCACTCACACTCGCGGTGTTCGCAGGCTTTCTCCTGCCGGCGACGGTGCTCGTTGTGACGCCGGTGCCGTTCAACGCCGGGTCGTTCCTCGGGTACACCGTCTTTGCGGCGGTGCTCGGCGCCGTCTTTGTCTCCATCGCCGTCGGTTGTTCGGCCGCGCTCGCGACCCGCCAGCGCGCGCTCATCGCCGGCATCGGGATCTACGTCGCCTTCGTACTCCTCTGGGGCTTTTTCACCGGGCGCGTGCTCGGCGCGTTTCAGGGACCGATCGAGACGTTGCCGGTCACTGTCACGTCGGTCCGGGCCTTCCTCGACGTCGCCAACCCGACGACGGGCGTCGAGGTGCTGGCGAATGGGTTCCTCGCCGACCAACTCTTCGCCGGCGACGCGGTCGACAGACAGGTGTCTGCGGTGTCGATGCTCGTCTTCTGGGCGCTCGCGCCGCCGCTCGCTGGCCTGTGGGTGTTCGACCGCGCTGACCTGTGATCTGGGCTTGCCGCCCGGCCGCTCCCGGTGCCGTCCGGCCGCACCGTCGATACGCCTGCCGTCCGGACGCTCCCACTGCTGTCTAGCCGGACCGTTGATACGCTTGCCGCGCGGACGCTCAGTCATGCACCGACGCCGATTCCTCACGGCTGCTGGACTCGCTGGGACCGGAGTGCTCGCGGGCTGTGCGGGCCGGTCCACTCGTGATGCGACCGACCCGTCGACCGACGCGGCCGCCGGACTGCGCGTCGAGCCCGTCGCTGAGGGGTTCACACACCCATGGAGGCTCGCGTTCTTCCCGGACGACGGAGCGCTCGTAACTGAGCGCCCGGGCGGGTTGTCGCTGCTCGACCGGTCGACCGGCGCGGTCCAGCCAGTCGACGGGGTCCCGACCGTCGACGCCCGCGGGCAGGGCGGGCTCCTCGACGTCGCGCTCGGCCCGGCGTTCGCCCAGACCGACCTCGTCTACCTCACGTACGCGGCCGCGAACGACGCCGGGGCGACGACGACCCACGTCGGGCGCGCCCGACTCGACCGTGAGGCCGCCCGCCTCGAAGCGTTCGAGGTGCTCCACGCCGCGAGACCGTTCGTCGACTCGACGGGCCACTACGGCTCGCGGCTCGCGTTCGACGACGACGACCGGCTGTACGTAACCGTCGGAGACAGACAGTTCAAGAATTTCGGCCCGGACCACGTCGCCCAGCGGCTTGACTCCGAGCTTGGTGTGGTCCTCCGACTCGAAGCCGATGGGTCGATTCCCGACGACAATCCGTTCGTCGACGAGCCGGCTGCCAGCGATGCGATCTACAGCTACGGCCACCGCAATCCGCAGGGACTCACCGTCCATCCGGAGACCGGGGCGCTCTTCGAAAGCGAGTACGGCGAGCAGGACGGCGACGAGATCAACCTGCTCGAGGCGGGCGCGAACTACGGGTGGCCGGTCGCCGACGACGGCTGCACGTACGGTGAGGGTGATCCGATCGGGGTCGCCCACGAGGACCGCTCGGACGTCGTCGCGCCGATTCACTCCTGGCCGTGCGGCAGCGGTGGGTTCCCTCCAGGCGGGATGACAATCTATGCCGGCGAGGCGTTTCCAGAGTGGCGCGGTGACCTCTTCGTCGGCGGGCTCGCCTCGCGGTCGATCGCTCACCTATCGCTCGACGGGGAGAGAGTGACGGGCGTCGAGCGGCTCCTCACCGACCGCGACCAGCGCATTCGGACCGTCGCCGAGGAGCCCGAGACGGGGTTCCTCTACGCCGCGGTCGACGCCGGTGACGCCCCGGTCCTCCGGATCACACCGGCGTGAGGGACGCCGGTCGTGATCACGCGGTCGCCGCCTCGATCGCCGCCTCGAGGTCGGCGACGATGTCGGCGGGGTCTTCGATCCCGACAGAGAGTCGAATCATGTCGCCGGTGACACCGGCGGCCTCGCGCTCGGTGTCGGTCAGCTGCTGGTGTGTCGTCGAGGCTGGGTGGATGACGAGCGTCTTCGCGTCCCCGACGTTCGCGACGAGCGAGGCGAGGTCGGCGTTCTCGACGGCCGCCTTCGCGGCCTCGTAGCCGGCCTCGAGCCCGAACGCGATCATCCCGCCGTAGCCCCCCTCGAGGTACTCGGTGGCTTCCGCGTGCGTCTCGTGGTCTTCGAGACCGGGGTACGTCACCCAGGCAACGTCGTCGTGGTCAGCGAGGTACTCCGCGACGATCCCGGCGTTCTCACAGTGGCGCTCCATCCGCAGCGGGAGCGACTCGACCTGTTGGAGCGTGTTCCACGCGTCGAACGGGGCCTGTTGGTTGCCGAGGTCGCGCAGGCCGCGGGTGATGGCCGCGTACGCGAACGCCGCGTCACCGAATGCCTCGACGAAGTTTACGCCGTGGTAAGCGGGGTTGTCCGTCGCGATCTCGGGGAACTTCTCGGGGTACTCACCCCACGGGAACGACCCGCCGTCGACGAGTACGCCGCCGACCGTGGTGCCGTTGCCGGTGAGCCACTTCGTGGTCGACTCCCAGACGAGGTCGGCACCGTGTTCTAACGGCCGACAGAGCGCGGGCGTCGCGAACGTGTTGTCGACGAAGAGCGGCACCCCGTGGTCGTGGGCGATGTCGGCGATGCGCTCGATGTCGGGGGTGACGAGCGCAGGGTTCCCGATCGTCTCGAGGTGGACGTACGCGGTGTGCTCGTCGATGGCGTCGGCGTATCCCTCGTAGTCGAGCGTGTCGACGAACCGTGTGGTGACCCCACGGCGCTCGACGGAGTGAGTGAAGTAGGTGTAGGTGCCGCCGTACAGCGCCGAGGAGCTGACGATGTTGTCGCCGGCGGACGCAAGTAGGAACGTCGCGAGGTCGAGCGACGACATTCCCGAGGCGGTAGCGACTGCGGCGACGCCACCTTCGAGCGAGGCGAGCCGCGCCTCGAGCGCCGCGTTGGTTGGGTTCATGATCCGCGAGTAGACGTTTCCTGCCTCCTCGAGGGCGAACAGCCGGGCGGCGTGGTCGGCGTCCTCGAACTCGTAGGCGGTCGTCTGATAGATGGGTGTCGCCCGTGCGCCGGTGGTCGGGTCGGGGTCCGTTCCGGCGTGGACGCTTCGTGTGCGGAACGACTGCCCGGTCGAATCGTCGGCTGGCCCGGTCGAATTGTCGTCTGTTGGCATACCCACTGTTCCGGTCGCCACCGGGTAAACCGAACCGACCCGTACAGGAACTGCCGGTAGCTCGGATCATCCGGTATCGAACCGCGACTCTACGCCCAGTTGTGACGGGTCCATGCGTGCTCTGTTGTGATCGATCTAACCACGACCAAACATCCGGTCACACTCTCGAGTTGGTACCGAAACCGACACACATCGCGTTTGCTAGCGCTTTCGTTCGTAGAGTGGATCAACAACTATATCTGAACGCGACCGTAGTATTGTGTACGGAACGATATACTATGGATGCGAACTCACGCTCACCAGACCCGGCGGAGACCCTGCAGGGACGAACGATGCGAACCGTAGCGACGCTCGCGATGGTCGCGCTTCTCCTCACCGCAGGGGTCGCAGCGACGCTCGGCGTCGCAGGAGCCCAGTCGGCGAGCGGCGGCGACCCGGACCTCGAGGCGTACGCGCCCGACCCGACGCTCACGCCAGGCAGCGCGTCGACGCTGACGATTCAGATCGCGAACGACGCGAACACGCGATACGACTCGCCGCCCGAACGTGCCCGGGTCACGACCGCACGAAACGTCGTCGTCGAACTCGACGCGGGTGACGCGCCGTTGACCGTCGAGACTGCTGAACACTCCGTCGGCTCGATCACCGAAAACGAGCCGCGATCGGTTCCGTTCGCCGTCGACATCCCCGAAGACGCCGCACCCGGCACGTACGAGGTTGACGTCGAGATGACGTACTCGTACACCTCGTTCCGTCGTTCTGATACCGGCGAGAACGAGCGGACGTACACCGTGACCGACACCGTCGACGTCGAGATCGACGATGCGCCTCAGTTCCAGCTGACCACGGCGGACGACAGCCAACTCCAGGTTGGTGAGTCCGGGCCGTTTGCGGTGACCGTCGAGAACACCGGCGGTGAGACCGCGCGTAACCTCGCGGTGTCGCTCACCTCTCAGAGTTCGATGCTCGCCTTCGATGGCCAAGAAAGCGACGTCGCCCGTATCGACCGGCTAGCTCCCGATGAGACTACCAACGTCACCTACGAGGCAGTTATCAAGCCCGATGCACCGGTTCGCCAGTACGAGATCGACGGTTCGATACGATTCACCGATCCGCAGGGCATCAACGGGCGTGACACCGACCTCTCCGTCGGCATCGAGCCGGCCGCAGAGCAGGACTTCGCACTCGAGTTAGTCGAGAGTAGCCTCCGCGTCGACACGGAAGGCGAGGTACTGGTCCGTGTCACGAACGACGGTCCGTGGACCGCGAACGACGTCGCACTCGACTTCGCTCGCGAATACCCGACGCTGCGGCCACTCGAAGGGTCCGTCTCTGCAGGGACGCTCGAGGCGGGCGAGTCGTCGACCGTCCGGCTCCCGGTCGCGGTGAACGCCGACGCTGAGGCCGTCCAGAAGTCACTCGACATGCGCGTGCAGTACCGGACCGACGCCGACGAGCAGCGCCACGACGAGGACGTCTCGCTTGTGACGCCGATCGCGCCGCGGCGGGACGACTTTAGCGTCACCATCACCGACCCGACCATCGGAGTCGACACCACTCGGCTGATCGAAGTCGAGGTCACGAACAACCGTAACCAGACGCTCACCGATATTGAGTCGAGTCTCGGCACGAGTGATCCCCTCGACAGCGATGACGACGACGGATACATCGCGTCGCTCGAGCCGGGTGAGTCGGCAACGATGACGTTCGAACTCACGACGACCGCGGACGCCAACCCCAAGACGTACGCGGCGAGCATCGACTTCGCGTACGAGGACGAACGCGGCAAGTCGATGCTGTCTGAGGCCTACCAGCTCCCGATTCGCGTCCAGGACGGGAGCGGTGGCGGCATCCTCTCTGTGCTCCCGTTCATCGGCCTCGGGCTCGTCGGCGTCGGCGCGACCGTCTACGTCCGGCGCCGCGGCGATGGCTTCCCGTGGAACGCGTAAGCCCGTGACGACATCCAGCGCTGTCACCGCGCGGTACACCGAACAGTACCCACAGCCCACCCACCCCACCACAGCTGACCCATGACTGACGACGAAACCCACCCACTCCGCGACCGTCTCGAGCAGGTCGGCCGGTTCTCTGCCGAGAATCGCCGTACCGTCTTCGCCGTTGTGGCCGCCCTCGTGCTCGTCTCGCTCGTCATCGCGGGCGCGTCGGTCCAGATGAGCCTGGGGATGGAGCTGTACATCGACGATAGCTCCCAGACGAACCAGGACTGGCAGGAAGTCAAAGGCGAGGACGTGTTCGACCTCGGTAACAACGTCTTCGTGATGGTCGAGACCGACCATCTCTACGACCCGGAGACGATCCGGACGATTGATCGGCTCGACAGGCGATACGCGGCGAGCGACGAGTTCACTAGCGTCACCAGCCTTGCGGACGTCGTTCGCCAAGGCAACGGCGGTGAGATCCCGTCTACCGAACGCGAGGTGCGCGCGTCGATCCGCCGCGTTGAGGCGATGGACCCAAGCGCTGCAGCGCTCGTCAGCAACGTCAACCCTGACCGTGAGACCGCGCTTATCGTCGCGACCTACGGCGAAGTCGACGTTCCAGACTCCGAAGACCAGTACTTCGGCTTCCTTCCGGGAACCGCAGCGGGCTACGTCACGGGCGAGGTCGCCGATGCGACCGACCACGTCCGCGTGCCGCCGAACGTCGACGTCACGGTCACCGGCGCGCCCGTCTTCGAGAATGCCGCCTTCGGCCTGATGCTTCCGGAGATGATCCAGTTGTTCGCCGTCGCGTTCGCGATCATCTTCACGGTCGTCTTCCTCGTGATGCGTGGCCGGCTCTACCGCACGTGGAAGGTGTTCTTACCGGTCGGGACCGCGATGGTCTCGCTCGTGTACATGCTCGGGATGATGGGCATCGTCGGGTTCAACTTCAACGCGATCATGCTCGGGGTGTTGCCCATCGCGTTGGGGTTGGGAATCGACTTCAGCCTCCAGTTACACACGCGCTACATCGAAGAGCGCGAAAAGGGGCGCGAGCCGGTTGACGCCGCGGGCGCGGCCGCCCGCACCACCGGCAACACGCTGCTTCTGGCGATGGCGACGACGTCCATTGGCCTCGGCGCGCTGTTGGTCTCTGCTGTGCCCCCGACGCGCCAATTGGGAGCAACCGCCGCCTTCGGCGTGATCGCGGCGACCGGGTTGTCACTCACCCTGCTTATCGCGTTGTTGGTCCACTTCGACGACGACGAGTACGAGTTGGTGGCCGGTTCCGCTGACCCGTCCGCTGACACGCCGGCCGCAGCCACCGACGGTGGTGAGCCGACCGACGGCGACGATCCGACCGACGGCAACGATCCGACCGACGACACATCACCGGACGAGCGCGAGCCGCTTGACCCACCGTCAGCAGACGGCGGCGGCGGTGACAGACCGGCCCCCGAACCCTCGGCCAGTGGTGGTGACCGAGCCGGTTCGGACGAGGCGTCTGGGGACATCGTCGGCAGCGACGAACCCGCCTTCGAGCGCTTTATCGGCGCGCTCTCGGGCGGTATTGCTGCCGCGCCGCTCTTAGTGCTCTTGTTGATGGTCGGAGCTATTGGCGGCGGGGCGGCCGTCTATCACGACGTGCCGACCACCCAGGAGATGCTCGACTACTGGCCGGACATCGAACAACGCGACGACCTCGAGAGCCTCGAGGACACAGCAGAGAGCCCGAGCGTGATGTACCTCGTCGTCGAGGGGAAAGACGCCTATTCGCCGACGACGTTCGAGCGCGCCTCGGCGTTCGAGACCGAAATCGAGGACCATCCGGACGTGAACGCGGCGATGAGCCCGGTGACCGCCGTCGAGATGACGAACGGCGGGGAGATCCCGGAGAGTCGGGCACGCGTGATCGAGCTCGCTGAACAGCAAGCCGCCTCCGAGTTCATGCCGATCGGGAGTCGCGAGGAGACGCCGGACCGGTTCATCATCCAGCTCTTCGTCGCCGACATCGAAGGCGAGGAGGTCAGGCACCTGATCGACGACACCGAGGCGATAGCTGATAAGCACCTCTCGACCGAGCGGACGGCGGTGACCGGCAAGCCGGTTGTCAACCGGAACGTCATCGAGAACGTGACCTCTGGGCGCGATCCGATGACGATACTGAGCTTCGGGATGGCGACGATCTTCCTCGCGTTAGCGCTCCGATCGCTGCGCGAGTCCGTGTTGCTCGTCGTCAGCGTCGCGATCAGCGCGGTGATGTTGATCTCGATGGCGATGTACACCTTCGGGATCCCGTGGAATCCACTCACCGTCGCGACCGGCTCAATCGCGCTCGGTGCCGGGATCACCTATGGGATCCACGTCCACGAGCGGTTCAAAGAGGAGCTGTTCACGCATGGGTCGACGCCGACCGAGGCGATGCGCGAGGCGATGGTGCGAAAATCGCGTCCGGTCATCGGCTCTGGTGCGACCACGCTGTTCGGGTTCGGTGCGCTCGGGATCTCACAGTTCCCGGTGCTCGCGAACTTCGGCATTGCGGTCGCGCTCGCGATGACGTTCGCGCTTGTGACCGCGTTCGTGTTCCTCCCGGCGGCCGCGCTGGTGTTGGCGACTCGGACGAACACGTACGCGACCGCCTGAGCCGACCCGACGACGGTCGTCTCAAGACCACCCGACGCGTTTTTTGATCCTCATGCACACGTTTCGTGCGAAGTGTTAACAGCGTCGACTCCCACCAGTACATATGGGAACGAACGGGTCTCCGGGCGAACCGCTGACGCTCTCCGCGCTGCTTGGGGCGGTCCCCGACAGCGTCTGGCAGTACACGGCGGTCGCCGCCGCCGTCGTCATCGGCGTCGCCGTGTTGCGTCAGAGCCTCGTCTTCGGCGTCGGCGTGCTCGCGATCCTCCTCGCACTCGTCACCGTCGCCAGCGCGGTCGAGGTCGTCGACGCCTATGAGCAGGAGGCGCTCACCGTCTTCGGCGAGTACCGAAAGCTGTTGTCACCGGGCGTCCACCTGATCCCGCCGTTCGTCTCGCGGACGTACGCATTTGACATGCGGACACAGACGCTTGACGTGCCGCGGCAGGAGGCGATAACCCGGGACAACTCGCCGGTGACTGCCGATGCGGTCGTCTACATCAAGGTGATGGACGCAACGCGTGCCTTCCTCGAGGTCGATGACTACAAGAAAGCGACCTCGAATCTCGCACAGACGACGCTCCGGGCTGTCCTCGGCGACATGGAGCTTGACGATACGCTCTCGCGACGCGAGCAGATCAACGACCGGATCAACGAGGAGCTCGACGAACCGACCGATGAGTGGGGGATCCGCGTCGAAGGCGTCGAGGTGCGCGAGGTGAGCCCCTCTACCGATGTCAAGCGCGCGATGGAACAACAGACGTCCGCAGAGCGACGCCGTCGCGCGATGATTCTCGAGGCGCAGGGTGAACGACGCTCGGCGGTCGAACAAGCGGAAGGTGACAAACAATCCAACATCATCCGCGCACAGGGTGAAAAACAAAGCCAGATCCTCGAAGCACAAGGAGACGCCATCTCGACGGTGTTGCGCGCACGCTCGGCCGAGTCGATGGGTGAGCGGGCAATCATCGAGCGGGGGATGGAGACGCTCGCCGAGATTGGCCAGGGCGACTCGACTACGTTCATCGTGCCACAAGAGCTCACGAGTCTGGTTGGTCGCTACGGAAAGGGCCTCTCCGGCTCGGACGCCCAACAGATGGAGGGGCTCGAGGGCCTCGAGTTCGACGACGACACCCGCGCCATGCTCGGCCTCGACGACATCGACGAGATGCTTGAGGAGCTCGAGACGGTCGGCGACGACGAGGCGGCCGTCACAGACGCGGCCGTCCCCGATGCCGACGGCGACGAACTCGAGCGCGAGGCGGACCGCGACGTGGAGTTGGAAACGGAGAGCGAGCGCCCTGGTCGGTGAGCAGCGGCTGCGACTCCCTCGACACGACGCGGTTGTGGTCGAATAGAACCCACGTTGGAGCTCCAGCGATCGCTCGCTATCTCTGCTTTCACTCCTCACCGATGGGCGCGGGGACGCCGTCGTCCGCATCGAGCTCGAACGCCTGACGGAGCTCCCGAATCCGGTCGCGGATGTCTGCGGCGAGCTCGAACTCGAGGTTGCTCGCGGCTTCGTTCATCCGGTCTTCGAGCGTCTCGATCTGTGCACTCGCCTCGGCTTCGCTCTCGACGTCGTCGACGCGCACCGACGAGGTGTCGGTCTTCGAGCCCGGCAGGTTCGCTTCGCTGACCGGCTTGTCGATCGTCGTCGCCTCGTAGCCGTGCTCGTTGTTGTACTCGAGCTGGATCTCACGCCGCCGCTGGGTCTCATCGATCGCCGCCTGCATCGAGTCGGTCATTCGATCGGCGTACAACACGACCTCGCCGTTGACGTTGCGGGCGGCCCGCCCCATCGTCTGGACGAGCGTCGTCGTCGAGCGGAGGAATCCCTCTTGGTCGGCATCGAGGATCGCGACGAGGCTCACCTCCGGGATGTCGAGCCCCTCCCGAAGGAGGTTGATCCCGACGAGCACGTCGATGGTCCCGAGCCGGAGGTCGCGGATGATCTCGTGGCGTTCTAAGGTGTCGGTCTCGTCGTGCATGTACGCGACGTTTACGCCGGCCTCCTCGAAGTACTCGGTCAGGTCCTCTGCCATTCGCTTCGTGAGCGTGGTGACGAGGACACGCTCGTCGCGGTTGATTCGCTCGTCGACACGATCGAGGAGGTCTTCGACTTGGCCGGTCGCCTCGGTTATTTGGACTTTCGGGTCGACGAGGTGTGTCGGCCGGACGATCTGTTCGACGACGTTCGCCGACTGCTCGCGCTCGTAGTCGCCGGGCGTCGCCGAGACGTACAGCGTCCGGTCAGTCTTCGCTTCGAACTCTTCGAAGGTGAGTGGGCGGTTGTCGTAGGCGGTCGGCAGCCGGAAGCCGTTCTCGACGAGTGAGTCTTTCCGGGACTTATCGCCGGCGAACTGCCCGCGGATCTGCGGGAGCGTCTGGTGTGACTCGTCGATCACGGTGAGAAATTCGTCGGGGAAGTAATCGAGCAGCGTGTACGGTGCGTCGCCCGGGTCGCGGTCGTCCATGTGGACGGAGTAGTTCTCGATCCCCGAGCAGTACCCCGCCTCGCGCAGCATCTCGACGTCAAAGGTGGTGCGCTCTTCTATCCGCTGGGCGGCGACGAGGTCACCTTGTCGCTCGAAGTACCGCACGCGTTCGTCCATCAGCGTCTCGATCTCCGCTATTGCTTGCTCCAGCTGCTCATCAGGGATCGAGTAGTGTTCTGCGGGGTGGAGCATGACCGCTGGCTCCTCGGTTACAACCTCGCCTTTCATCGGGTCGACCTTCCGCATCCGGTCGATCTCATCGCCCCACAGCTCGACGCGCACCGCGTACCGGCCGTACATCGGGTAGATCTCGACGGTGTCCCCTCGGACACGGAAGGTTCCCTGGGTGAAGTCGACGTCGTTACGCTCGTAGTTCAGGTCGACGAGCCGTGCGAGCAGCGTCTCGCGGCCCACTTGGTCGCCGACCGCGAGCTCTAGGGCCATCTCTCTGTAGTTCCCCGGGTCGCCGAGCCCGTAGATCGCAGAGACGGAAGCGACGACGATCACATCATCACGGGTGAGAAGCGAGCGGGTCGCAGAGTGCCGCAGTCGGTCAATTTCTTCGTTAATCGACATCTCCTTGTCGATGAACGTGTCCGTCTGTTCGACGTATGCCTCCGGCTGGTAGTAGTCGTAGTACGAGACGAAGTACTCGACGGCGTTGTCTGGGAACAGCCCCCGAAACTCCTCGTAGAGTTGGGCGGCGAGCGTCTTGTTGTGGGCGAGGACGAGCGTCGGCCGGTCGAGTGCTTCAGCGACCCACGAGACGGTGTTGGTCTTCCCGGAGCCGGTGACGCCAAGCAAGGTTTGCTCGTCGACGCCCGACTCGAATCCCGTGACGAGTTCGTCGATCGCCGCCGGCTGGTCGCCGGCCGGCTCGAACGGCGCGTCGACCCGAAGCGAGCGGTCGGCGGTCGGGCGGTCTTCAGAGAGGGGAGAGTCGGCGTCGCTCACGATACGCGTCGTTGGGCGGCGAGGCACTTGAGGGGCGCGGCTACGTGGCTGGCGGCGACGAAAACGGTCCCAAGCGGACGTTTCCATGTGGGGGAAGACCGATTACCGATCGGGCTGAACGCAGATCCGTGTCCCTCCTCACACCGGCCGTCGCGTTCGGCGCGGCCCTCGTCCTGTTCGTCTGGGTCGCGGTCGGCGCGTGGGTCAATTTCGACGCACACGCCCGCGGAAGCGACCATCCGGGACTCTGGGGCGTGCTCGCTCCGGTCTTGGGGATCGTACTGGCCTACTACCTGCTGTGGTGGCGCCCCGAGCGCTCCCGCCGGTACCCGCCGTCACGGTGGGAGCGAGCCACCGCTATCGTCGTCGCCGCCGGCCTCGTGGGTCTGGTCGTCGGGAGCCTCGTCTCGCCGCCCGATCCGGCCTCACAGTTGACCGTCTGGCCGGTCGCGTTCGCCAGTTGTCTCCCCGTCGCGTACTGGGTGGTCGAAAGAAAATTCCACCCGACCGGCGACTCGGTCATAAATGATCGACCGTAGATCGGCGGCGGACATCTCCAAAGCCCCAGCCGCGAGGCGGCCAGAGGCGACGTAAGCACCGAGGAGCGCAGCGAGCGTCTGGCCGCCTCGCGGCTGCCCCTTTGAGTCCCGCCCCGCAACCGCACAGCACCTCACACCTCCCCAGCCTCGTCGCTCACTTCGTTCGCGACTCCCTCGCGCGTGCTCCTCACGCCCTGCGGGCGTTCGGAGGCACGCGCCACCGCGACGGAGATGACTCCCTGCCGCCGCTCCCCGGACGAAAACGTTTCCCCCTGTCCCCGCGAGTCGTCGCGTATGCGCATCGCCGTCCCCAACAAGGGCCGCCTGCACGACCCGACTGTCTCACTACTCGAGCGTGCAGGGCTTCACGTCGAGGAAACCGCCGACCGCCAGCTGTACGCCGACACGGTCGACCCCGATGTAACAATCCTCTTCGCGCGGGCGGCCGATATCCCAGAGTACGTCCGCGACGGGGCGGCTGACCTCGGTGTCACCGGCCTCGACCAAGCCGCAGAGTCCGGCGGGGTCGCTCCCACGGCGGCCACAGCGGGCGAGGACGATCTCGTCGACCTGCTCGATCTTGAGTACGGCTCCTGCCGACTGGTGCTTGCGGCCCCCGAGGGCGACGCGGTGACGACCCCAGCTGATCTCGCGGGTGCGACTATCGCCACCGAGTTCCCGACTGTCACGCGCAACTACTTGGACCGAGTCGGCGTCGACGCCGACGTTGTTACGGTCACCGGTGCGACGGAGCTGACGCCGCACGTCGATATGGCCGACGCCATCGTCGACATCACCTCGACGGGGACGACCCTCCAAGTGAACCGGCTCGCGGTCGTCGACGAGGTCCTCGACTCGTCGGTTCGGCTGTTCGCTCACCCGGACGTCACGACCGACCCGAAAGTCGAGCAGGTTCGAACTGCCTTCGAGTCGGTGCTCGCGGCAGACGGACGGCGGTACCTCATGATGAACGCGCCGAAAGCACGTCTTGAGGAGGTACGAGCCGTAATCCCCGGTCTCGGCGGCCCGACCGTGATGGATGTCGAGGCCGACGAACACGGCAATGGGATGGTCGCGGTCCACGCCGTCGTTGAGGCCGACGACGTCTTCGCGACGATAGCCGAGCTGAAGACGGTCGGTGCCAGCGGAATCCTCGTCACGGAGATCGAACGCCTCGTCGAGTGAGCGGCTCGGGGAGTGTCCGCCCCCAAGAACCAGCACTGTGGTCAGTCGCTGGTGCCGTCTCCGTCGTGGTCCCCGACTAGCCGCTCTTTTTCGGCGCGTGACAACGACTTGATCGCGTGTTCTCGTGAGAGTGCCACAGAGCGCGAGTCGAACGACTCGACGTGTCGCAGCGTCACCGGCGTGCGCCCGCGGGTGTACTTCGCGCCCTCGCCCGCGTCGTGTTCGGCCACCCGTCGCTCCACGTCGGTCGTGTACCCGGTGTAGAGGCTCCCGTCGGCACACTCGATCACGTACACGTGGTGGTCGCTCACGACTCGTCCTCACCCACGATCGCCCGAGCGATCAGTCCCGCCTGTGCGCCGGCGACGAACCCGGCCCCGACGTTCACCGTCGTGAGGACGGTACACGACTGGAGCGCGCCGGCGAGCGCCGCGGAGCCGTCACCCCCTTCGCCGTACCCCGAGGCTACGGGCACCGCGATTACGGGTGCAGCGACGAGCCCGGCGACCACCGTCGGTAACGCCCCTTCTCGGCCGGCAGCGACGATGACGACGTCGGACTCGCGAATTCGCCCGAGCTGGTCGAGCAGCCGGTCGAGATTTGCCACACCGACGTCGCGTATCTGATCCACGGCGGCACCGACTTCGCGGGCGACCACCGCGGCCTCGCCGGCCACCGGAGCGTCGACCGTTCCAGCAGCCACCACCGCAATCTGCGCGTTGAGCGACGGTGGCTCGTATTCCGCGGCGTGGACCACGACGGTCCGCGTCACCTCGTCGTGTTCGACGGTCGCGTCGGGAGCATCAGCGTTGACGGTCTCGCGGATCGCCGCCGCGTGCTCGATGGTCGCCCGAGTCACGATCGCCCGACCAGTAGTCTCGAGTGCCGTTTTCGCAAGCGATGCGGCCTCGACCGGGCGCTTCCCCTCGGCGAGCACCGCTTCTGGAATCCCGCGCCGCCGGTCACGATCGGCGTCGAACCGCCCTGCAGCCGTCGTCGCGTACCCTGTAAGTCGTGACTCTGCTTCTGTGACGCCAATGTCCCCCGCCGCGAGGGCTTCGAGCGTCTCCCGGGCTGGCGTTCCGTCCGTCCCGGTCGCCTCGCGTTCGGTCCCCTCCTCGTCGGTGCCGCCTGGTGTGTGCATGGCCGGTTCTTCGTGGTGCACGGCCTCGTAGCCGTCGATTCGGCTCGGAGTACGCGTCCCAATTCTCGCACTACGCTGCCCCAATGGGCGACACGGTCTACCCCACCGACCGGTCCACGCAACGCTTCGTGCCACACCCCCTCCCGTGATCTGCCGGCACGGGGCCCCTCGCGGCAGAATTCAGGAACGCTTATTAACTATGGCCGGGTAGTCGAAACTGCATGGCAGACCTCATTGTCAAAGCGGCAGTCAAGGAAGCGCTAGAGGACAAAAACGTCGCGTCGGACTTCTACGATGCGCTGGACGACGAAGTGACCGAGCTACTCGAGGACGCCGCTCGCCGCGCCGAGGCTAACGACCGGAAGACGGTCCAGCCCCGCGACCTGTAAGGCGCTCTACCCTGTCGTTTTATTCTATTTCCACCGCTGAGCGTTGCGGCTATGACAGTCGCTTGCGCCGCCATCGGCCGCAGGTCGCTCGGTCATTCTCGCCCTGGCTTCGTGACGTCGACGCCGGTTTCGGTTCCGACGTGGAGCTCGTCTGCGAGTCCGACGAACAACCCGTGTTCGACGACGCCGGGCGTTTCCGCGAGCGTCCGCGCGAGCGCCGCCGGCTCCGCGATCGGGCCGAAGTCACAGTCGAGCACGAGGTTGCCGTTGTCGGTGACGACCGGTCCGTCCTTTCGCTCGGCTCGCCGCAGTGTCGCGTTGCCGCCCGCAGCCGCGACCGCCTCGGCGACGACACCGCGGCCGCTCGCGAGCACTTCGATGGGGACCGGGTGTGTGAGGACGTCGGTACACTTCGTCACGTCCGCGACGACGAGGAACCGATCTGCGGCCACGTCGACGAGCTTTTCGCGTGCGTGAGCGGCGCCACCCCCCTTGATCAGGTCGTCGCCGGCGACACAGTCGGCGCCGTCGATGGCGACGTCGATCCCGTCGCCACTGGGCTCGGTGACCGCCGCGAGGTCGACCAGCGGGATCCCCGCGTCGAGCGCGAGCTCACGACTCGCAAACGAGGTTGCCACGCCGGTAATCGAGAGGCCGTTGGCGACACGCTCGCCGAGCGATCGGATCGCGTGTGCTGCCGTCGACCCGGTTCCAAGCCCCACCACGTCGCCGTCTGTGACCGCCCTGGCGGCCGACTCGCCGGCCCGTCGCTTCATCGCCTCGCTGCCGCCGCTCGATTTCATGCCCCCTCTGTGTGTGGCGCGATTGAAAAGGCGTCGGCGTAAAGCCGCTCGGCACGCTCACTCTAGCCGGTCGAGCACCGCGTCCGCGTCGTACGCCAGCGAGAGCGCCCGCGAGCGCCCCCGTCCCTCGACGTCTGCGTACTCGGCGTCGATCACGCCGAGCTGATCGAGTTTGTTGACGATCTCCGAGTAGCGGGTGTATCCAAGGTCGGTCTCCGCATGGAAGGCGTCGTAGACGGTCCCGGCCCGTTCACCGTCGTGTTCGGCGAGTACTCGAACGAGCGCCCGCTCTGAGTCCGAGAGACCGCGGAGCGACCGCGAGAGGTGGACGTGTTTCGACTTGTCGTAGGCCGCTTCGACGTCCTCGAGTGCGATCGCCTTCGAGGCGCGCATCTCGGCGTTGAGTCCTGCCCGTCGAAGCAGGTCGATGCCTACCCGAAGGTCGCCGCTTTCGGCGGTCAACGCGGCGACCCGCTCTAGCGCCTCCTCGCCGACGACGTCGTCGTGGAAGCCGCGCCTCGCCCGTTCACGCAGGATGTCGACGATTTCTGGGGTGTCGTACACCGGGAAGTACACCTCTTCGGGGCGGAACACCGACTGCACGCGGCCGTCGAGGTCGTCGACGACGTTGAGCCCGAGGTCAGAGGAGACGACGATTACGCCGATCTTCGCACCTGCGTGCGCCTCGTGAGCTCGCAACAGCGAGTACAGGGTGTCTGACGCCTCGTTTTCATAAAACAGATAGTTCACGTCGTCGAGTGCGACGACGAGGACCTCGTCCTCCTCGACGAGACGGTCGGTGATCTGGCTGAACAGCTTCTTGAACGAAATCCCGGAGGAGGGCGGTTCGTACTCGAATATCCCCTCGAAGAGCCGGGAGAAGACGGCGTACCGCGTCGAGTCCACCTGACAGTTGACCCGCACGGTCCGTACCTCGGTCCGGGCGGCGAGCTCGCCGAAGAGCTTCTGGATCGCGGTCGTCTTGCCCGTTCCTGGCGGGCCGCGCACGACCGTGTTCAGCGGTCGCGAGCCGCGAACGGCCGGGCGGAGCGCGTATTTCAGGCTCTCGAGTTGGCTCTCACGGTGGCGGAACGTCTCCGGAACGTGGTCGATCTCGAAGACGGTCTCCTCGCGGAACACTGACTCGTCCCACGAGAGCATGTCGTCACCGCCGTCCCCGACCATGATGAACCAACCTCGCGCCGCTCACTTAACGATTGCCCGCGGTGCGGCCGACCCCGGACCCGGCTTATTCGTCGCCGACACGGGTGATCACGCGCGTCGCAAGACGAGCACACGACGCGTCAACGAGCGGTGGACGCGCCGGTCGAAGCTCGCCTCGATGACCCACCCCGCACCGCGCGCGAGCCCACGCCAGTCGCGGTCGGCGACTACGACGGCGCGTGTGGCGACCCTGGCGCTCTCTTCGAGGGCGCCAGCGACGAGGCCGGCCAACTCGTGACGGGCGATTTTCGACTGCCGACCGTACGGCGCGTCGAAGACGACCCCGTCCACGACGTCGTCGTCGACTGGGAGCGCAGTCGCGTCGCCGCGGAGGACGTGCCACGTTGGTGTTGACCCCACTTGTCGCGCGGCTGTCGTTCGAGCGCTCGCGTCGTTGAGGCATGCCCGAAGATTCTCGCGCGTGCCGGCGACCATCTTTTTTTGAGCGTCACATGCAACGATGTCCGCTCCGACGAGGCCGGCTTCGATCGGGAGGCCACCGGTTCCACACATCGGGTCAAGTACCGTCCGTCCGGGGGCGGCCCCAGCGAGGTTCACGTACGCCCGTGCGTCAACAGGCGCCATGCTTCCGGGCTGAAAGAACGGGCGGTCCGTCGGAGCCGGGGCGAACGCGCGCGACGGTTCGTGGGTGACCCAGCCGAGTGTACACAGCGAGGTCTTCCCCCCGTCGGCCCCGTCGACCGAGTCGTGTTCGACACGTGGGCCGGCGGCGAACAACGCGCGCAGTACGTGGTCAGGCGCCTCGAGATCGACGTCGAACCCACGCTCGACGAGCGCTCGGCCAAGCGCTCGCTCTGCGGCCGTCGTCGAGACTGTTGTCGAGTTTCGGACGTTTCGCGCCCGCACGGCGACGGTGCCAGTCCGGGACAGTGGGGCAGCCTCGAGAGCCGCGACTGCGGCATCGACGTCCGCGTCGGTTCGCCCGATCGCCGTACAGACTCGGCGGGTGTACGCCAGCGCGTCTACGGTCGAACCGATGCTACTGGCACTCGCGACGCCGGGGGCTAGGACGCGGACTCCCGCGGCGGCCGTCGCCGCCTCCGCGGCTGCGAACGCGTCCGCCTCGCCGGCCAGTTCGAGCCAGTACACCTCCGAGAGTCGGCGCGCCCACCGGATGAGCGTGACGGATTGCGTGCGTTCAAACTGGTCGGGTCGCGTGCGCTTGAGCTGGTCGAGCCGCGTCTCCGTGGCACCTGTGCGGGTGATCCCGGAGCGCCGACGGCGACCAGTGACCGACTTTTTTAACTTACCCACCCCTGTAGATACGCCGGAATGGCCGACCCGAAGGACACGATCACCGTCGAGAACGTCGTCGCCTCTACCGGGATCGGACAGGAGCTCGACCTCCAGAGCGTTGCGATGGACCTCGAGGGTGCCGACTACGACCCCGAACAGTTCCCTGGTTTAGTCTACCGAACCACGGAACCGAAGTCCGCGGCGCTCATTTTCCGATCCGGCAAGATCGTCTGTACCGGCGCCAACTCGACAGCTGCCGTCCACGAGAGTCTCGACCTCGTCTTCGAGAAGCTGCGCGCGCTCCGCATCCCGATCGACGACGACCCCGAAGTCACCGTCCAGAACATCGTCACGTCCGCGGACCTCGGCGCGGACCTCAACCTCAATGCTATCGCTATCGGACTCGGATTAGAGCACATCGAGTACGAGCCCGAGCAGTTCCCCGGGCTGGTCTATCGGATCGACGAGCCGGACGTCGTCGCGCTGTTATTCGGTAGCGGAAAACTCGTCGTCACCGGCGGCACCGACACCCAAGACGCCGCGGACGCCGTCGACGTGATCACAACAAAGCTCACCGACCTCGGCCTGCTTGAGTGAGCTCCCCGAGCGGCCCGTGCGGTGAACCACGGATATTCCCCACTACCGCCAACCGATCCCGTCGGTACTTTGTCTTTTGACCGCGTAGCCGTTTTCATGTCCGCACAGCCCGTGACGCCGGCGGCGGTGCTGGTGACGACCGTCGCGTTCGCGCTGTTTCTCTCCGTGACCGCCCACGTCGCCGCCCGGAACGTCCTCGGCGACGTCGACCCCCGACGCGCGCTCTACGTCGGCCCACTGCCAGCGATCACGAGCGTCGTCGCCGGCGGCTTCTCGATCCCCGCGGCGGTGACGGTCACCGTTGCACTCGCGCTCGATGCGATCATGTTTCGGTGGAGCTACGAGCAGCCGCCACGGGTTGTCGCGGTGTTGACGCTCATCCACGCCGTCGTCACCGTCCTTATCGGCGTCGTCTTCGCCGGTATCGCGCTGCTGCTTTCGACGCGACCGGGGTGATCCACGCCCGCACCGACGCGCCGCGGGGAGACCGATGCCGCTCGGTTCGCCGCCCGCGACGTCGCTCACGGGTCAGGAGGCGGTCCGTCGTACGCGTCGTGGTCACGGTAGAAATTCAACATCGCGAACTTCAGTTTCCCCGGGTCGATGTCTATCAGCTCTTCGCGCTCTTCGAGCGGAAACGACCCGCGCACGGAGTATTTTCCCATGTCTGTGGCGGTGTAGCGCCGGTCAGCGAGGATCCGCACCCCGTAGTCGGACGGTCCGCGGATGACTCTCCCGAGCGCTTGGCGGGTCTTCCGAATCGTCGGCACTTCGACTGCGTACGCCCACCCGGGGTCACGCCCACGATCGTGATCGGCGAATGCGCGACTGTACGCCGCTTGGACCGCTTCCATCCGGTCTGAGAGGTGTGGATACGGCACGCCGACCACGACGACGGTTCTGGCGTCGTCGTCGTCGAAGCTCACTCCCTCAGCAAGTGTCCCCCACAGCGAGGTGAACAGTGCGGCGTCGTTCTGCTCGACAAATGCCCGGCGAAGCGCTGCCTCGTCCTCGCCGGAACCGTCGAGATAGAGCGGTCCGAGGTCGGCTCCGGCCAACCCGTCGCGGCCACCGCCGAGACGCTCGTAGTATCGCTCGGCTTCTGCGTACGAGGGAAAAAACGCGAGCGTGTTTCCTGGAGTGAAACGAATTGCGTCTCGTAACAGCGTTGAGACCGTCTCCTGAGTCTCGGTGTCGCTGCGCTCGGCGGCAAAAAGCGGCGGGGTGTCGACCGCGAACGTCCGGCGGTTCGCCTCCGGATACCCCATCTCGTACGCGAGCGAGGCGACGTCTTCGAGCCCGAGCACCTCTTCGGTGACGTCGAACGGCCGAAGGGTCGCGCTCATCAGCACGCTTGCTGCAACCTCCTCGAACAGCTCGGCCGTGATGCGGCTGGGAATACAGGTGTACAGCTCGGCGCGGCCGTATACCTCGTCTGTCGTTCCGTCGCGCCGGACGGACACGATCGGGTGTTGCCCAAGTTCGGTCCCGGCCTCCATCCACGTCGAGACGAACCGTGCGACCTGCAGGAGCTGACACTCGGTGCGGCTTGTGGTCTCACCGTCACGATACCGCCGCTCGTACTCTTCATCGATCGCCTGCCCGAGTTGGACCGCGAGCTCGGTCTCAGCGTCGATACCCGTCCCTTCGTAGTGGCGGAGAAACGCGAGCGTGAGGTCGTCCCGACGGTCGTCGTTGGCGACGGCGATGTCTTCCCAGCGCTCCCCGATGGCCTCACGCGCGCCGAACCCGAGCGCGTCGTCGTACGTCTCGACGAGCGCGTGCCGGAACGCTCGCACGACGTTTGCCGCCGGTTCGGCGCGTGAGTCGTCGCTCTCTGTCACCTCCTCAATCGCGGCATCGAGGGTCGTTTCGGTGAGCGTGCGGGTCGCGTGGTCGCGGGCCGCGTCCTCGACGTTGTGTGCCTCATCGAAGACGGTGAGAATGTCTTCAGGATCGCGGTCGATCCACCGGAAGAACTGCTCGCGGATCGTCGGGTCGAGCAGGTGGTGGTAGTTACACACGACGAGATCGACACCCTCCATACCCTCTTTGAGTAGCTCGTATCCGCAGAGCTCTCGCTCGTCCGCGTACGCGTACACGTCCTCGGGCGTGCGAACGTCCTCGAAGAGCCACTTGAAAAAGTCGTTTGTGTCTTCGAGGAGGTTGTTCCGGTAGTGCGCACAGACGTTCGCCGTCTCGTACTCGTCGAGCTCGCTCTCGAGGTCCTCGAGCTCGTCCATGACCGCCTCGCGGGCTTCGGCAGCGCCGGCGTTTCCTTCGCGACTCGCCGCGAGTAGCTCGCGCTCACGGGCTTCTAACTCGCGGACGTCTGACTCCGTCTCGACCAGCTCGCGGGTGGTGTCTCGGAGGGTTTGACATTCTTGGTAGCCGACATCGATATGACACATTGACGACTTCCCTTTAAACACCACGGCGCGGATCGGCTCGGTGCGGGTGATCGCACGAGCGTCTTCGACGAACTGGCGCATTTGTTCGTGGACGTTAGTGGTGATGACGACCGTGCGGTCGTGTTCGCGGGCGTGTGCCAACGCTGGAACGAGTGCTGAGAGCGTCTTGCCAGTCCCCGGAGCCCCCTCAAATAGCACGTCTTGGCCCCGCTCTAACGCGTTGGCGACCCGGTCCATCGCCTCGCGCTGGTTCGGGTACGGCTCTTCATAGGGGAAAAACCGCAGGTGTGACGGCTCTGACACGCCGGCGAGTTCGTCGCCATTGCGTAAAAGCCGTCGGGTGCCGCGGTGAATGTGGTCGTCGGGGCCGATTCAGCGGTCGAATGCGACCGAGTGGCTTTTTATCAAGCTCTCTCGAAACAACAAATAGCGAATGTTCGATGAGATCCTCGAGAAGTTCGAGGGATCCCCGAGCCAGCAGGCGGTCATCCGCCTGTTCTTAGAGCGCGGCTTCTCGGTCAACGAGGCTGGTCGGGTCGTCTCCGGGGGGATTGAGATTCCGTACACCGGGATCGCCCGCGAGCTTGATGTCGACCGGCGGGTCGTCGACTCGACGACGGACGCCATCCTCGCGGATCCGGAGCTCAAACGCATCTTCACGAACATCTCCTCGGTGCCGAGCCTGATGGATCTCGCGCCAGTGCTTGACCTCACGGTGATGACCATCGAAGTCGCCGCCGCCGACGAGGCGGGGATCGTCGCCGAGGTCACCGGGATCCTCGCTGACCACAACGTCCCGATCCGGCAGGTGTTGAGCGATGACCCGGAGTTCACCGACGATCCTAAGTTGTACGTCATCACCGACGCCGAGCTGTCTGGCGAGCTGCTCGTCGAGATCCGGTCGCTCTCATACGTCCACCGTGTCGGCTTCTGACGGCCTCGTCACTCGCCTCACTCACGGTATCTTCGTGTCCTCGTTGCTCAGTTAAATGCGCGCTCACAGCGTGTGCACGCCGCTTGTCAACCACGGCTGTCGAGCCGATACGCAACCCGTGACCTCGGTGACGACTTATGATGCATGACGACGCAGTCGCCATCGTCTCTCGCAGTGATTTTACTTTCACTTGGCTGTAAACCAGACTTTATAACCGAAGCCGCACAATCCCGGAGTACATGCCTGAAGACGAACTCGAGGACCTTCCTGGCGTCGGCCCGGCGACCGCAGACAAGCTGGTCGACAACGGATTCGAGAGCTATCAGTCGATCGCCGTGGCGAGCCCTGGTGAGATGTCGAACACGGCCGACATCGGTGAGTCGTCGGCTGCAGACATCATCAATGCGGCACGCGATGCGGCGGACGTCGGCGGCTTCGAGACGGGCGCGACCGTCCTCGAGCGTCGCCAGGAGATCGGCAAGCTTTCCTGGCAGATCACGGAGGTTGACGACCTCCTCGGTGGTGGCATTGAGACGCAGTCGATCACCGAGGTGTACGGCGAGTTCGGCTCCGGGAAGTCACAGGTTACCCACCAGATGGCGGTCAATGTCCAGCTCTCGCCGGAACACGGCGGCCTTGACGGCGGCTGCATCTTCGTTGACTCCGAGGACACGTTCCGGCCCGAGCGGATCGACGACATGGTGCGCGGGCTTGACGACGAGATCCTCGCAGCCGAGATGGAGCGCCGAGAGATCGAGGGCACGCCGGACAGCGAGGAAGCGATGGAGGCGCTCGTCGCTGCGTTTCTCGACCAGATCCACGTCGCGAAGGCGTTCAACTCTAACCACCAGATCCTCCTGGCCGAGAAGGCCAAAGAGCTCGCGGGCGAACACGAGGAGGGCGAGTGGCCGATTCGTATCGTTTGTGTTGACTCACTCACCGCCCACTTCCGCGCCGAGTACGTCGGCCGGGGTGAGCTTGCTAACCGCCAACAAAAGCTCAACAAACACCTCCACGATCTCATGCGAATCGGTGACCTGTACAACACCGGGATCCTCGTCACCAATCAGGTCGCGTCGAATCCCGACTCGTACTTTGGCGACCCGACTCAGGCGATCGGCGGGAACATCCTCGGCCACGCCTCGACGTTCCGGATGTACCTCCGCAAATCGAAGGGGAACAAGCGAATCGTCAGGCTCGTAGACGCCCCGAACCTCGCCGACGGCGAGGCCGTGATGCGCGTCCAAGGCGAGGGCCTCAAACCAGAATAGCGGCGGTTCACCCGCTCACACCCCCGGATCGGGGTGTACGAACGTCAACTTCTCCGGCTATTCGTCGCTACGACCCGAAATTGGGGCGTACACGCGTTCTCGCCGAACTGTACGCGCGACGTGGACAGCAATATTTGCGCGGGATCGACGCGCACCGGCCTGAAAGCGCCAATCATAGCCGTTTTTGACGATCATATTGTGGATGTGTCACTACGACCGTCAACCTTCTGTGCAAGAATTGCTCGGGGCCTGTCCAGAATACGACCTTATACATCTTAGACACGTGCTTATATTTGACGCACACGCTTCAAACGGTAGCATTTTTTTCCGCTTTTTAACTCTAGTGTTTATATGTATGGCTTTGCGGAGTATCTAACGTGATTCAAAGCACAAACGCGTGGTCAAACGCCACGTTCGAACCGGATCGTACGACGATCGATCGGACCGAGGTGGAGGTATCCGATGACTGATATCGCCACGGTCATTGACGCGGTCAACCAGACCTGGATCCTCACAGTCTCGTTCTTGATCTTCTTCATGCACGCGGGCTTCGCCATGCTTGAGGCAGGCCAAGTTCGCTCGAAGAACGTTGCCAACCAGCTCACGAAGAACATGCTGACGTGGGCGGTCGGCGTCTCTGTGTTCTTCGTCATTGGAACCGGCTTCGAGAGCCTGATGACTGGTGCCGGCTTTGCGCCCGCAGCGGGCGCCGGCGGCTACGTCGGCTGGCTGTACGGTGCTGTCTTCGCGATGACCGCCGCGACGATCGTCTCGGGGGCCGTCGCCGGCCGCGCGAAACTTCGCGCGTACATGACGTACACGTTCCTGCTTGCGGCCGTTATTTACCCGATGGTCACCGCAATGACGTGGGCCGCACCGGAGACTGGCCTCGTTGAGCAGCTCGTCGGTGCGCCGTTCGCCGACTTCGCCGGCGGGATGATCGTTCACGGTATGGGTGGTATCGCCGGGCTCACGGCCGCGGCAGTGCTCGGCCCGCGGATGGATCGCTACAACACCGACGGCAGCGTCAACGTCATTCCTGGTCACTCGATGACGTTTGCGGTGCTCGGCACGCTCATGCTTTGTTTCGGCTGGTACGGCTTCAACGTCGGCACCGCGGGCGCGTTTGACCTCGGTGATGGCGCAAACACCCTCAGCTTGGTCGCGATGGGTACGACCATCGCGATGGCAGCCGGCGCCATCGGCGCGGCGGCCGTCACCTGGATGCAGTCTGGAAAGGTCGACACGCTGTACACCGCCAACGGCATGCTCGCCGGTCTGGCTGGTATCACGGCGATCCCGAACACGACCGCATGGTGGGGTGCTTTCGTTGTCGGCGGACTCGCCGGCATCCAGCTCCCGATCGTCTTCGACTTCGTCTCTGAGCGGCTCAAGATTGACGACGTCTGTGCTGTCTTCCCCGTTCACGGCAGCGCCGGCGTGCTCGGCACGCTTTTGATGCCATTCGTGGCAGTTCCCGGTGCGTTCGAAGCCAGCGTCGGCACGCAGTTCATTGCACAGCTGACCGGCGTCGTCATTATTGGTGGCTGGACGCTGACCGCGACCGCGGTCATCTGGTACGTCCTCAAGGCGCTCGGGCAGGCACGTGTCACACCCGACCACGAGCAGGACGGACTTGACATCGCCGAACACGGCGTTGAGACCTACCCCGAGTTCGGTGGCGAGCGCGTCGCGACCGACGGCGGGCCGACCGTCGTTGACACCACCGAGTCCGGTCCACGCGCCGACGGTGGCGTAGAGACCGGCTCGCCGATCAAGATGGTCAGCGCGGTCGTCCGCCCCGACAAGCTTGGCGACATCAAACAGGCGCTCGCAGAGATCAACGCGCCCTCGCTCACCGTGACGAATGTCTCTGGTCGCGGCTCACAGCCCGCAAAGACGGGTCAGTGGCGCGGCGAGGAGTTCACCGTCGACCTCCACCAGAAGGTGAAAGTCGACGTTGTCGTCGCAGATATCCCTGCAGACGAAGTCGCCGAGGCCATCTGTGAGGCCGCGGCAACCGGCGAACCGGGCGACGGTAAGGTGTTCATCCTGCCGGTCGAAGACGCCGTGCAGGTTCGTACTGGCGCGACCGGCCCTGGGGCGGTCTGAGGCTTCGACCCGGGTACCTCACTGTCGTCACTCGGATCCACTCGCTTGCGGTGCGGTCTGTTCGCTGTTGCGGTCTGTTTTTCGTCATCGTCTGCCGTGTGTCAACGCGACGGTCGACAACGCCTTTGACCCGGGCAGTTGTATGACCATCTATGCAGCACCAGCGATCTCGCGACCTGTACGACCGCGCGCTGTCGGTGATGCCGGGCGGGGTCAACTCGTCGGTCCGCGCGACGATGCCGCATCCGTTCTTCGTAGAGCGCGGCGACGGGGGCCACGTGATAGATGCCGACGGCAACCGGTACGTCGATTGGGTGATGGGGTACGGACCGCTGTTGTACGGCCACGACCTTCCGGAGCCGGTGTCTGCGGCCGTCCAGTCGCACGCGGCCGCGGGACCGATGTACGGGGCGCCGACCGAGATCGAGGTCGAACACGCCGAGTTCGTCGCCAGACACGTCCCGAGCGTCGAGTCGATCCGTTTCGTCAACTCCGGCACGGAGGCGACGGTGTCTGCGGTCCGGTTGGCGCGGGGCCACACCGGGCGGGACAAGATCGTCGTGATGCAGGGTGGGTACCACGGCGCACAAGAGTCGACGCTCGTGGAGGGTGGGCCGGAGAACCCACATCCGTCGACCGCTGGGATCCCCGAGTCGTTCGCCGAACATACTCTGCCGATCCCGTTCAACGACCCGGACGCGGCCGCCGAGGTGTTCGCCGAACACGGCGACGACATCGCGGCCGTCCTCGTGGAGCCGATTCTCGCCAACATGGGCATCGTGATGCCGATCGACGGCTACCACGAGACGCTCCGTGACCTGTGTACAGACCACGGCGCGCTGTTGATCTTCGATGAGGTGATCACGGGCTTTCGGGTCGGTGGTCTCGGCTGTGCACAGTCGCGATTCGGGGTCACGCCCGACCTCACTACGTTCGGGAAGATCATCGGCGGCGGCTTTCCGGTCGGGGCAATCGGGGGTCGTGCGGACGTGATCGAGGGGTTCACGCCCGCGGGCGACGTCTTCCAGTCTGGCACCTTCTCGGGCCACCCGGTGACGATGGCCGCGGGGAAGGTGAGTCTCGAATACGCCGCCGAACACGACGTCTACGACCACGTGAATCGCCTCGGTCGCCGGCTTCGGGATGGTATCGCAGAGATCTGCCGGGAACGCGCACCGGAGTACACCGTTGTCGGCACCGATTCGATGTTCAAGACGGTGTTCACCCGCGAGGCGCCCGCCGACGTCGACGCCTGCTGTGCGGGAGGCTGTCAACAGAACGCCACCTGCGCCCGGTACGACCACTGCCCGAAGACCGGTGCGGACGTCGCTGATGCGGCGACCGACCGTTGGGAGCGAGTGTTTTGGCAGCGGATGAAAGACGAAGGCGTGTTTCTCACGGCTAACCAGTACGAGTGTCAGTTCGCCTCGTATGCGCACACCGACGAGGACGTCGACCGAACGCTTGAGGCGTACCGCGCCGCCTTGTGAGTGCTGTGCCCGCCTGACCCGCACCGATCCCGGAATACTCTTGTACGAGGCCGTTCGTACAGACGTACGATGTTAGCAGCCGCTCGTCCCGACGCGCCTCGCCGAGGCCGACGAGCGCTGCGACCGCGACGAGACGTCCGACCGCCGCGACCGGGTTCCGGCGCGGCGCGACGACCGGCCCCCCGTGGCCGATAACTTCTCTCCCTCGTCGCGTTCGCGCCAATCCGCTCCAGAGAGCCGTTGCTCTCTCGTGTGAGCGGCGGCGCTCTCAATAAATTCCAAAACTACTATCGGTGAATTTAATAGCTGCCATCCGGTCATATACGGTAATGACACGCGTTGCACTCGCGTTCAGCGGCGGACTCGACACCACGGTCTGTGTGCCGCTTTTGAAAGAAGAGTACGGCTACGACGAGGTTATCGGCGTCAACGTCGACGTCGGCCAGCCGACCGACGAGTTCGACGAGGCTGAAGAGACGGCCGACGCGCTTGGACTCGACCTCCACGTGGTTGATGCAAAATCCGAGTTTGCCGACCTTTGTTTCGACGCGGTGAAAGCGAACGCGACGTACCAAGGCTACCCGCTCGGCACCGCGCTCGCCCGTCCCGTCATCGCCGAGTCGATTCTTGAGGTCGCCATCGAGGAGGGGTGTGACGCCGTCGCACACGGCTGTACGGGGAAGGGGAACGACCAGCTCCGTTTCGAGGCCGTCTGGCGCGGCTCGGATCTCGAGGTCATCGCGCCGGTCCGTGAGCTCGGGCTCACTCGCGAGTGGGAGATCGACTACGCAGCAGAGAAGGATCTTCCGGTCGAGGCCGGCGACGGCGGCGTCTGGTCCATCGACGAGAACATCTGGTCGCGTGCGGTAGAAGGCGGGGAGCTCGAGAACCCCGACTACGAGCCGCCGGAGGCCATCTACGAGTGGACCGCAGAGCCCGACGGCGAGACCACGATCGAGGTGACGTTCGAGGCGGGCGTCCCCGTCGCTGTCGACGGTGAGGAGATGGCCCCCGTCGCCCTTATCCAGTACCTCAACGAGCACGCGGGCGCGTACGGCGTCGGGCGCACCGATGTGATGGAAGACCGCATGCTTGGTCTCAAGGTGCGTGAGAACTACGAGCACCCGGCCGCGACGGTGTTGCTCACCGCCCACCAGGCGCTCGAAGATCTCGTACTCACGAAAAACGAGCGCTCGTTCAAGTCGGGCATCGAACACGAGTGGGCCGAGAAGGCGTATGAGGGGCTCGTCTTCGCGCCGCTCGTGGACGCGCTCGACGCGTTTATCGACGAGACTCAGGAGACGGTGACCGGCACCGCGACGGTGAAGGTGTCCGGTGGCAGCTGTCGGGTCGTCGCCCGCGACTCGGCGTACGCGGTGTACTCAGAAGAAATGGCGTCGTTCAACACCGAAGACGTCGCCGGCATCGCCCAAGAGGACGCCACCGGCGTCGCGAAGTACCACGGGCTCCAAGAGCGGCTCGCAAACGGCGTGGCCGCGTCGGTCTCGAAACCGGAGCTCGCAACGGACGGACGCGGTGACATCTCGGGCGACGAGTAGATGCGCGACGGCGACCCCGATTCCGACCGGCAGCCCGCCTCAGATGTCGATTCTGTTGACGCGACCGCAGACGACGAGCGTGACACGGCCGTCCGTCGCGATCGGTTCAGCGGCGGCCCTGCCCGTGGGTTCCTCTCGAGTCTGGCTGCGGATGAGGCGATATTCGCGGCCGACCTCGCGGTCGACCGGGCACACGTCGTTGGGCTCGCCGAGCAGGGGATTCTTGAGGACGCGATTGCCGGATCCATCCTGCGGGCGCTCGCAGACGTGGAGGCCGCCGGCCACGGGGCGCTCCCGGCCGGCGAGGACGTCCACGAGGCGATCGAGACGGCTGTCATCGACCGGGTCGGCCCGGACGGTGGCCGGATGCATACCGCCCGCTCACGCAACGACGAGGTGGCCACGTGCATCCGGTACCGCCTGCGTGAGGACCTCCTCGATGTGGCGGCGGCGACGCTGACGCTCCGCGAGGCGCTCGTCGACGTCGCAAGCGCCCACACGGAGACGGTAATGCCGGGGTACACCCACCTTCAGCCCGCACAGCCGACGACGGTCGCCCACTACGTACTCTCGTACGCGGGCGGGGTCGCACGCGATACAACACGGCTGTTCGACGCGTATGACCGGACGAATCGGTCGCCGCTCGGCGGGGCGGCGTTCGCCGGTACCCCGTTTGACATCGACCGCGAGCGCACCGCCGAGCTGCTCGGCTTCGATGGACTCGTGTTCAACGCGATGGATGCCGCATCGGCGCGGGACTTCCTCGCGGAGGCAGCGACCGCGTCAGCGACGCTTGCTACAACGCTATCGGGGCTCGCCGAAGACCTGATCATTTTCTCGAATACGGGGCTCGTACGACTCGACGACGACTACTCGTCGACCTCCTCTATCATGCCACAGAAGGTGAACCCCGACACGCTGGAGCTAACGCGCGGGGTCGCTGGTGATGCGATCGGAGAGGCGACGGGGACGCTCTCGTTACTCAAGGGACTTCCCCGCGCGTACAACCGTGACCTCCAGCGCGCGCATGCGAGCGTGTTCGAGACGGTTGACGACGTCCGCGAGGCGACAGCCGTCGCGTCGGGGGCCGTCGCAACGGCTGAGTGGCAGACGGGTCGGCTTGCGGCGGCCGCAGGGGCCGGATTCTCGACAGCGACAGGTGTCGCCGACCTGCTCGCGGCCGGCGGAATGCCGTTCCGGACGGCCCACGAGGTCGTCGCGACCGCGGCCGAGACGATCGACGACGACACGTCACCGTCGGCTGCGGCCGACGTGATTGCGGCCGCGACGGACGTAGTGGCGGACGAGCCGCTCACGGCGTACGCGAGCCGCGCGTCGGTCGAAGCGGCACTCGACCCCGTCGAGAGCGTCGCGAGTCGTGACTCGACCGGCGGGCCTGCGCCCGACGCGGTCACCGAGGGGCTCGACATCGTCACCAACGCGCTCACGACGGACCGCGACACACTCGAGACTCGCCGCGAACGACTGGCGGCTTCGGCCGAGACGCTCGAGCGCGAGGTGGCGTCGTATGTGTGACCACACGGCCGTCAACTTCGGAGTGAAACACCAGTGGATCAAGACCGTAGACTCGCGACCCGGCGCGGACCCGCCGGTCGAGCGACGCCGACCCCCCCGACGGTCGGCGCCGGCGAGCACCCCCGACCCGGGGCCGCCTGCGCCGCCGTGCCCTGCACGGATTCGTATTATCGAAAACTGACACTGAATCACACACGGGCGTTCTGTCGCCCTCGTGTCCGAGTAGTACCCTCTCTGTGTATTGTAAGACAAATTATAAGTTCGAAGGCTTTATGTTTTTAGCGACGCGAGAGAGTGGTACGATGACGAGCGAAACCGATCCGGTGCTGGCAGAGGACCCGATCACGGGCGAGGAGATCGAACTTCCCGCGGACGTCGAAGTCGGCGAGATTATCGACAGTCCGGTCACAGGGACCGAACTTGAGGTCATCTCGCTCGACCCCGTCACGCTCGAGGAGGCGCCCGAGCTTGAGGAGGACTGGGGCGAGTAAATGACGGTGACGACAGCGTGGTCTACATGCGTGTAGGCGTGCTCTACTCGCGGATTCGGCAGGACGAGAAGCTCCTGCTCGAGGCGCTCCGCGAGCGCGGACACGACGTCGAGAAGATCGACGTTCGCGACCAACGGTTCGACCTGACAGAGACGACCGCTCCTGTCGAGGAACTCGACATCGTTGTCGACCGCTGTCTCTCGACGAGCCGGTCGCTGTACGCGACGCGGTTCCTCGAGAGGTACGGCGTGCCGGTCGTGAACGCTCCAGGAACCGCGGACATCTGTGCCGACAAAGCGAAGAACTCGCTCGCGCTTGCGGCCGCGGACGTGCCGACCCCGGAGACGGAGGTCGCGTTTACAACCGATGCGGCGATGGAGGCAATCGAGTCGTTCGGCTACCCGTGCGTGCTCAAGCCCGTCGTCGGCTCGTGGGGGCGGTTGATGGCGAAGATCGACTCGAAAAGCGCCGCGGAGGCGATCCTCGAGCACAAGGCCACGCTCGGTCACTACGAACACAAGGTGTTCTACGTCCAGGAGTTCGTCGACAAGCCTGGCCGCGACATTCGCGTGCTCGCCGCTGACGGCGAGCCGATCGCGGCGATGACGCGCACGGCGGACCACTGGCTCACAAACGCGGCGAAAGGCGGTGAAACGACCGCGTTCGACCTCGATGAGACCGCGACTGCACTCGTCGAGCGCGCTTCTGAGGCGGTCGGCGGCGGCCTCCTCGGGATTGACCTGATGGAGGTCGGCGGGACCGACTCCGGGGCGTACACCGTCCACGAAGTCAACCACACCGTCGAGTTCAAAGCGCTCACCCAGGCGACCGACGTCGACGTCCCCGCGCGGATCGTCGACTGGCTTGAGGCCACCGTGGCAGCGTTCGACGATTCCGATCAGACGGATATCGACATCGACGAGGTCACCGCATGAGTGACGTCACTCCGACCGAGGCTGACACTGACGTCGACGCTGACGTCGACGCGGACGAACCGTACACCGCGAGTGTCGTCGGCGGCACCGGGTTCACCGGCGGCGAGCTGTTGCGGCTGCTCGCCGGTCACCCGAACTTCGAGGTCGTCCAGGCGACCTCGCGGTCGGCCGACAACATGACCGTCGGTCGCTCACACCCGAACCTCCGCGACCTCGACCTCCGGTTTTCTTCGCCCGACACGCTCGAGTCGGTCGACGTGCTCTTTGCGGCGACGCCTCACGGCGTTTCGATGGGACAGATAGACGCGTTCGACTCGGCGGCCGACACCGTCGTCGACCTCTCGGCCGACTTCCGGCTGCCGACGGCCGAGGCGTACGACGAGTGGTACGACGGCCACGAGGCGCCCGCACATCTCGAACGCGCGGCCTACGCGCTTCCCGAACTCAACCGCGAGAACCTTCCCGGCGCCGAGTTGATCGCCAGCGGCGGCTGTAACGCCACCGCGACGATCCTCGGACTGAAGCCGCTCGTCGACGCGGGCGTGCTTGGTCCGGACGGCGACGTCGTTGTCGACGTGAAAGTCGGCTCCTCCGAGGGAGGTGCTGGCGGTGGGCCGGCATCCTCACACCCCGAGCGCTCGGGCGTGGTTCGTCCCTACGCGCCGACCGGGCACCGCCACGAGGCGGAGATCGAAGCGTATCTCGGGCTCGACGTCTCCTTTACCGTTCACGCGGTCGAGATGGTCCGTGGCGCTTCGGCGACGTGTCACGTCTTCCCCGAGTCGCCCGTCTCGACGGGCGACCTGTGGCGCGCCTACCGCGAGGCGTACGCCGACGAGCCGTTCGTCCGCATCGTCTCCGGTGGGGGCGGCGTCTACCGCTACCCCGAGCCGAAGGCGGTCGCCGGCACGAACTACGCCGACGTCGGCTTCGAGCTTGACCCCTCGAACGAGCGGATCGTCGTGTTCTCTGCGATAGACAACATGATGAAAGGATCGGCCGGCCAGGCGGTCCACGCGGCAAACATCGCGCTCGGGCTCCCAGAGACTGCCGGACTCGAGTTCACGGGGTTACACCCGGTGGGATCGCCATGAGCGGACCGACCACTTCCCCCGTCGTCGTCAAAGTAGGCGGCGCAGAGGCGGTCGACCCGGTAGGGGCGGTTGCGGACGTCGCGAGCCTCATCGAGGCGGGGCGGGACGTCGTGGTCGTTCACGGCGGCTCGGCGGTCGTCGACGAGACGATCGAACGACTCGGCATGGAGCCCGAGTACGTCGAGTCTGCCTCCGGCGTCACCGGTCGGTTCACCGATGCCGAGACGATGGAGGCGTTCACGATGGCGATGGCCGGTCGGCTCAACACGCAGCTGACCGCGCAGTGTCGTGCGGCCGGAATCGACGCGGTCGGCCTCTCTGGCGTCGACGGCGGGCTGCTCGCCGGTCCCCGCAAGTCTGCGGTGCGTGTCGTTGAGGACGGTAAACGGAAGATCCGCCGTGGCGAACACTCCGGGCGGATCGAGTCGGTCAACGCCGACCTGCTTGCCGGGCTGCTCGCCGACGGCTACACACCGGTGCTCTCGCCGCCGATGGCCGGCCACGAGTCCGACGGAACCGTGACACCGGTAAACACGGACGCAGACCGCGCGGCCGCCGCTGTCGCGGGCGGTCTCGACGCGACGCTCGTCCTGTTGACGGACGTCGCCGGCGTCTATGCCGACCCGGACGACCCAGACACCCTAATCGCGTCGGCAACGACACCGGCGGAACTCGAGGCGGTCGAAGCCGCTGCCGAGGGGTTCATGGGCAAGAAAGTGTTGGCAGCGACGGAAGCGCTCGCTGACGGGGCCGACCGCGTCGTCGTCGCCGACGCGAACGCGACCGATCCGATACGGTCGGCACTCGACGGCGCCGGCACGACCATCACCGACTCGGCGCTTGTGGCGGCAGCCGAGCCGGCTGAGACTACCTCTACGGAGTCGGAGGTGAACGACGCATGAGCGGCTTCGTCTTCTCTGAGAAGCCGATCGAGATCACGAGCGGTGACGACGTGTACGTCACCGACGCGAACGGCACCGAGTACCTCGACTTTGGCGCAAGCTACGCGTGTGTGCCGGTTGGCCACTGTCACCCGGCTGTCGTCGACGCGGCGACAACACAGCTTGAGGAACTCATGTACGTGCAGGCGTCGTACCCGAACGCGGCGCGGACCGCGCTGTACGAGCGGCTCGCCGATACCGGGCCGGTCGACGTCAACAACGTCTGGCTGTGTAACTCCGGTACCGAGGCCAATGAGGCCGCACTAAAGTTTGCCCGCGCGGCAACAGGCCGTGAGAAGATCGTCGCGACCACGCAGGGCTTCCACGGTCGGACGATGGGGGCGCTCGCGACCACGTGGAAAGACAAGTACAAGAAGCCGTACGAGCCGCTCGCAGGCGGCGTGGAGTTCGTGCCGTACGGCGATACCGAGGCGATGCAGGAGGCGGTCGATGAGGAAACCGCCGCGGTGATATTAGAGCCGCTCCAGGGTGAAGGCGGGATCAACCCAGTCCCGACCAAGTACCTCCAGGCGGTCCGGGTCGCTACGGCCACGAGCGGCGCCGCGATGATCTTAGACGAGGTGCAGACGGGGCTCGGCCGCACCGGGTCGATGTGGGCGGCCGACCGCCACGACGTGGTGCCGGACGTGCTTACGACCGCGAAAGGGCTCGGTAGCGGACTCCCGATCGGGGCGGCGCTCTGTCGCGACTGGATTGCCGAGGCACATGGCGACCACGGCTCGACGTTCTCTGGCGGGCCGGTCGTCTCTGCTGCGGCCGGTGCGACCATCGACGTTATCGAGCGGGAGGGGCTCGCCGAACACGCCGCCGAGGTCGGTGCGTACCTCCGTTCTGAGGCCGAGCGCCGGCTCGGTGACGGCGTCCGTGACGTGCGCGGTGATGGCCTCATGGTCGGTATCGAGGTAAAACGTGGCTCGAACCGGCTGCTCCGTGAGTTGGCGTTGAACCACCAGATACTCGCACTTCCCGCGGGCAGAACCGTGCTGCGGCTGCTCCCGCCGCTCACCGTCACCCGCGACCATGTCGACGAGCTGCTCGATGCTGTCTCGGAGGCGGTGTCGTGAGCCGGACGACCGAGGAGCGTCGGGCGGCCGATGCCGACGAGCGTGATGCCGAGCAGACAGCCGACGCCGCTGCGGCCGGCTCCGACGTCGTCGCCGGCGGCGGCTACCCGCGCGCCTGTGACACCCCGGCGCGCAAGCTGCTGTACGACATGGTCTCTATCCCCTCGCCCTCGCGCGAGGAGGCGACGGCCGCCGAGCGGCTCGTCGACTTCTTCAAGGCCAACGACCGGGAGGCGTGGATCGACGAGGTGGGCAACGTGCGCGCCCCGGCGAATGACGCGGTGTTGCTCACCTCCCACGTCGATACGGTCCCGGGTGACATCCCGGTCGAGGTGCGCCCGGCACCGCCCGCCGGCGAACTGCCCGAGTCCTCGACGGTTCCGATCGGCGAGCCGGGCGAACCGGTGTTGTGGGGCCGTGGGTCGGTGGACGCCACCGGGCCGCTCGTCGCAATGGCGGTTGCGGCGGTCAAAACCGGCGTCTCCTTCGTGGGTGTCGTACGCGAGGAGGTCGACTCCGGCGGGGCTCGACACCTTGTTGCCGAGCGCGACGCCCCCGAGGCGGTCATCAACGGCGAGCCGTCCGGCTGGGACGGGATCACCTTGGGATACCGAGGCCTCCTCGAGGGAACGTACGTGAACACCAGCGAGTCGGGCCACTCTTCGCGGCCGGAGCCGAACGCCATCCAGCACGCGATCGACTGGTGGCACGGCGTCGAAGCGGCGTTTACGCCTGCAGACGACGACACCGCCGTGTTCGAGCAGGTTACGACGAAACCCATCTCTCTCGACGGCGGACTCAGCGACGACGGTCTCGCCGTGGAGACGACAATGGACGTCCAGCTGCGGATCCCGCCGTCGCGGCCAGTCGACGAGATCCACGAGCTCGCCGAGGGTGAGCTCTCGACCGGCACGGTCAACTGGGGGGAGCCGATGCCGCCTGTGATGGAGAGCCCCCGGACCGACATCGCTCGGGCGTTCCGCGTCGCGATCCGTGCGGCCGGTGGCGACGTCAGACTGCTGCGCAAAACCGGCACGAGCGACATGAACCTCTTTGCGGCCGCCTGGGACTGCCCGATGGTGACGTACGGCCCGGGTAACTCCGAACTGGACCACGCTCCCGACGAACGACTGCCGTTGTCGGCGCTCGACCACGCCGTGACCGTCCTCACCGACGTCTGTCGCGAGCAGCTGTAGCGCCCTCACCTTTCCGACACCATGCCACTCCACACCACCGACTTCCTCGACATCGACGACGTGACGCCCGCGGAGCTCGACGCGCTGATAGACCGTGCTGCTGCGCTCAAAGCTGGCGGGGTCGACCCGCAGCTTCGCGACCGAACGCTCGGGATGATATTCGAGAAGCCGTCGACGCGAACCCGCGTCTCCTTCGAGACGGGAATGTCGCGGCTCGGCGGTCACGCGATGTTCCTCGGCCCGGACGACATCCAGCTCGGCCATGGCGAGCCGCTTCGCGATACCGCGCGCGTGCTCGGTCGGTACGTCGACGCCGTGATGGCCCGGCTCTTCGATCACGCCGACGCCGAGGTACTCGCCGAGTACGCCGACTGTCCGGTAATAAACGGCCTCACGGATGAGGCACACCCGTGTCAGACCCTCGCGGACCTCCTCACGATCCGGGAGTCGGTCGGCTCGGACGCGACCGTCGCGTGGGTCGGTGACGGCAACAACGTTGGCCAGTCGTTCGTGGTCGGCGCGGCGATGGCCGGGATCGACGTGGCTGTCGCGACGCCCGCCGACTACGGGATGGACCCCGCAGTGTTCGACCGGGCGGCCGCCTTCGGCGCGGATATCGAGCCGACGACGGACCCAGAACACGTCGTCGCCGACGCCGACGTCGTCTACACCGACGTCTGGATCTCGATGGGTCAGGAGGCCGAGCGTGCGGAGAAGTTCTCGGCGTTCGACGGGTTCCAGGTGAATGCCGACCTGCTCGCTGGGACCGACGCGTCAGTAATGCACTGTCTGCCTGCCCACCGCGGCGAGGAGATCACAGACGACGTGTTGGAGTCGGACCGCGCGCTCGTCTGGGACCAGGCGGAAAACCGAATGCACGCCCAGAACGCGCTACTCGTCGAGCTGCTCGCAGACGAGTGAGACACATAAGAGGAGTGCGACACATGAGACGACTGCGACGGGTCGTCCGTCCGATCGGCGTGGCGTCGGTCAGCTGACCGCCCACCCGGCGCGCGATCACGCGAGCGACACCAGTCGCGAGCGTCTCGCGCGAGGGAGCACCGGGCCGCGCCGCCGCGGTTCCGGCGGTGCGGTCGGTGCGAGGCTGGGGAGGCGTGTGGCGTTCGCGTCCCGGCCGTCGCTACCGGAGCTTCCACCACAGTGACCGGAGCGTGTACCCGAGTGACCCGCGCTGGTACCCGCTCCATCCGCTCATCCCTCCAGCAAGCGTCCGGGCGTCGTATCCCGCCGATTCGAGCATCGCGGTCGCGCGCTTGGCGACGATACCCATCTTGCAGACGACGACCACTTCTCGGTCGTCAGGAACCTCATCGAGGCGCGCACGGAGCGACGACTCGTCGCCGCAGCCAAGATCGGTGTATACCGGGAGGTTGTGGCTCCCGTCGATCGCGTTCGAGTCGTAGGCCGACTCGGGGCGGATGTCCAACAGAAACGGGTCGTCGCCGGCGTCCAAGCGACCCGCAAGCTCGTCAGGGCGAATTCGACTCATCACCCGTGATTCGAGGTTCGCGTCCAAAGCCGTACCGCTCTGTGTCCCCAGACCATCTGCGTCGAGCATACGGCCGTCGGATACAATACCACGCTGGACGCGACACAACGCTAGACGCAACACTACGCCGAATTTGATACCACGCCGAATTCGACACCGCCCATTATGTGCCCAGCCGCCGACACCTTGCGCATGGACGCCATTTCTTTCGGCACAGACGGCTGGCGCGCGACGCTCGACACCTTCACCGACGATCGCGTGCGTATCGTCGGGCAGGCGGTCGCCGACCACCTCGATGCGGCTGGTCACGACGAGCCGGTCGCCGTGGGCTACGACGCCCGCGAGACGAGCGAGGGATTCGCCGAGAGTCTCGCAGCGGTGCTCGCGGGCAACGGCTTCGACGTCCTCCTGCCGGATCGAGACGTCCCCACCCCGCTCGTTGCCCACGCCATCGTCGCGGAGGGGCTCGCGGGCGCGTGCATGGTGACGGCCTCGCACAACCCCCCGGAGTACAACGGCGTGAAGTTCATTCCGAGTGACGGCGCCCCGGCGCTGCCGGCCGTGACCGAGGACATCGTCGATCGGCTGGCGACGCCCGACCTTCGACCCGAAGCCGAGCGCGGGACCGTCCAGCGACACGACTTCGTGCGGGGCCACGCCGCGGCCGCCCGGGAGCTCGTCGACGCCAATCTCGACGGGCTCACTGTAGCGTACGACGCGATGCACGGCAGCGGCCGTGGGGTGACCGACGCGCTGCTTGAGTCGGCGGGCGCGTCGGTGGTCCGGCTGCGCTGTGACCGCGACCCGACGTTCGGTGGGGAGCCGCCGGAGCCGAACGCCGAGCACCTCGATGAGCTCGCCGCGTTGGTGACCGACCTGGAGAACGATATCGACCTCGGGGTGGCCAACGACGGCGACTCCGACCGGATCGCCGTGGTGACGCCCGAGCGCGGCGTGCTCGACGCCAATCTCTTTTATTCCGCCTGTTATGACCGGCTGCTCGAGTCGGATACTGGTCCTGCAGTTCGGACCGTGTCGACGACGTTCCTCATCGATCGGATAGCCGAAGCACACGGTGAGACGGTGTTCGAAACGCCGGTCGGGTTCAAGTGGGTCGCTGAGGCGATGCGTGAGCACGACGCGCTCTTCGGCGGCGAAGAGTCCGGTGGGTTCTCCGTTCGCGGACACGTCCGCGAGAAAGATGGGGTGTTGATGGCGCTGATCGCGGCGGACGCGGCGGGCGCGGAGCCGTTCGACGACCGGGTCGATCGCCTCCTAGACGAGCACGGAACGATCGCGGCCGGGAAGGTCTCGATCGACTGTCCTGATGACCGCAAAGCGGGCGTGCTCACCGCGCTCGACGACCACATCCCGGAAGCTGTCGGGGGGCAGTCGGTGGCCGAGGTCGTCACGCTTGACGGGTTCAAACTGCTGTTGGCCGACGGCTCGTGGCTGCTCGTGCGCCCGTCCGGGACGGAGCCGAAGCTTCGAGTGTACGCGGAAGCGGAGACGGACGACCGTGTCGACACGCTGCTCGCGGCCGGTCGCGCTCTCGTCGATCCGCTCGTGTGAGGCTACGGCTGTCGAGTCGGTGCGGGTCGGTCCGAGTTGTCGATCCGAACTGTCGGTCCGAGTTGTCGGGTCGATCCGGGTTCGGTGATTGTCGTTGAGTGCCTGCCGACCCCGCGCCGCGGTCCGAGCCCCGATTGGGTGGGTTTTTAGGGGATACCGCCGTAGCCGAGGGTATATGTTCAAGGCCATCGTGGGCGCGTCGACGCTGCAGGACGCGCTCGACTCGGTCAGCGTGCTGGTCGACGAGTGTAAGATCCGCCTGAACGAGGACGCCCTCTCGATCCGCGCCGTCGACCCCGCCAACGTCGGCATGGTCGATCTCACACTCGAGGCCGCCGCCTTCGAGTCGTACGACGCCGACGGCGGCGTCATCGGGGTAAACCTTGCCCGGCTCGAGGACATCGCCGGGATGGCCGGCTCCGGTGATCTGATCCACCTCGAACTCGACGAGGAGACCCGCAAGCTCCACATCGAGATCGACGGCTTGTCCTACACACTCGCGCTCATCGACCCCGAGTCGATCCGCCAGGAGCCAGACATCCCCGAGCTCGACCTCTCGGCCGAGATCGTCGTTGAGGGCGCACAGCTCGACCGCGGTGTCACGGCCGCCGATATGGTGTCGGACCACATCCGTCTGCGCGTCGCCGAGGCCGACGAGGCGTTCCTCATCGAAGCCGAGGGCGATACAGACGACGTCGACCTCAAGCTCACCCGTGAAGACCTCATCGCGCTCACCGCCGGTCCAGCCGACTCGTTGTTCAGTCTCGACTACCTCAAGGATATGAACAAGGCGATCCCCGGCGACGCCGAGGTCACCGTCGAGCTTGGCGAGGAGTTCCCAGTGAAGCTGCACTACGGCTTCGGTGAGGGGTTAGGTCAGGTGACGTTCATGTTGGCGCCTCGGATCCAGAGCGACTGACGGTTGTCGTCGGTAGCCGGATCGTCACCCGCGTCCCCCGAGGCGTCCGATCCGCGTAGGTTACCGTCGCGCCGAGTGCACTCGCGCTCCACTCGATCACCCACAGTCCCAGCCCTGAGCCGTGCTCGAGGGCCGTCTCGCGTCCCGACTCGATCGCCGCCACCTCGTGGTCTGGGATGCCCGGTCCGTCGTCTTCGACGACGATCTCGAGTCTAGTTCCGTCTCCGTCTCCGTCTCCGTCGTCACCCCCGTCCGTCGCCGCGGTCCGGAGCGTAACCCGCGCCCACGCCCCGCCGCCGTCGCGCTCTGTCCCCTCGCCGTCGTGGTGTTCGAGCGCGTTCTCGACTGCGTTCTCGAGCATCGCCCGAACCGCGTCCCGTCTGGCCCGTATCGTCGTCGTCGAGTCGTCGACGACGCACTCGATGGACGCATTTGGTTCGCGCTCGCGGGCGGCTGTGACGACGGCGCCGGCCTCCTCGCGCACGTCGACCGTGACGGGGGTGCCCGCGGCGAGTACCGAGTCGACGGTGCTCGCCTTCTCACCGAGCCCGGCGAGTGCGTCGGCCCGGCGTTCGATCGCGTCTGCCATCCTCACGAGTTCGGGGTCGTCGAGCCGGTCTGCCAACAACTCCCCGTACCCCGTGAGCACGCCGGCGTCGTTCCGGAGGTTGTGTCGGAGCACTCGGGTGAGCACCTCGAGTCGCTGTCGTCGCCGCTCGCGTTCGGTGACCTCAGAGAGGACGACGGTGTAGCCGACGTGGGCCGCACTCGGATCCGTCAGCCGTGAGACGGACAGCTGGTAGCTCCGGGTCACGCCGTCGACGTCGAGCGCGATGGTCGCTCCGTCCGTCTCGAGATCGATCGGTGCGTCGATGATCTCGTCGATCGGACGCTCGCGGGCGGCTTCGGTCTTACATTTGAACACCCGTTCGGCGGCGGGATTGAGACGGACGACGCGGCGGTCGAGCGCGAGCACCGCAATCGGGTCGTCGAGGTCGTCGATCGCTGTGCGCTCTGCAGCACGGCTGGTCGTCGGGTGCCGCTCGAACATCGCCGCGCGACGAAACGCGTACGCGTCGAGGAGGGCGTGTGGGACGAATAACACCGGTGCCAGCTGAAGCTGGGGGACCGGTCCGACACCGAGCGTCCAGCCGATGAGCGCGAGTCCGGGCGGCAGCGAGCTCAGCGCGACCGCAGCGCTCTCGCGTTTGTACAACGGACCGTAACTGAGCAGCGTGTCGACGAGGAGGAAGACCCCGCTGGCGACGAGCACCGTTTCAACCGCGACGACGAGGACGGCCCACGGGCCGAGCGTGTACGACACGGTCGAGACGCCGAAGACGGGGTCGATCCGCAGCCCAGTCCAGACGAGACCGTGAGTCGCGTTTGTCGCGACGAGGAGCGTCGAGAGCGCGCCGAAGCCGAGGACGCCGGTGAACAGCCGACTTTGTATTACGTCGCTCCGACCGGTGTAGCCCAGCGCGAAGCCGAGAAACGCGATACCGGTCCAGACGATGCCGATCCACGTCGTAGCCTCGAGTGCGGCCCGGGCGAGCCGCTGGTCGACGAGCAGCCCCGCGCCGTACGAGAGACACCACGTCGCCTGTGCGGCGAACACTCCCAGGAACCAGTCGACGCCGGGGCGGCCTCGGTGTCTGCGGAGACCGAGTGCGAGCCCGATCGCCCCGATGCCGCCGGCAAACGAGCCGATCGTCGGCCACGCGAGGAGTGAGCCGGCAGTCACACAAAATGGTACGAACTGTGTGCGCCTAAATGCTCTTTTTTTAGTCGTCAGCCACCGAGACGCCCTCGTCTCGGCTGACGAACCCGTCGTCGGTCGCTCGTGCCGCGACCGTTGGCTGGAAGACCCAGGCCGTCAACAACAAGATTGGTATCATAGACAGGGCAACGACCGAGTAGCCAATGTGCAGGTTCGGCAAAAACGGTGCCGCGTACACGAGCGGGTAGACGACCCCGCCGACGGTGCCCACCCCGCCAACGACGCCGGCGACCGCGCCGGAGCTGTTCGGGAACATTGCTGGCACCTGTGCGAAGATTGCGCCCTCGGCGAACGCACATCCCATCCCGACGAGAAAGCCGACGCCAACGGCGAGTAACACCTGCCCGCTCAAGCCGGCGACCGTCATGCCGAGCATCGTCACGAAGACCATACACAGCGAGAGGAACGTCCACTGTTCGCGGTAGCGTCCTTCGAACACCGGAAGAATGTTCGTCTCGTTCCGTGCCACTACGTCACTTATGTACCCGCCGAACGGGCGCAACAGTCCGGCCGCAATAGAGAATGTCGCGGCGAATGTGGACGCCAGCACGAGGTCGTCGGTGTTGAACCCCTCGCGGTAGTACGTCGCAAGCCACCCGTTCATCGATAGTTCGAGACCGAACGTCATCACGTATGCGAACGCCAATACGACTGTTCCGTACCGCGTTGCGGTGAAGAGCCACTCACTGAGGGTCGCCTTCTGTTTTGTCGCGACGCGTTTTTGTTCATTCTTTGCGGCCTCACCGAAGACGTAGTATACTCCTGCAAGCAGAATCGACACGACACCGGTGTAAAAGAACGCGGCGCGCCAGTTGGTCGAGAACAGGGGGCCGTTCCACCCGGTGGGAAACACGCGCGGGAGAATGAGCGCCCCGCCAGCCGCACCCGCGTTTCCAATCCCTGCGTAGATTCCTTCTGCGGTTCCCAACCCGTCGGCTTCGAACCACTCTGAGACGTGCTGGATTCCGATTACGAACGTGATGCCGGCAGTCGCCACGATCAGTCGTGTCGCGAAGAACACCGTGTACGACTCGGCGAACGCACTCCATATTGAGAACACGCCGACGTATGCGAGCACGATCGCGAAGATGACCGGCGCCCCGAACCGGTCCGAGAGCCACCCAGTAAGGATGCGGCCGAACGGGGCGAGCCAGATCGCCGCGCTAGCCAACACGCCGATCTCGGCGAGTGACAGCCCGAACTCCTCGGCCATCGGCCCGGTGAACGGAGCGAACGAGAACCAGATAAGAAACGAGAAATTGAATCCAACCGTCGCAAGCAGTAGCGTTCGGTACTTCGTCATCGGTAATGGACTGTTCATGTCGTACCCCTCCGTGTCACACGACGGCGCCGCCAGGGTCGTCACGGCAACATCGTGTGTGATACCTACTCGTTCGGCACTGACATATTAATCTCTGTCCACCCACGCCGGAGACCGCGTGTGGGTCTCTGATGGTCGGGCCATCCCGATCGTCGGCGCCTGGTCCGGTGGTCTCTGGTGTATCCCCGACAAGACCACTGGGTGACGTATCGCAACCGTTTCGAGCGACGGCACCGAACAACAAAGTAACTACTTCGGGTGTGTGATGAACGACTCTGTCCCAACCACGTGCATGCGGTGTGCGGTCGGCTGTGGCCACCGCACCGACCCTACCGACTCCGGGTACGGCATCGACGCTGTTCGCGGTGACAATGCACACCCGGCGAGCCGTGGACTCGCGTGTGCGCGCGGCATTGACGAGACGCAGGATCCGGGCGGAGACAGGCTGAGGCGGCCGCACGTTCGACGAGATGGGGTCCTCCAACCGACCACCTGGGACGTTGCTCTCAGTGAAGTACTCTCTGCGTTTTCTTCGGCGCGCTCGCGTTCGCCGGATGGAATTGCCGTCTTAGGCAGTGGCCAGCAGACGACCGAGGCGGCGTACGCGCTCGGCAAGGTGGCTCGTGGTGGGCTCGGTACCCGATACTACGACGCCAACACGACCCTGTGTATGGCGAGTGCGGTCACCGCGTATTACGACGCGTTCGGCAGTGACGCGCCGCCGCCGACGTACGACGACATCGACGACGCGCGAACACACCTCGTCTGGGGGGCGAACCCGGCGGTCGCACACCCCGTGATGTTCCGCTGGATCGATGCGAGCGCCGACGCCGACGACAGCTGTCTCATCGTCGTTGACCCGGTGGCGACCCAGACTGCCGACGAGAGCGACGAACACGTCACCCTTGCACCCGGCACCGATCTCGCGCTCGCTCGGGCCGTGCTCGCCTGCGTCGTTGAGCGCGACGACACCGACGAGGCGTTCATCGACCGGTCGACGACTGGGTTCGCTTCGCTGAGAGCGACACTCCCTGACGTCGCCGACGCGGCCGCAACCGCGGGCGTCTCCGTGTCGGCGGTCGACCGGCTCGCTGCCGCGCTCACCGACGAGACGCTCGTCTACTGGGGCATGGGTGTCAATCAGAGCGCGCAGGGAACCGCGACCGCGGGGGCGCTCATCGACTTGTGTCTGGCGACGGGAAACATGGGGCCGGGGAGTGGTCCGTTCTCGCTGACCGGCCAGGCCAACTCCATGGGCACCCGCGTCTGCTCGTCGAAGGGCACGTGGCCGGGGATGCAGCCGTTCAGCGACCCGGCAACACGCCAGATGATCGCAGACGCGTGGGATACCCCCGTCGAGCGGCTCCCGGACGACCCCGGTCCTGGTCCGGTCGAAACCGTCGCGGCGATCGCCGACGGTCCGGTGGAGACGGTGTGGGCCGTCGCGACGAATCCTGCAGCCGGGCTTCCCGACGCCTCAGTCGCTACGGACCGCTTGGCGGACGCGTTTCTCGTCGTTCAAGACGCGTTTCACACGGAGACGACAGAGCTCGCAGACGTCGTGCTCCCGGCTGCAACGTGGGGGGAGACAGACGGCACGGCGATCAACATGGAACGACGCGTCTCGCGGGTGCGCCCCGTATCTTCGCTCACACCGGGCATTCGGACGGACCTCGACATCATCACCACGATCGGCGAGTCGATCGCCCCCGGGCTGTTTCCGGCGACCACGCCGTCGGCCGTCTTCGACGAGCTCGCCGCGCTCACCGCGGGGACGCCGGCCGACCTCTCGGGGATCAGCCACGACCGGCTCGACCGCGAGCTGGCCGTGCGATGGCCGGCGCCGTCGGCCGTCTCCGAGGGCGGGTACCAGTACTACGCAGCCGGCGAGTGGGCCTTCGAGACGCCCTCGGGTCGCGCTCGCTTCTCGACGGCGACACACACTGGCGTTCCCGAGCCCGTTGACGACGCGTACCCGCTCACGCTCACGACGGCTCGCGAGCCGGACGCGTACAACACCGGTGTCCGCTCGCGCGACGCAGAGACGACGGCGCACCCGGTCGCCAGAGTGCACCCGGACACCGCAGCGTCCGTCGCCGCCGACACCCCGTCGTGTGAGCCGGCCGAGGGCGCGTCGGGGACGTTCGCACGGGTGTCCTCGCGTCGTGCGACGGTACCCGTCGAAGTCACCGTCGATCCGGCGGTCCCGACCGGGATGGTGTGGCTTCCGATCCACCACCCAGCGACGAACGCCCTCACGCTTCCGGTGACGGACCCCCGCTCGCACGAGCCGAACTTCAAACAGTGTGCGGTCGCGCTCGACCCGATCGCCGGCGACCACGCCGAACGCGCTCCGCGCTCCTCGGCTGCGGACGACTAATCCCGATGTCGCGTCGCATCCTCTCCGTTACAGCATACACGACGCTCGACCCGGTCACAGCGGACGTCGCGACGGCCGAGACGTCGCTCGTCACCGACGGCGTGGTGGACGTCTCCGTCGCCGACGCCCATCCGAACCGGGTGACGCTCGGCGTCGAGCTCGACCTCGTCGAGACCGAGGCGATACCCGCCCACGCCGACCGGGTTCGGCTGTCGCCTACCCAGGCCCGGTCGCTCGCCGCGGACCTCGAGCGGTACGCAGACGAGGCAGACGAGGGCTGACAGCTGGGGCGTCTCTCGCGACGATCGCACCGGCTCGTCGCTCGGGTAGGTGCGGGGGCGAACGCCGACGGCGGGAGTCGCGGGCCGCTCACCCGTGGCGTTCGATGACCCGCTTCGCGGCCGTCCCCTTCTCTTTCCACCCGTATCCGGCGTCGTACACGTGGCGTTTCGACTCGACGAGCTCCTCGGGCGTGGACTCTTCGAACCCGCCGCGGTCCCACGCGCCCGAGATTTGGAGCCACTCGACGACGTTGGCTTTCGTCTCCTCCCAGGAGAGCCCGACCATCTCGTACCACGCGACCATCGCGAAGACGGCGTTGTCGTGACATCCCGGGACCGAACCGCGCTCGTACACGGTTCGCATCGGTTCGCGGGTCGGCTCCGAGACGCGCTCTTTGAACTCCGCGGCGGTGAGCAGTCTGAGCTGCCCATTGTCTCGCACCACGCGCTGCTCGCGTTCGAGCGTACCGAGCGCGGCCTTGTGTAGGCCGTCCCACTCGGCGTCGACCGCAGGGCGTAGGGCTGACTCCGTGAGCCCGTCCGGTGTCGTGGTCAACACGGCGAGGAGATCCGTGTACGCCTTCTCGACGGTCGGCCAGCTCACGCCCTCGAACGCGCAGTCGGCATCGTGGAGGCTGTTCGTCGTCCGACAGCCCGGACACGGGTAACGGAACGTCGGCACGAAGTAGTCGTCAGCACCCACGGGAGTTAGTCGTTTCGCGACGGGTGTCGTCTCGTGCTGGGTGTCGCTTCGTGACGAGCGGTCCTGCGGATGTCGGTCCGTCGCTCTCGGCTTCCGAAACGTTTACTCACCGGCCGGCCGCGGTATAAGCTGAGATGACAAAGGTCAGCGTGATCGGCGCGGCAGGGACCGTCGGAGCCGCCGCCGGCTACAACCTCGCACTGCGTGACGTGGTCGACGAACTCGTCTTCGTCGACATTCCCGACCAGCGGGAGACGACGATCGGCCAAGCGGCCGATACGAACCATGGTGTCGCGTACGACGCGAACACGACCGTCAGCCAGGGCGAGTACGCGGACACTGCCGGCTCCGACGTCGTCGTGATCACGGCGGGTATCCCCCGTCAGGAGGGACAGACCCGCATCGACCTCGCCGGCGACAACGCCCCGATCATGGCCGACATCGGCGCGCAGCTGGCCGAGTACAACGACGACTTCGTCACCGTCACCACCTCCAACCCGGTCGACTTGCTCAACCGGCACCTCTACGAGGCGGGCGACCGCGACCGCCACCAGGTTGTCGGCTTCGGCGGTCGACTCGACTCCGCGCGATTCCGCTACGTCCTCGCCGAGCGGTTCGACGCGCCGGTGAAGAACGTTGAGGCCACGATCCTCGGCGAGCACGGCGACGCACAGGCGCCGGTGTTCTCGAAGGTACGGGTCGACGGCCGCGACCCGTCGTTCGACGACGAGAAGGAGGCGATTATCGCCGATCTTCAGGAGTCGGCGATGGATGTGATCAGCCGCAAGGGCGCGACCCAGTGGGGGCCTGCGACCGGTGTTGCTCACACCGTCGAGGCGATCCTCAAAGACACCGGCGAGGTGCTCCCGTGCTCTGTCGTCCTCGACGGCGAGTACGGCTACGAGGACACCGCGCTCGGCGTCCCGGCAAAGCTCGGCTCGGACGGCATTGAGGAGGTCGTCGAGTGGGAGCTCGACGACTACGAGACCGAGCTCCTCGATGCGGCTGCCGAGAAGCTCTCTGAACAGTACGACGAGATCGCCTGAGCACGCCGCGTTCACTTTCGCTTTCGGGCCGGAGTATAAGCCCCGCCGGCGCGAGCACTCCGATATGAGTCAGTCGACGTTCGACGACGACGACCTGTTCGGCGAGGCCGCAGAAGAGACCCGCGCAGAAGTACACGACCACCTCGCTGCGGCCCGCGAGGAGCTTCCGGACCCAGACGACGTGTGGACGACCGACGCCGACAACGTGCTCGGGGCGCTCAACGGCCTCAAATCGGCGCTCGACGTCGGCGACGCTGTCAAGCACGTTCGGTCGGCGAAGAAGGCGTACGTCCTCGGTGAGCGTGCTGACGCCTTCGACGACGCGGACGATCTCGAAGCCGAGATCGCGGCGATCGAGTCGCTCGTCGGTGATATCGAGACGGCTGCTGAGGAGGCGGCCTCGCTCACTGGGACGGTGCCCGCGATTCGTGGTGCGCTCCAGGATGCGGTCGACGACGAGTAGGTGCCATATGCGGTCGTGCTGGTCACAGGGCACCAATTACCGCCACATCTTCCCCAATACGTGTATGGCGGTGAGTGTGTGAGCAAGACGACTCCGCGATACCCGGGCGCGTATTAGCCACACCCTCCTCAGCTGATTCCATACGCGTGTGGTAGATGGGTAGACAACACGACTCCGCGACATCCGGACACCAGTTGGCCACACCCTCCCCAGCCGACTCGCTCGTCGCCTGCGGCGACTCGCTCATCCCTCGCACGCGCTCGCGAGCCCGCCTTCGGCGGTCTGCGAGGCGCGCGCCACAGCAGGGTGTTGGTGTGGATTGTGCGCTCGCTGGACCCCCCCACAACGACTTAACCGCTGGTCAACAGACGATGTCGTATGGGAGACACTTCACGTGAGACGACGTGCGTTTGGCTCGTCGAGCGGACCTACTCTGATGACGAACAGAACATCGTGATCCTCACCTACGCGACCCCAGACGGCGAGCAATACCTCCGCAAAGAGCGCGCACTCACCTCGTTTTCGGACGTCAGAGACACCACTGCAGCCGTTGAGGCCACCGCCGGAGAACTCGGTCGCGTCGCCGATCCGAGCCTTGAAGATCAGTACGCCACGGAAGCACGACGAATGCAGCAGGCACACGATCCCGAGGACGTTATCTGAGCCACTACCGATCGACGACAGCGACCGCCAGCGCACAGAGTGCGTCGCTTGCAAGCGTGAGCAGTTCCTCGCCGCGTGCGGCGTCACCGGCGGTCGGGTCCCCGACGACCCCGTTGTCGCTAAACGCGTCCACGTCGTGTGCGAGATTCACGCCTGCGACCCACTCGCCCCAGCGGTCGGCCCCCCCCTCGCAGGCCCCCTCGACAGCGTCCTCGCGGACGAGCTCTGGGTGTACCGCCCGCAAGAGCGCGGTCTCGAGTGGGCCGGCGTGACCCATCTCGCTCGTGTGCTCACCGACCGCCTCGAACCAGGTGAATGCGACGCCGTAGCCGTCGTGGGCCGGGTCGCGCGAGAACCGACGGGCGACCGTTGCGAGCGCCTCGACGTTGCCCCCGTGTCCGTTCACGAAGACGATCCGGTTGATGCCGCTTGCGCCGAGCGACGCGGCCGCCTCGCGGACGTACGCCCGAAACGCGTCCGGTGAGACCCACATCGTCCCGTCGAACGCCCGGTGCTCCTCGGAGACCCCGACCGGGACCGTCGGCGTCACGAGCGCCTCCCCGCGAGCGGTCGCCTCGTCCTCGCCTGCGGTGGCTTCGTCCGCGACACCCTCGTACCTCGCTGCGGCCGCCTCCGCAACCGCGGTCGCGGTCACGGCGTCGGTTGCGAGCGGGGCGTGCGGCCCGTGCTGTTCGGTGCTCCCGACCGGCAGGAACGCCACGTCGACGTCGGCGTCCCTGACCTCGGTCCAGGTCGACTCGGCGAGGTTCATAGCCACTCGTCGTCGCCGCGGTGTGGTATAGTCGGCGGTCGCTCTCGGCTCACAGTCGCATCGCCGCTCATTCGGCTTTGCTCAGTCGTCGTCGCTCTCGGCGTCTTCGAGCAGCTGTGCGGTCCGCTCTTGTGCACGTTCGATAAACGTCTGAGGTAGCTCTTCGATCTCACCCGCTTGGACGCCCCATAGGTGCGCGTAGAGTCCGTCGATCGCCAGCAGCTCCTCGTGCGTGCCGCGTTCGACGACCTCGCCGCCCTCCAAGACGAGGATCGTGTCGGCGTCTTTCACCGTCGAGAGCCGGTGGGCGATCGCGAACGTGGTCCGGTCCGTGGTGAGCCGGTCTATCGACCGCTGGATGAGCATCTCCGTCTCGGTGTCGACGTCGGAGGTTGCCTCGTCGAGGACGAGCACGTTGGGGTCTTTGAGCACCGCTCGCGCGATGGTGATTCGTTGACGCTGCCCGCCGGAGAGCTTCACGCCCCGCTCGCCGACCATCGTGTCGTAGCCGTCCGGCAGATTCTGGATGAACGCGTGTGCCTCGGCTACCTCGGCCGCCTCGCGGATCTCCGCGTCGGTCGCCTCGAACGTCCCGTACGCGATATTCTCGCGAACGGTGCCGTAAAACAGGTACGACGACTGCCCCACGTACCCGATCGCGGCGCGCAACGACCGGAGCGAGACGTCGGCGACGTCTTGGCCGTCGATGCGGATCGCCCCCTCGTCGACGTCGTACATGCGAAGCAGCAGCTTGAGGACGGTCGACTTACCGGCGCCGGTCGGCCCGACGAGCGCGAGCGTCTCGCCGCCCTCGACGGTAAAGTCGACGTCGGTCAGGATCGGCTCTTCGTCGTAGCCGAACGAGACGTCGTCGTAGACGACGCGGCCGGACTCGACGACGAGGTCTGCGGCGTCTGGGTCCTGATCGAGTCTCCCTGGCTCGTCCATCAGCCCGAAGATCCGTGCCGAGGAGGCCCGCGCTCGCTGGTACATGTTGATGATCTGGCCGAACTGTGCCATCGGCCAGATGAACCGCTGGGTGTAGAGGATGAACACGACGAACATCCCGACCGAGAGGTCGCCGGTGAACGGGCCCGGGGCGGTTCCGCGGAATACCCACAGTCCGCCGACGACGAAAGTAAGGCCGAACCCGATTCCAGCGAGCACACGGAGCGCCGGGAAGAACGTGATCCGGGTGCGGATGGCGTCCCAGTTCGCGTCGAAGTACTCCATCGAGACGTCGTCGACGCGGTCGGACTCGTACGGCTCCGTGTTCGACGACTTGATGACCTGGATCCCGCCAAGGTTGTTCTCGAGTCGCGAGTTGAGCTGGCCGACGGACGACCGCACCGCGGCGTACTTCGGCTGAATGATCTTGATGAAGAGGTAGGTGAAGCCGGCGATGATGGGGACGGGAAACAACGCCACGAGTGCGAGTTGTGGGTTGATCCAGACCAGCAGTCCGCCGATGCCGACGACCATCACGGAGAGCCGGAACAACGAGTTCATCCCGTCGTTGAGGAACCGCTCCAGTCGGTTCACGTCGTTCGAGAGGATCGACATCATCTCGCCGGTCTGTTTGTCGGCGAAAAAGCCCATGTTCAGCCGTTGCATCTGGTCGTACGTGTCGGTTCGGACGTCGTGTTGGACGTGCTGGGCGAACACGTTGAAGCCCCAGTTGCGCACCCAGTGAAAGCCCGCACCGAGCACGAACGCCCCGCCGATGACGGCGACGGTGAACCAGAACTGCTCGGTGCGACCGACCGGAAGCCACGCGTCGGGAACGACGACGAGGGGGACCTGGTCGCCAAACCGGGCGTCCTCGTAGAAGATCGCGTCGATGGCGATGCCGAGCATCAACGGCGGGAGGAGATCGAGAAATCTGGCCGCGATGCTGGCGACGACCCCGACGCTCACCTGTGGGAGGTAGGGCCGACCGTACGCGAGAAACAGCCGCTTCATTGGATTCTCGACGGCTTCACGTTGCGCCTCGAACGGGTCGTCCTCGTCCGGGGGCGCGGAACCGCTCATACCAGTTGTACCAGTCTAGCGGGGAAATAGGTTGGCTTCGGCGGTCGATGTGGCGCTGCGGTGACAGCCCGAGCTGCCCGACGACGTGGGGTATTGGCCGGCCGTGTGCCGACTGGCCGTGTGTCGACTGGCCGTGTGCCGACTGGCCGTGTGTCGACTGGCCGTGTGCCGACTGGCCGTGTGTCGACTAGTCGATTCGTGTCACAGCTGTCCGCAGCCGCTCACACCGGTTGGCGTTCTACGTCGGGGTCGACGCCGGCCGCCGCGAGGTCGTCGCGGATCCGCCGCCGGAGGGGATCTGGAATCGCCTCGCGGGGAACCGGCGTGGCGGACTCGGACTCGTCTGGAACCGTCCAGTAGACGACGACCTCGGTACCCGCGTAGAACTCGATGGCGAATCGGTCCCCACCGCCATCGTAGTGGACGCGGGCGGCCACCCCCTCGCTGCGCCAGCCCTCCTGTTTCACCAGTCCGGCGATCGAATCGCGCATGGCTCCCGTCGGGACGGCGGACACATGTCGGCTTCGACCGAACGCGTCGAGACGCCATGCGAAGAGTAGATACGGGTGACGGTCCCGGCCGGGTCGGCACACACCGGTGGCTCGACCCACACGGCCGGCTCGAAAGGGGTAAACCGGCGCCGGCCACAGGGCGGATATGTCTCTTCGCGTCACGTTCCTCGGGACGGGCGGGGCCGTTCCGACCACCGAGCGCGCCCCGAGCGCCCTCTTCGTCAACCGCGAGGGCGACCACCTGCTGTTTGACTGCGGCGAGGGCACCCAGCGTGGGATGATGCGCTTCGGGACCGGCTTCGGCGTCGACCGGATCTTCGTCTCGCACCTCCACGGCGACCACATCCTCGGCATCCCGGGGCTCGTCCAGACGCTCGGGTTCACCGACCGCACCGAGCCGCTCACGATCTACTGTCCGCCGGGCACGAGCGGGGACCTCGACGCGCTGGTCCACGCGGCGGGCCACCAGCCGCGGTTTCCCGTGCGGATCGAGGAGGTCGCGCCGGGCGAGGTCGCCTACGAGGCCGACGCGTACACGGTGTCCGCCTTCGAGACGGCCCACCGCACGCGCTCGCAAGGGTACGCCCTCGCCGAGGACGACCGGAAGGGCCGGTTCGACCGCCCTCACGCCGAGGAGCTCGGCGTCCCAGTCGGCCCCGCGTTCGGTCGGCTCCACGCTGGTGAGACCGTCGAACTTGAGGACGGCACCGTGGTCGAACCCGAGCAGGTCGTCGGCCCGCCGCGGCCCGGCCGGACGCTCGTGTACACCGCAGACACCCGCCCGATAGACGAGACGGTCGCGGTCGCCGAGGGAGCCGATCTGTTGATCCACGACGCGACGTTCGCCGACGACATGGCCGGTCGCGCCCGCGAGACCGCCCACTCAACGGGTCGGGAGGCCGGGACGATCGCGCGCCGGGCCGACGTCGCTCGGCTGGCATTGGTTCACATCTCCTCGCGGTACGCCGGCGACGCGTCGGCGATCCGGCAGGACGCACAGGAGGCGTTCGACGGCGCGTGCCTCCTCCCGGACGACGGCACCGAGATACGGGTGTCGTTTCCGGACGCGACCTCGTGAGTGGGGAACCGTAGAGCGACCAATCACGCGACGGCCGTGGCGATTCTAGACCCAGTCATGTAGCTATCACCCCTGACACCGCCGATGACAACGGACCGCTCTCAGGTGGTTGGACTCGCCGCTCTTGTTTGTCTGTTTATACGATAATCATATGATGACGTGCGGTTCAATACCATCTGCTATGAACGTCATTTTGGGGGGAATCACCGTAGGCTACCACCGTTGCGTTGGTGGCCTGCGCGTGTGTAACGTGGATCCGGGGGAACGAGAGTAGATCGAACGGTCGGTTCACGGTATCACCCGTTCACTCCCCCTTCTGTCAGAGGATGGCAGCGAACAGCTGTTGCTTTGGGCTCAGCATTTTCGAGGTGGAGCCCCCGACCTCAAGGAGCGAACGGAGTGAGCGAGTAGGTCGGGGAGGAAACCGACATGGGACTACACAACCGCTACACTGCGACCGACCGACTCCCAAGCCTATAAGTACCGTTGAGTACTCTCTGAAGACATGGATGTGCGTCGAACCCCCGTCGTGAAGCTCGTTGTTTCCGACGAGCAACGCAACGCACTCCGCCGAACCGCCGAGCAATACCTGTACTGCGCGAACCGAACCGCCGACTACTGTTGGTCCGACACCTCCTACACTGAGTGTAAGACCAACA